>NZ_JAVLAZ010000064.1:0-5129 GCF_031581315.1 Thiohalophilus sp.
GAGACGATTTTCCCGGAGAAAAGCAGACCGATGGCTCAATATATCTACACCATGAATCGCGTCAGCAAGGTGGTCCCGCCCAAGCACACGATTCTCAAGGACATCTCCCTGTCGTTTTTCCCGGGCGCCAAGATCGGCGTACTGGGACTCAACGGCGCGGGTAAATCGACCCTGCTGCGCATCATGGCCGGCCTGGATACCGAGATCGAGGGCGAGGCCCGCCCGCAACCGGGGATCAACATCGGTTTCCTGTCCCAGGAGCCGGAACTGGATGAGAGCAAAACCGTCCGCGAGAACGTGGAAGGGGCGCTGCAACACATCAAGGACGCCCAGACCCGGCTGGAAGAAATCTACGCCGCCTACGCCGAGCCGGACGCCGATTTCGACGCCCTGGCCGCCGAACAGGGCGAACTGGAGAACCTGCTGCAGGCCACCGACGGCCACAACCTGGAGCGGACCCTGGAGATCGCCGCCGACGCCCTGCGCCTGCCACCCTGGGAGGCCGAGGTCAGCAAACTCTCCGGCGGGGAACGCCGCCGCGTGGCGCTGTGCAAGCTGCTGCTCTCCAAACCCGACATGCTGCTGCTGGATGAGCCCACCAACCATCTGGATGCCGAGTCGGTCGCCTGGCTGGAACGCTTCTTACATGATTACAGCGGCACCGTGGTGGCCGTGACCCATGATCGCTATTTCCTGGACAACGTGGCCGGCTGGATCCTGGAACTGGATCGCGGCGAAGGCATTCCCTGGCAGGGCAACTACTCCTCCTGGCTGGAACAGAAGGAAAAACGTCTGGAGATGGAAGAGAAGCAGGAAAAGTCGCGGATCAAGACCATCAAGAGCGAACTGGAGTGGGTCCGCACCAATCCCAAGGGGCGTCAGGCCAAGAGCAAGGCGCGCCTGGCCCGTTTTGAGGAGCTGTCATCCAAAGATTATCAAAAGCGTAACGAAACCAACGAGCTGTTCATTCCGCCCGGCCCCCGGCTGGGCGATCTGGTGGTCGAGGCCAATCATCTGCGCAAGGGCTTCGGCGACAAGCTGCTGGTCGATGATCTGAGCTTCAATCTGCCGCCGGGCGGCATCGTCGGCATCATCGGCCCCAACGGCGCCGGCAAGACCACGCTGTTTCGCATGCTGGTGGGCCAGGAGCAACCCGATGACGGCGAACTGCGTATGGGTGACACCGTGCAACTGGCCTATGTGGATCAAAGTCGCGACAGTCTGGATAGCAACAAAACTGTCTGGGAAGAGATCTCCGACGGCCAGGACATCATGAAGGTGGGTGATTTCGAGATCAATTCCCGCGCCTATGTCGGTCGCTTCAACTTTCGCGGCAGCGATCAGCAAAAACGGGTCGGCGATCTTTCCGGCGGCGAGCGTAACCGGGTGCATCTGGCCAAACTGCTTAAAAGCGGCGGCAACGTGTTGTTGCTGGACGAACCCACCAACGATCTGGATGTGGAAACCCTGCGCGCGCTGGAACAGGCCCTGCTCGAGTTTCCCGGTTGCGCGGTGGTGATCTCGCATGATCGCTGGTTCCTGGATCGCATCGCCACCCATATGCTGGCCTTCGAAGGCGACAGTCAGGTCACCTGGTTCGAAGGCAATTACGCCGATTATGAAGAAGATCGCAAGCGTCGGCTCGGCGATGACGCGCAGCCTCACCGCATCAAATATAAAAGTCTGGATAAATAACCACGGGCCGGTGGCGTGCCACCGGCTTTATGCGCCCCATTGGCGGGGATGATAATCCTCGGCCAGAATATTCAGCTCATCTTCGAACTCGTCAAACGGTCCACTGCCGTCATTGGGCTCGGCAATGGCAATCACCACCAGTTCGTCCCAGATATCCATTTCCAGTTCTTCCACATCCCCGTCATAAAACTGGATTTCGATACTCTCCTCGTCACTGGCCACGACTTCGAAAATCCGGTCATCGACATCCCGATACCACTGGCCCACAACAGGCTCAATCCGATGTTCTCGCATACGCCCTCCCCCCGAACCATCGCCGGTCGGGAATGATGCTTCATGGTTTGCGGCGGCACAGGCCACAATTAATACAGTAGCAGCAGGTCGATAAATGTCACCCCCGGGACGAGCAACGGAAACCGCTGTTTATTTTGTAACAGTCATTCAATATGGCACAGGTTGTGACGGTCGTAACAACAAAAAAGGCCTTTCATCTATGAAAGGCCTTGAACTTTATTATCTGAGTTGTTGAATCGCCGAACTATTCAAGATCGCCGGTATTCTCCATGTCACCGGTGTTTTCCATCTCGCCGGCAGCGGGCTCTTTGGACTCCGCAACATAGTCAAAGCTGTCTTCGGCAATCACCTCATTGGCGGCGTTGACCACACTGACACTCCATTCGCCGGTCCAGTCAGGCACAAACCGTTTGCTGGACCAGACACGCCAGCGCGGCCCCTTGACGTCGAATTCCACTTCGGCCATGACTTCGCCCTGATATTCCCAGCGATGCCTGGCGGTCTGACCTTCCATGTCACGCAGCTCGGTGAAGTAATAGACTTCCTGTGTGTCATTCTCCAGCTGGGCAACATTGTCCACCGGCTCACGATCCTCTATCCGGGTGGTAAATGCCGAGCGCATGACACTGCCGGAAGAAAAACCGCTCTGCTCCATCGCTGCGGCCTGGGCCTCGTTAACCTCATCCTCACCAGCCTGACCTTCACTGGCCTGATCCTGACTGACCTGTTGCTGCTCCTGTTCTGCAGCAGGGGTGTAAGGCATGCTGTCCTGTTCGTCTGTCGCGTCAGCGGCGACCAGCTGACCACTGGCAAGCAGCAGGGCCAGGGTGAATCCGTAATATGCTTTCATGGTGTCGCTCCCTTTGAGTCGGTATGCATGAATAATCAGGGTGCCTATGTAACGGCGTTTTGACAAAGAGTTCTGTGAGCTTATTCACAGCCTGTCGTACCCTGGTGTGACCGGCTTTGCAGCCTGTAAAAAAACCGAAAGCGACGATAGCGGCTACCACAGGGCATTGGGTACAGGTCCCCCGTCCAGATAAGCGGCAATATTATCCGCGACCTGATCGAGCAGTCGCTGACGTGCAGCCCGGCTGGCCCAGGCGATATGGGGTGTTACGATCAGGTTATTCAGTTGCGCCGACAATAGCGGGCTATCCACCGCCGGCGGTTCCTGCGCCAGCACATCCACGCCGGCCCCGCCGAGATGACCTTCCCGCAGCGCTTCATATAAAGCCAACTCATCCACAATGCCGCCCCGGGCGGTATTGATCAACAGGGCACCGGGTTTCATCAGGGCCAGCTGTTCGGCACCGATAAGATGGCGGGTCTCCCCGGTCAGCGGACAATGCAAGGAGACAATATCCGCCTTCTGCAACAGTTCCGTCAGTGCCAGTCGACCGGCACGTTGATCGTCAGCGTTGCGTCGCGCAATCAGACAACGCATTCCGAACGCTTCCCCCATGCGAGCCACCGCCTGGCCCAGTTCGCCGTAACCGATAATCCCGAGTGTCTTGTTCTGCAATTCTTCAATGCGATAGTCGAGCAGACAAAAATGCCGGCTTTGTTGCCAGCGTCCCTCACCCACTGCCTCACGATAGGCTGGCAGCTGGCGCAACAAGGCGAGAATCAACATGAACACATGCTGTACCACCGACGGGGTGGCATAACCGGTCACGTTGCACACCTGAGTGTTTTGATGGCGGGCCGCATCCAGATCCACATTGTTGACCCCGGTCGCGGCCACCGCGACCAGTTTCAGATCCGGCAACCGGGCAAGCTGCGCGGCATCCAGCACCACCTTGTTCGTGACCGCCACCTGGGCCCCTTGCAAACGTTCCACGACCACATCGGGTTCGGTAGACGTATGGTAATGCCAGTCGACGGGCAACGCGTTGATGGCCGCAAAGTCGAGATCGCCGTGATCCTCCACCCCGGCCACCAGACTGCCTGTATCCAGAAACACACCCTGCATCTCCCTCTCCCGCGCGCCCATAATAATGTACCGAGTATATTTGCCACTTTTGCCGGCGCGCAAACTCCGGGATAATCCCCGCTACACTCATCGACAAGGTTTGGCGCATGGCTTTCAAAGGCACGCCCGGTTTCACCCATCAACAGCCCGATCAAATTGGTATTCTGCTAACCAATCTTGGCACCCCCGACGCGCCGGGTACCGCGTCGGTGCGGCGTTATCTGGCCGAGTTTCTCGCCGATCCGCGTATTGTGGAAATGCCCCGCTGGCTGTGGCGGATTATCCTGCACGGGGTCATTTTGCGTATTCGCCCGCCGCGCGTCGCCCACGCCTACGCCAGCGTCTGGCGCGAGGACGGCGCGCCGCTGCTCGCCTACACCCGCAAGCAGGCCCGGGCCCTGCAACCGGTGCTGGAAACGGCGTTTCAACAACCACTCAAGGTGGCATTCGGAATGCGTTACGGCAACCCGTCGCTGGCGGACGGCCTGGCCGAACTGCAGGCTGCCGGGGTACGGCGTATTCTGGTGCTGCCCCTCTATCCGCAATATTCGGCCACCACTACCGCCTCCACCTTCGACGCCATTGCCGACGAACTGAAAACCTGGCGCTGGTTACCGGAGCTGCACATGCTGACCAGCTACCACGATCATCCCGGCTATATCAGCGCGCTGGGCAACAGTATCCGGCAATATCAGCAACAGCACGGCACGCCGCAAAAACTGCTGTTCTCCTTTCACGGCCTGCCCAAACGCTATTTGCTGGCCGGCGATCCCTATTTCTGCCAGTGCCACAAAACCGCCCGGCTGGTGGCCGATCAGCTCGGGCTGTCCGACGATGCCTGGCAGGTGACCTTCCAGTCCCGTTTCGGTCGGGAAGAATGGCTGAAACCCTATACCGATTTCACCCTCAAGGCACTGCCCGGCGAAGGCATCCGCCACGTACAGGTCATCAGTCCCGGCTTTGCCAGTGACTGTCTGGAAACGCTGGAAGAGATCGACATGCAGAATCGGGAATTTTTTCTCGAAGCCGGCGGCGAACGGTTCGACTATATCCCGGCCCTCAACGACCGCCCGGAGCATATCCGGTTTCTGGCCGATCTGATCGGCGAGCACACAGGCGCCTGGCAGGCGCTATCTTCCGTCAACACCGGGCAGCGCCAGCAACT
>NZ_JAVLAZ010000064.1:5229-9789 GCF_031581315.1 Thiohalophilus sp.
TCAGGCGTTGTAATCCGCCAGGCCGGGATTGCCCTGCACGTTGACGAGCTTGGGTGTGTTGAGTTTCTTGACGGTCGCCACTTTCTCGGCCCGCAGATACTCGGCAACCACATCCCAGATATCCTTGCCTTCACGCGGATTGGGTGACACCGAGGCCCAGCCGGCAACGCTGTATTCCTTGCCCGACTCGATCGGCGTACCGTCATCCAGACGCATGTCCTTGATCCGGTCGCCGATCTTCTTGGTCGGGTCGATGGTGTAATCCATGCCGCCGACGCGCACCATGTCCCCGCCCTGCTGACGATAGGGATCTTCGTGGAAGATGTTATCGGCCACGTCTTCCAGAATCAGCTTGATATTTTCACCGCTGATATTGTCGACGTAGGTCTCCGGATAGGTCAGACAGGTCTGTGTCATCACATGTTCCATGGTGATTGGCTGGCCCGGCAACACGGAAACCCCCCAGCGGAAGCCCGGCGAGAAGGATATCTGGGCACCACCGACTTCACGCAGCGCATCGCAGATAAGCTGGTCGAACGTCCCGTTGAAGTTACCGCGACGATAGAGCAGATCATCGGCCACCGCCAGTTCTTCATTGAGAATGTCCAGGTACGGTTTGCGCACACCCTCAATGTATTTGGCCATTTCCTGATCCGGCTCCAGGAAGTTGGAGAAGATCGGCAGCAGTTTGTAGTCGTAACCCTGAACCTTGCCGTTACGAATATCAAACTGCATCACACCCAGGAATTTGCCATTGGAGCCGGCATTGGTCACCAGGGTTTTACCTCCCTTGTTCTTCACTTCCATAGCGCCCGGCATACCGTCATGAGTATGGCCGCCGAAGATGGCATCGATACCGCTGACCTGGGAGGCCATCTTGATATCCACGTCCATGCCGTTATGCGAAATCACCACCACGGCATCGGGCTTTTCGGTCTCGCGCACGGTATCCACCATCGCCTGCATGGCTTCATCACGGATCCCGAAGGTCCAGTCGGGTATGAAGCGCTCACCGGGATTGGCGATCGGGGTATAGGGGAACGCCTGGCCGATGACAGCAACACGAATACCGCCGTCCATTTCCTTGATGGTGTAAGGCTTGAAGGCACGCAAGGAGGATTCATTGTAATGCTCGAAATCCTCGAATTTGTAATCAAAACTGGCTTCCGGCTTGACGAAGACGTTCTGACAAACGAAATCACCGTTGAAGTCCTTGACGTTGGAAATGACTTCCTCGTCATGATAGGTGAACTCCCAGTGACCGGTCATCACATCAACGCCCAGCAGGTTACAGGCGCCGACCATGTCCTTGCCGCGGGTCCAGTAGGCGGTACCGGAACCCTGCCAGGTGTCGCCGCCGTCCATCATCAGGGTACGACCGGCACCGTGGTCGGAACGCAGTTTCCTGATCAGGGTACGCAGGTGGGAAAAGCCACCGACCTTGCCGTATTTTTCCGCCGCTTCGGCAAAGTTCAGGTGCGTAAAGGCATGCGCCTCCGCAGTCCCGGGTTTGATTCCATAATAGTCGAGCAATGTATGACCGACAATATGCGGCGGCCGGCCCTTGGCTTCATTCAGGCCCAGATTGACATTGGGCTCACGAAAATAAACCGGGTTCAACTGCGCGTGGCAGTCGGTCATGTGCATGAAAGTCACGTTCCCGAATTTGGGCACGTTGTACATATCTTCAGGGGCTATACCCTGGCCGGTTTTGGTCACCCCGGCTGTACCGCTTGACTTGTTGTCGCAACCCGGCAACATGCCCGCAGCCGCAGCCATACCCATGACCTGGATAAATTCACGGCGATTGATAGACATTCAGTCCTCCTCGTATACCTTGATTGTAAGTCTTGGTTTTTACTGTTGTATTTTTGTTGTTCATGCCCGTCTCTGCGGGCTGCTCACCGGAATCACATAGTGTGACCTCGCAGCGGGATTTCGACATGATAGTACAAACTTTGCCCGGATTGCATACGTTTATACCGATTGGTCGACAAAACCAGTACCGGTTATGCGGATTGCAGCCTGCTGTCACTCCGTGCAATCCCCGGTTGCAGATTGCATTAGCGCCCGGCCAGCGCCGGGCGGAGATTCCGTCGCCGCGCAGCAAACCATCGCCAGGCCAGCAATCCTGCCAGCAGAGTCGCATAGATTAATGGCTCGCGCAGATCCGCCTTGACCAGCAGCAGAAAGTGGATAACCCCGAGCACCCCAATGACATAGATCAGCCGATGCAGTGTTTGCCAACGTCGACCCAGGCGACGTCGCATATTGCGCGTCGAAGTCAGCGCCAGCGGGATCAAAAGCACGAAAGCCAGCATCCCCAGTGTAATGTAGGGGCGTTTGAGAATATCAGTGCCGATTTCATGCCAGTTGAAAAACTGATCAAACCACAGATAGGTGAGCATGTGCAGACAGGCATAGAAAAAACTGAACAGCCCCAGCATACGTCGCAAACGCAGTAATGAAGGTTGTCTAAAATGCTCCGTCAGAGGTCGTACCAGCAGGGTCAACAACAACAGCCGCAGGGTCCACAAACCGGTTTCACGGGTCAGCACCTCGAACGGGTTGGCTCCCAGCTGATGCTGAAAAAAGCCCCAGATCAACCACAGAACCGGCAGCAGACACAGTACAAACAGAACGGCCCGGATTCGGGGTAATTGATGAGCAACGACAAACATAGAGGCAAGACTCAGAAGAACTTGCGCAAGTCCATACCTTTATATAAGTGAGCCACCTGCTCGGCATAGCCATTGAACATCAGGGTGTCACGCTTGAAAAACTCTCCCAGTCGACGTTCTCGCGCCTGGCTCCAGCGCGGATGGTCCACCTCGGGATTCACATTGGCATAAAAACCGTATTCGTTTGATGCCGACTGCTGCCAGGTGTTGAGTGGCGGCTCTTCCACCAGGCGGATGCGCACGATGGACTTGATGCTCTTGAAGCCGTATTTCCACGGCACCACCAGCCGCAGCGGCGCGCCGTTCTGGTTGGGTAATACCTCGCCATACAGCCCTGCCGCCAGAATCGTCAGAGGATGCATTGCCTCATCCATCCGCAGTCCTTCCGTATAGGGCCAGTCCAGCACGCCGCGACGCAGACCCGGCATCTCCTCGGGTCGATTGAGCGTGGTGAACTCAACATAGCGGGCCTTTGAGGTCGGCTCGAAACGTTTGAGCAAATTGCCCAGGGGGAAGCCGATCCAGGGAATCACCATCGACCAGCCTTCCACGCAACGCAGCCGGTAGATTCGCTCCTCCAGCGCATGGGGCTTGAGAATATCTTCCAGCGCATAGGTACCGGGTCTAGCCACTTCCCCCTCCACCACCACTGACCAGGGATCGGTAGTCATCTGGCCGGCCTTTTCCGCCGGAGAATATTTATCGGTGCCAAACTCGTAAAAATTGTTGTAGCCGGTGACATCTCCGTAAGGGGTCTGTGCTTCATCAGTGGAATAGACGGCACTTTTGCTGTAGTCCAGCGGCATGTTGCCGTAGCCTTTGGCACTGACCCGGCCCGTCCAGGCCAGCATCCCCGCGAGAGGACCCAGCGCCGCCAGACGTAAAAACCGCCGACGCTGGCGATAGAGTTCCGGATCAGTTATTTCGGATGGCTTGATCGAAGGGTCCTTGAAGTGACGCATGAGCAGTTCCTGCTTTGGGGATAACAGGTCGGACACCCACATCGGGCACAAGTTCATCTGTATCATTATCTGCTAATACATAAACCGCACGGCTGTTATGACCTCGCTGGCTGGGCTATGATGCAGGACGCCTGATACAGAACAAGACAGACGCAATGAGCGCCACCGAAACAACCAGCTCCAGTACCGGCAACCGGCGGATTAATACCGTTTTGTCCCAACACTCGCGCAGCATGGGACAACTGCGGCGTATCGAGATCTACAATGATAAGTTCGTGAAGGTCGCGGACCAGGATCTGTTCGGTCGCCAGAGTTATCACCTGAACCTGGGCATGCTGGAACCGTGGCCTGTGCGCCATCGACGTATTGCCTGGCGCTGGTTGCTGGGCACCGCCTACTTTGCCCTGGCTACCCTGGTATTCGGCTTTTATCTGTGGCAGAGCCAGACTACCCAAACGTTGAACCACGTGCTCCCGTTTCTGATCACCTTTATCCTGCTGGCCTGCAGCTGCCTGATTCTGTTTATCTACTACTCGCCCAATGTCACCGAATTTCGCAGTCGCTACGGCAGTTGCCCGTTATTACGCCTGCTCCACAACAAACCCGATCCCGAAAGCTTTCGGCATTTCGTCGCCGAACTCAAAACCCGCATCCTCGCCGCAAGCCAGGCCATTACCTTTGATAAGAAAGAAATGCTGGCCATCGAGCTGAAAGAACTGCGTCGACTGTCGGACGAAGGCATCATCACCCAGGACGAATACCGCCGCGCCCGCCAGCGCATCATGAACATGCACTTTTAAAATAAAAAGAATCACCACCAAGGCGCCAAGACACCAAGGAAAACAAAAATATATTTTCTAATTCAGAAAAAATCACATGCACATAAAAATGCCGGCTTTCGCCGGCAAATTTATTTT
>NZ_JAVLAZ010000064.1:9889-12979 GCF_031581315.1 Thiohalophilus sp.
TCAGAAAAAATCACATGCACATAAAAATGCCGGCTTTCGCCGGCAAATTTATTTTCAGACTTGGTGTCTTTGTGTCTTGGTGGTGTGCTCTTACGCCGCCGAGGCCTTGCGATCGGATTTACCAAAGACGAACCGGTCGTCTTTGACATCAACCTTGATCACATCGCCGGGCACGAACTTGCCGGAGAGGATCTCCTGCGCCAGGGTGTTTTCCACCTGTTGCTGGATGGCCCGCTTGAGCGGTCGGGCGCCGTAGACGGGGTCGAAACCGGCTTCGCCGATCTTGTCCAGCGCCGCCCCGGTCAGCTCGATGTCCATATGCCGATCCTGCAGCCGCTGGCGCAGGTAATCGAACTGGATGCCGGCGATGGCGCGGATCTGTTCGCGAGCCAGCGGATGGAAGACCACCACTTCGTCGACGCGGTTGATGAACTCGGGCCGGAAATGCTGGCCGATAATCTCCATGACCGTGGCCTTCATGGCATCGTAATTTTCCTCGCCGGCCATCTCCTGGATCTGTTGGGAACCCAGATTGGAGGTCATCACGATCACCGTGTTACGAAAATCGACCGTGCGTCCCTGACCGTCGGTCAGGCGACCGTCGTCCAGCACCTGCAACAGGATGTTGAACACATCGGGATGCGCCTTTTCGACCTCGTCGAGCAGGATCACCGAATAGGGTTTGCGGCGCACCGCTTCGGTCAGGTAGCCGCCTTCTTCATAGCCGACGTAGCCGGGCGGAGCACCGATCAACCGGGCCACGGAATGCTTTTCCATGAACTCGGACATGTCGATACGCACCATGGCTTCCTCGGTATCGAACAGGAAAGCCGCCAGGGACTTGGTCAGCTCGGTCTTGCCCACCCCGGTCGGACCGAGGAACAGGAATGAACCGTTGGGTCGATTGGGATCGGACAGTCCGGCACGCGAACGGCGAATGGCATCGGCCACCGATTTGACGGCTTCGTCCTGCCCCACCACACGCTGATGCAGGGCCTCTTCCATGCGCAACAACTTGTCGCGCTCGCCTTCGAGCATTTTGGCAACCGGGATACCGGTCCACTTGGAGACTACCTCGGCAATCTCCTCCTCGTTCACCGAGGTACGCAGCAAGGTTGTTTCCTGCTGCATCTCCGCCTGGGCGGCCATGTCCAGCTGTTTTTCCAGCTCCGGAATCTTGCCGTACTGCAGTTCTGACATGCGGGTCAGATCACCGGCACGGCGCGCCGTATCCAGTTCGATGCGGGTCCGCTCCAGCTCTTCTTTGATGTGCTGACTGCCCTGCACCGCGGCTTTTTCCGAATTCCAGACCTCTTCAAGATCGTGATATTCGCGTTCCAGCTTGTCGATCTCGTCTTCCAGTTTGTTAAGACGCTCAAGTGAGGCTTCGTCACTCTCTTTTTTCAGTGCCTCATGTTCGATCTTTAGCTGAATGAGTTTGCGATCCAGACGATCCATGGACTCGGGCTTGGAATCGATTTCCATGCGAATGCGGCTGGCCGCCTCATCCACAAGGTCGATCGCCTTGTCCGGCAGTTGCCGATCGGTGATATACCGGTGTGACAGAGTCGCCGCGGCGACGATGGCCGGATCGGTAATGTCGACACCGTGATGGACTTCATATTTCTCTTTCAGACCACGCAGGATCGCCACCGTGTCTTCCACGCTCGGTTCGTCCACCTGCACCTTCTGAAAGCGGCGCTCCAGGGCCGCGTCCTTTTCGATGTACTTGCGATACTCATCCAGCGTGGTGGCGCCGATGCAATGCAATTCACCACGGGCCAGCGCCGGCTTGAGCATGTTGCCGGCATCCATGGAACCCTCGGCCTTGCCGGCGCCAACCATGGTGTGGATCTCATCAATGAACAGGATCACCTGCCCTTCCTGCTTGGAGAGATCACTGAGTACAGCCTTGAGGCGTTCTTCGAATTCGCCGCGGAATTTGGCGCCGGCCAGCAATGAGCCCATGTCGAGCGACAGCACGCGCCTGTTTTTCAATCCATCGGGGACTTCACCGTTGATAATCCGTTGCGCCAGCCCCTCAACGATCGCGGTTTTGCCGACGCCCGGCTCGCCAATCAGTACCGGATTGTTCTTGGTGCGCCGTTGCAGTACCTGGATGGAACGGCGGATTTCATCATCACGCCCGATCACCGGATCCAGCTTGCCCTGTTCGGCCCGCTCGGTCAGATCGATGGTGTATTTTTCCAGCGCCTGGCGTTGTTCCTCGGCATTGGGATCGTCAACCTGTTGACCGCCGCGCACATTCTCGATGGCGTTTTCGAGGGCGCCCTTGGTGGCGCCGGCCTTGCGCAGCAGTTCGCCCAGGTTGCTCTTGTCATCCACCGCCGCCAGAACAAACAGTTCGCTGGAGATATATTTATCCTGGCGTTTTTGCGCCAGCTTGTCGGTCAGATTCAGCAGGCGAGACAAATCATTGGAGATATGTACCTCGCCGGTGGCATCCTCGATCTGCGGCAGATGATCCAGCGCTTCACCCAGCTGGGAGCGCAGCAGATTGACGTTAACGTCGGCCTGGGCCAGCAGATGCGAGACGCTGCCGCCTTCCTGATCCAGCATGGCGCTCATCAAATGCACCGGCTCGATCATCTGATGATCGCGGCCAACCGCCAGGCTCTGGGCATCGGCGATCGCCATCTGGAACTTGCTGGTGAGTTTGTCCATTCGCATAACTCGTTTTCCCCTGTGCGGATAAAATTTCAAATACTCCAACAAAAATAGGGCCGGTTGTGCGGGATTCAAGGCTTGGCGGGCAAAACAGGTCCTCAACGATAGACCAAAATCAGGTTCAAGGCGGCTGTCCTGCCCGGCTATGCGGTGAATAAACGCGGAGGTCGCAGAGTCGCGGAGACGCAGAGATTTTCTATGGGTTCACTCTCACTGGATACGAGACGGCAGGCGAATATAATTTGTCGATTTTACTTCTCAGCGCCTCTGCGTCTCCGCACCCAAACAACGGGCATAAACGCCCTCTGCGTTGAATTACCGCCTTTGCGCGAATCATTGCTCACTGGCGCTGGCGCAGCGGATACAGAGGGTGGCGGCGGGATCGGCGAACAGGCGGGCGGG
>NZ_JAVLAZ010000064.1:13079-14273 GCF_031581315.1 Thiohalophilus sp.
CGCTGGCGCAGCGGATACAGAGGGTGGCGGCGGGATCGGCGAACAGGCGGGCGGGGGCAATGTCCTCCTCACAGCGCAAGCAGTAGCCATAATCGCCCGCATCCATCCGACGCAGGGCCGACTCGATACGTGCTCGCATCTGCTCCCGCCGCTGCCCGGCGGCCCGGGACATGGCCTGCCCCTGCAGGGCGTCCATGCGCGAGAGGCGCCCGACGCGGGTCTGATCCAGCTCCACGGTCGAGCTGGCCTCGTCATTGGCCTCGCGGGTCTCATCCAGCGCGGCCCGCTGTGCCAGCAGGGCGGCACGCAGTTGTTCGAGTTCGGTGTCGGTCAGGCTCATGGGGCCATAATACGCCTTGATCCGTGCACAGTGCACCTGCCGTGCCTTGCCGGGCGCGTTGTGGTATAGTGCGCGCCGCGTTTGCCCCCGCACCCCGCGCGCAATTGCCGACTTTCTGTCCGCTGTGGCGCACCGGCGGTGCCCGCCAATGCTTTTATTCTCCCGACTTAAACAGTCGTTGTCGCCGCTGGCGGCTGGGTTGCACCGGCTTCGTACCCGGCATGGCGCACGACTATTGCAAACCGGAATAACCAGATCATGTACCAGACCCTGAAAACCAACTGGCTCAGCAACCCGCGCGGCGATCTGCTCGCCGGCATCGTGGTGGCGCTGGCGCTGATTCCCGAGGCCATCGCCTTTTCCATTATCGCCGGCGTCGATCCCAAGGTCGGTCTGTATGCCTCGTTCTGTATCTCGGTGGTGATCGCCTTTACCGGCGGACGCGTGGGTATGATCTCCGCCGCCACCGGCGCCATGGCATTGCTGATGGTCACCCTGGTGCGGGACCACGGGCTGGAATACCTGCTGGCCGCCACCCTGCTGACCGGACTGCTGCAGATTGGCGCCGGCTATCTCAAGCTCGGCTCGCTGATGCGCTTTGTTTCGCGCTCGGTGGTGACCGGTTTTGTCAACGCGCTGGCCATTCTGATCTTCCTGGCCCAGTTGCCGGAGCTGAACCCGGCCACCGAGGGCGTTACCTGGCATGTCTATGCCATGACCGCCGGCGGGCTGGGGATCATCTACCTGTTTCCCTACCTCACCAAGTCCATCCCCTCGCCGCTGGTCACCATCGTGGTGCTGACCGCGCTGGCCATCTGGCTGGACATGGATATTCGCAACGTCGGCAGCATGGG
>NZ_JAVLAZ010000065.1:0-12097 GCF_031581315.1 Thiohalophilus sp.
TCCCACCACGGTATCAGCTCGAATTCGTCATGCGCCACCAGGGCGGCCAGTTGTTGCGTGGTGAAAGGCGGGTCACGATCGAACAGGGCATAGAACCAGAGCAGGAACCAGAACAGCCGGTACGGAATATGAACGATCCAGGTGCGCAGTCCCTGTACCTGTTTGATGGTGCGGATGATATCCACGTAGTCGACTTTCTCGCGCCCGGTGATGTTGAAAGCCTCATTATGCCGGCGCTGCTGCATGGCGCTAATGATGATATTGCAAAAATCCCTCACATACAGTGGCTGGCGCATGAAGCGACCGTGCGAGGGGATGGGAAAGATCGGGGATTTTTGCATAAAGCGCGACAACCAGCCCAGATGCTTGCGATCGAACCAGCCGAACATCAGCGTCGGGCGCAGGATGACATGCGGGATGCCGCACTCCTCGATCAGCTGTTCCTGGGCCTTTTTGCTGTTGGTGTAAAAGTCATTGGCCACCGATTCTACCACCGAGGAGCTGATATGCACGATATAAGGGACCGAGTAACGTTTGCAGGCGTCGATGACGTGCCGGGTCGAGTGAATATTGTTGCGAATGAACGGCTCTTCGGTGAGCGCGCCGATCTGCGCCTGCAGCATGATCACCACTTCGGCGCCGTCAAAGTGCTGTTGCCAGGGACCGCTTTCGGCCAGGTCGTCTTCGATCACGGTAATGTCCGGGTGCAGTTCAGCCAGCATCCGGGTGTTATGCGGATGTTTGTCGATACCAACCAGGTTGGTATAACCGGCCTGTTTCAAAAACACGATCAGGTTCTGTCCGACCAGCCCGGCGGCGCCGGGGATGACGATTTTGCTTTGCTTGTCCACTAGAGTGACAGCCTCTTGAAGATAAATTCCGGAATCAGCTTGATGATCAGCATAATATAGCGCCAGAAAAACGGCAGATAGACCACATCCTTGCGTCGGTCGACTGCCTTGACGATACCGGCGGCGATGGCCTGGGGCCGGACCCACAGCAGCCCTTTCTTGAATTCCCGGGTCATGGGGGTGTCGACAAAGCCCGGCTTGATGGTCAATACCTGCACGCCGGCTTTGTGCAGACGATTGCGTAGTCCCTGCAGGAAGATCGTCAGAGCTCCCTTGGCGGTGCCATAGATATAATTACTCTGGCGGCCGCGATCCCCGGCGACCGAGGAAATTACAGCGATGGTGCCGGACTGTTGGGCTTCGAAACGGTTGGCAACCAGGGTCAGCAACGACAGCACACTCAGACAATTGGTTTGCAACTCATCAAGTGCCATGTTGAAGACCTGCTCCCCGGCCGCCTGTTCGCCGAGTGTGCCGTAGGCGATCAGGACCATGTCCAGACCACCGAGTTGTTTCTCGGTATCATTCAACAGGACTTCATGCCCGGTGAGGTCATTGAGATCGAGGGCTTGCCAGCTAACCTGTTCGGCACCGCGAATATTCAGGTCTTCAGCCAGCCTCTGGAGTTTGCCCTCGTCGCGTGCCGCCAGCATCAGCTGCGCACCCCGATCGGCATACAGCCGGGCGGTCTGTTCGGCGATGGCCGAGGTGGCCCCGAGGATCAGGATCCTTTTCATACAAAAACTCCCTGTTGCGTAACCCGGCGCCAGAAGCGGGAAGAGAATGCCGGATCGATGTGGTGTTGAAAGGTTTGCCAGCGGGGATAGTAATGCTGAAACGCGTCGGCGGACATACGTGCATCCTTGGCCGGGTAGACCGCCCCCTCGTTGGCGACAGTAATGCCATCCAGGCGCTCAAGCAGCTCCAGAGTCTTGCGGCCCCGATTGGCAAAATCGAGCGCCAGCGTCACGCCGGGCCGCGGAAAGGAGAGCATCCCGGGTGAGGCAACATCGCCGAACTGTTTTAATACACTGAGAAAGGATCCCTGACCGCTTTCGGCGATCACCTGCAGCAGTTGTGGCAGGGCCTCATGGGCCCTGTCCCGCGGGATAACACACTGATACTGGAAAAAACCGCGCTTGCCATACAGCCGGTTCCAGTGGCCGATTTTATCCAGGGGATAGAAGAAGGGATCGAAATGGACCAGCGCCTCACTTTTCAATGGCTTGCGGTAATACCACTGATTGAACAGTTTTACCGTGGCGCGGTTGAGCATAAAGCCCGGCGGGGTGATCGGCAGCGTGAAACGGGTTTTGCGGTAATCATCGGGCTCGGGTTGTTCAAGGCGGCCATCGGCATGATTGCCACGATAGAAGATGCCCCGTCCGAGTTTATTGCCACGAGCCAGACAGTCGATCCAGGCGACGGTATATTCCCAGTGCCGGTCCGATTCATCGCTCAGTGTGAAAAATTCTTCCAGGTTGGCAAAACGCAGGGCCTGTTGTTCGATAGCAGTGCTTTTGATCTTTTTAAGCTGGATCTCGGCCCAGACGATCAGGCCGGTCAGCCCCAGTCCGCCGACGGTGGCGGCAAACAGTTCGCTATTTTTAGCGGTGCTGCATTCGTGCAATTGTCCGTTCGAGCGGCGCAGGCCGAGCCGGTTGACGTGACAACCAAAGGTGCCGGCGCGGTGATGATTTTTGCCGTGCACGTCATTGGCGATGGCGCCGCCGATGGAGACAAACTTGGTGCCGGGAGTGACTGGTAAAAACCAGCCATGGGACACAATCAGATTGAGAATGTCGGCCAGTGTCACGCCGGCCTCGCAGCGCAACACGCCATTTTGCGTATCGAACGCGATAAAGCGATCCAGACCGTCGGTCGTCAGCAAAAGGCCCTCGGGGTTCAGCGCCACATCGCCGTAACTGCGGCCCTGGCCGTGCGCCAGTAGGGATGTGGCACTGGCGGCTGGCGGCCAGGCATCGCCTTCCCAGCGCAGGGGATAAAGCGGTTGTTTCACGTCGGGATAGCGACCCCAGGAATATTCTTGCGACATAAGATTTAGAGTGCCAGTAACAGACAGATGGCGACCAGCAGTGCCACGATGTAGCTGGTGCGATCATGAATGGCAAACAGGACCGGATCCTCGTGCAACACCCCCCGGTGGGCCAGCAACCAGATCCGGCTGATCCAGTAGAGCACGGCAATGGCCACGGGCCAGAGCCAGAGCGGCTGATCATACAGGCTGTCGGCCTGCAGATCGTGGATATACAGCACCATGATCAGCACCGACAGATAACCGCTGCTGATGCCGAACAGACTGACGACGGGCAGATCCTCGGTGTGATAGCCGCGCGCGGTCTGCTTGCCTTCCGGTTTCTGTTTGAGGTTGTAGAGCTCTGAAAAGCGTTTGCTCAGGGCCAGGGAAAAAAAGATAAACATGGAAAAAGCCAGCAACCAGTAGGAGAGCGGCACATCAATGGCCAGTGCCCCGGCGATAATGCGCAGGGTATACAGGCTGGTCAGGGCCAGCACGTCGAGCAAGGCCACCGGTTTGAGAAACAGCGAATAGGCGGTGGTTAACAACAGGTAGATCACCAGTACCAGCATGAAGTGGCTGTTGACGGTCGAGGCAATGGTGAAAGCCACCACCAGCAACACCGGAATCATGGCGATCCCCCAGGGCAGGGGCAGCAGCCCGGCCGCGAAGGGCCGGTGACGTTTTTCGTGATGCAGTCGATCGGCTTCCAGATCGATCAGATCGTTGACCAGGTAAATGGCCGAGGCGGCGCAGCCGAAGGCGATGAACGCCAGCAGGGTATGCATCACCAGGTCTGTCGCTCCCCAGCTGTGGGAGAGCACCAGGGGCACGAAGATCAGTCCGTTCTTGCTCCACTGGTGCAGTCGCATGGCCCGTAGCAGGGTTTTGAGCGTGTCGGTGGCGCCCGGCCGGGGAAAGATGCGCTCCAGGGCGGTGACGGAGTTGGCCCGCTGGGTCAGCCCCGGCCCGGCGTTGACCACGATAGCGGCCGCCGCCCGGCGCCAGATTTTCAGATCCACCGCCGCATTGGCCGCGTAGACGAACCCGCCCTCGCCAAATGTCTCAACCAGCCGTTCGGCCTTGTGCGATCCCGACAGATTGCACCGGGCGTCGCTGGCCAGCACACCGTCGAACAGGCCAATATAGTCGGCCACGGCGTTGGCCGTCTGCGGGTGGGAGGCGGTGACCAGCCACAGGGGGCGGCCGCGCTGTTTTTCCGCCTGGAGAAATTCCAGCAGCGGCTGGTTATAGGGCAGAGTTTGCGGATCGAGACGCACATGTTCGCTGAGCCGTTGCTTGAACGCCGTCTTGCCGCCCAGCAGCCAGAACGGCAATAACAGCACCAGCCAGGGGCGCTCGGCCAGCAATCGCAGGCACGCTTCCCACAGGGTGTCGCTGTGCACCAGCGTGCCGTCCATATCGACCGCCAGGGGTAACTGGGAGGTGTCGCTCAAGGGCCTGTCCGGGGTTGGAAGTTGGGTATCGTTCTCGTTATGAACCTATTTTAACTGATTGATTTTGGCTGGCAAATAAAACTCCCCCGACTGTGAAGCGCGCCCGGCTGGGAGGAAAGAGGGGCTGTTCAGGCTCAAGATGCGCCCGCTCGTGTCGCTAAGCCCATTGTAAGCGGTGCTGTTTGGGTCCCTCCCGGGTGAGGTGGTGCACAGTGTTATTTAAACCAGAACAGGGAATTCGCTGGCGGCGGTGGCGTGGTTTACTGGCGGGAGCCTGCCTCGGTTTGTCGGCCTGGCAGCCGCTTCAGGCCTATTCGCTCCCGGCCGCCAATGGCGAGGGTAACAGGGCGCTGCCCGCTCTGGGGTTGAATGCTGCGCAGGGACAACGGGCTTTCGAGGCCGGCTCGGCGGCGTTTGAGCAGGAAGAGTATGTGCTGGCCCGGCGCCACTGGGAGCCGGCGGCCCGGCGGGGGCATGCCCGCTCCCAGTTTTATATGGGGTTGTTGCATGATGCCCGGATAGGCGTTCAACCCGATGCCGAGCGTGCTGCGATCTGGTTCCGGCTCGCCGCCCGGCAGGGCCTGCCTGATGCCCAGCACAAACTGGCACTGGCGTATGCGCGGGGCGAAGGCGTTCCCCGGGATATCTCCCGGGCGCTACGCTGGTGGTTGCGCGCCGCCAGAGGGGGGAATACCGATTCCCAGTACAACCTGGGGGTCATCTATACACTGGGACGGGGCGGGATCGGTCGCAATCCGCACAAGGCGGCGCACTGGTGGCGCCAGGCGGCTATTGGCGGGGATCCCATGGCCCAGTTCAATCTGGGAACCTTTTATGCCAATGGCGATGCGGGGCAGAGGGATCTCTGTCAGGCGCTGCACTGGTGGCGCAAATCGCAGCGCAACGGCCTGCCGCAGGCCGATGACGCCCTGGCCGCGCTGCGCCACCGTTTCGATGCACAAGGTTGCCAGGTCACTGGACGGTGAGCAGCCCGAGTATCTGCCACATCTGCATCCCGTCACGATAATAATTGATTTTCTCCGGCGGATAACCGTGTTTCAGCAAACCGCGGATGGCGCGCGGCGATTGCCCGCACCAGGGGCCGTTGCACCACAGAATCAATTCTTTGGCATTGCTGAAATCCCAGGTCTCGTTCACGTCGCCGCCAGCGAGCAGTTTTTCAACCAGGCCGGGTTCTTCCTGGCGTTCGGTCACGCCAAGCTGTTTAAACGTGCTGACCAGTTCCGGGTCGAGGTCCGATTTTTCAAACACGGTAAAGGGAATGTTGATGGAGCCGGGGATGGTGCCCTTCTGGTGCCACGAGGGGAGTCGGGCATCAATGAGCAGGCCGCTGCCATCGCGTAGCTGGTTTTCCATAAACTCGAAGATTTCGACTTCGCCGACCGTGGTGACCCCCGGTGCCACCTGAATGGGCTGAATGCAAAACGGCGGGCAGGAGCGCGAGGTTTTCGCGAAACTGCCGGTCAGCGCATGTTCCTGATCCTGGATTCGCTGGAGGCGAATACTCTTTCCATTGTGTTGTACATCCACATAATCCCGGTTGGGCGTTAGCCCGACATCCAGGGCGAGAGCCGAATGGGCAAGTAAATAACCGGCAACGATAAAAACAAGTGATTTCATGTTCAATTCCCCTTTCATCAGCTATTTGGACAAGGAAATAATCTGGTTACGAACGACCACGATGGTGGGTGTTTTTAGATAGGTCTTGTAAACCAGTGACTTGGAGGTGGGATCCAGCTTTTTATAGAAGATATAGCTGGCGTAGTAATTTCGTTTGAGCAGGGCCTCGAATTCATTCCGTTCGAGTCCCGCCTGCAGAACATCGAGGGCCTGGCTGTTGATATCCCAGGCGGCCTCGGGCAGCTCCTCCGTCCCGTCGCCTTCCAGTTCCCGGGTGGCGACCTGGCCGCTGTCGTCGACCCGGGTCTCGCCCGCCTCGCTGGCCAGCCCCTGCAGATAGTTGTCCTGACCGGACTGCGGGGCCGGAGGGCTGTCCGCCGGGGCCTCGCGTGCCCCGGCGGGCGGGGAATCAGCCGGCTTTTCATCGACCCGGGTCTGGGCCGCCTCGCTCTTGAGTTGATTGAGATAGCTGGTATCGGCCCCAACCAGCGGTGCGGACAGACCGAACAGTCCCATTAACAGACCGGCACGGGCAAGGTCGCCGGTCATCTCCCATGTAAACGACATGATTGTCCTCCTCTCGCAGGCCTCAGGGAAAACCCTTATGAACCATACGGAAAATGATGGTTAAAATATCGACACGGCGAGAAAAACCTTTAGACTTGAAGGTTATACTGGCGGGAAATGGATAAGTGATTGATCGGGGTCAATTATTATTTGATCGGGGCAATATTGGCCTCTTCCGAGGGGGCGTGATTGGCCAGCATCTCGCCGAGAATCAGCTCCATGGCCTCCAGGGTGCGGGTCATGACCAGCGGCCCGTGTATATGATAGAGGCGAATCTGGCAGGGAATCGGTTCGTGCAGGCTGTTGCGATGGGCAGCCTGAAAATCGGTCCAGGCGACCACCGGCACATCGTTCAGGACCCGGTCGACGATAATCCAGGCATCTTTTTGCAGGATCAGATCCAGGTGTTTCAGGCGGGGAATGGCAAAGCGCAGATCCTTGCCCAGGCGTTTGAGCGCGACCTGCACATCGTTGTAGTAATGGGCGGGCAGTTCACCGTCGCGGTATTCAAATACCGGTACGCTATCCAGTCGGCGATACATGGTGACTCCTGGTCTGGCCCCCTGTACTGTCAGGTGTACGCCCGGATCCGGCTATCAGTGTTCGTCTTCCAGATCCCTGTGCGGATCCCAGCCTGCCTCCCGGGCGCGCTGGACGGCGTCGTCCTGAATACGCATGAATTTCTCCCGTAAATCATCCGGCAGGTTGGAAACCAGAAAACCGTATTTTTCCCACTCCCTGTTCACCTTGCCCCACAGGTCATCGATACCTTGCGGCAGCCAGCCCTCGCAGGTTTCTGTTTCGGGGATCAGATCAAATACCCAGGCATCACGAATGATCTTCCCGGTATCGGTCATACCGCCATTCATATCGTTATAAATGCCGACGTATTTTTTGGGTTGCGCTGAATTGCGTTGAGTCATCAGTATTTTGTTCCACAAGGTTGCAGAGAATGGCGATTGCGTTGCTGTCAGTATAGAACAAGGCGGGGGACAGAGCGATAACCGGCGCGGCCTGGGCGACACCACGCAAAGTGTTGCCTGTATCGCCTTACGTATCGCGCGTTCCGGTGCCAGCGAGTTGTTGCTGGATTTCCTGCGCGGTATGCAGCGCTTTATCCAGGGTGGGTGCCAGTACGTTGTAATGCCCCATCTTGCGTCCGGGGCGTGCTTCGCGCTTGCCGTACAGGTGCAGTTTGGCGTTGCTATGGGCAAACAGTTTATCCCAGGCCGGCGGTTTTTGATCCTGCCACAGATCGCCGAGCAGGTTGATCATCACCACGGGGGAGAGCAGGCGCGGGTCGCCCAGCGGCAGGCCGCAGACCGCGCGCACCTGCTGTTCGAACTGGGAAGTGAGGGTCGCATCCAGCGTATAGTGGCCGCTGTTGTGCGGGCGCGGGGCGATCTCGTTGACCAGCAGCTCGCCCCGGGAGACAAAGAACTCCACGGCCAGCACGCCAACGTAATCCAGTGCCCCGGCAATGGCGGTAGCCGCCTTGAGTACCTGTTGTTCCAGGTCGGCGTCGATGCGTGCCGGTACCAGGCTGACATCCAGAATGCCGTGGCGATGCACGTTCTCAGCCACCGGATAGCAACGGCTTTCGCCATCGATCCCGCGGGCCACGACCACCGAGATTTCCAGATCGAGAGCCACCCGTTGTTCCAGCACGCAGGGGTTGTTGCCCAGTTCCTGCCAGGCGCCGGCCAGCTCCTCGCCGGAGGCGACCGGATATTGCCCTTTGCCGTCGTAGCCGAAGCGGGCGATTTTCAGGATCGCCGGGGTGGGGACCGTCCGCGCCGCTGTATCGAGATCGGCGGGATCCCGGATCACCGCAAAGGGGGCAGTGGCAAAGCCGTTATCGTGTAAAAAGGTTTTTTCGCTGATCCGATCCTGGGTCAGGGTTACGGCGCGGGCGCCGGGGCGCACATCGCAATGGTTGGCCAGATATTCCAGGCTTTCGGCGGGGACGTTTTCGAATTCGGTGGTGATCGCATCACAGGTCTCGCTCAGGTACTGGAGCGCCGTGGTATCGAGATAATCGGCACAGACGTGATCGCTGGCCAGCATGCCGGCCGGGCTGTCGGGATCGGGGTCCAGCACGACCACCTCGTAGCCCATGTTGCGCGCGGCGATGGTGAACATGCGGCCCAGCTGGCCGCCGCCGAGCATGCCGAGAGTCGCACCGGGTAACAGCATCTCAGACCTTCGGCAGTTTCATGGCGCGCACTTTGGTGCGCTGCTTCTTGCGGAAGGTTTCCAGCTTGCGGGCGTATTTGTCCTCCTGACGGGCCAGCATGGAGACCGCGAACAGGCCGGCATTGGCCGCGCCGGCCTCACCGATGGCGAAGGTGGCCACCGGAATCCCCTTGGGCATCTGCACGATGGACAGCAACGAGTCGAGCCCCTTCAGGGCCCGCGAGGTGACCGGCACGCCCAGCACCGGCACGATGGTCTTGGCTGCCAGCATGCCGGGCAGGTGGGCCGCGCCCCCGGCACCGGCGATGATGCACTGCAGACCCCGATCGGCGGCCTGTTCGGCGTACTCATATAAAAGGTCCGGCGTGCGGTGCGCCGAAACCACCTTGGCCTCGTGCGGGACGCCGAATTCCTTGAGGACCTCGACGGCCTGGCTCATGACTTTCCAGTCACTGTTGCTGCCCATCACGACGCCGACGACAGGTTTTTTCATGCGGGTCACCCGTTGTTCAATGTTTCAGTGCGTATTGTAACCTGACTTTGACCGGAATTACTTGGTCAGGCTGGCGAACAGCATCGGCAGTTTCTCCGGCAGGCGGTCCACGTGATCGACAATGGTGTAATTATTGGACCCGAAAATCCGTTTCACATAGTTGTCGGCGTTGGGGTCGAGGGTCAGGCAATAGCTCATGACGCCCTGGGTATACAACTCCTCGACCGCCTTCTTGGTATCGTGGCGCAAATGTTGCGGATCGCGCTCGTCGATATCCGCCGGCTCGCCGTCGCTCACCAGTAACAGCAGCTTCTTGCGCTGTTGCTGACGTAACAGGTGTTGGCCGGCGTGGCGCATGGCCGCGCCCATGCGGGTCGAGAGTCCGCCCTGCATGCCGGCGAGGCGTGATTTGACCTCGTCATTGAAATGCTGGTTGAAGTCCTTGAAGCGCATGTACTGCACGTCATGTCGGCCATCGGAGGCGAAACCGTGGATCGCGAAGGGGTCGCCGATGCCGTTAATGGCGGTGGCGACCAGCGCACAGGCCTCCCTGGTCAGCTGCAATATGGTCTTGTCCGAGCCTTCAACGGTTTCGTTGGTGGATTCGGAGAGATCCAGCAGCACCACCACGGCCAGGTCGCGCGTCTGGATAACGTTACGCATGGTGATACGCGGATTGGGCTGCTCGCCCATGCGAATGGCAATCATGGCGTCGATCGCGGCATTGATGTCGATCTCGTCGCCATCTTCCATGTTGCGTACCCGTTGTACGCCTTCAGGCTGAAGCATATCGATGATCTGCTTGATTCGAAACGCAATCGGTTTGTATTCGAGCAGAATATTCTCGATTTCTTCCGGATCGCCTTTTTTGGGGCGATGTTCGTAGAGTGTGACCCAGTCGGGACGGTTCAGCTGTACCTGGTAATCCCATTCCTGATAATGGAAAGGATCGGAGATCGCCTCCTTGCCTTCCAGTTCGTTGATGGTGCAGCCTTCCTGATCGAGCCAGAAGGGCGTTTCCAGACGCCAGATCTCCTGGGCGTCGTCACCGGCCAGCTCGCAATCGAGTTCGTTGACCATGTCCATGACGCTGACGGTCTTTCTGACCTGGCGCTGGCTGGCCGGAATATATTCGACCCCTTCTTCCCAGTTCAGCTCCTCGAACTCCCAGACGAAACGGTTGTCGTCGCGATAGGGGATACGGATCTGTTCCAGAATACGCAGGCTGGGAACCTCCTTGCGTTCGGCAAAGAGATTGAACAGCTCGATGCCGATATGCCAGGAGAAGCTGTTGTTGTCCTTGTTCTCTTCAATGTTGGTATGGAATTTCTCCGCCAGGGCATTGAGCGCCTCGTCGTCGGATTTGACTGACGGGTCCAGCAACATGTGGGCAAAATGTTCCAGTACCGGCACGGTCGGATGTTCGGCCCGGCCCTCGTACTCGATCGACATCAGCGCCTTCCACAGATTTCGCAGACCGGGGAAGGCCTGCATGGCGTGATATTCGACCCGCGCATCCTCGATCAGGCCGATAAAGAACATCTGCGCCGGGCTCAGTCCTTCGGCGGAAATACGCGAGGTAGTGTAGCTGACATGTGCCGCCAGGTGAGCGGCGATGGCGCGATACAGTTCCAGGCCGCTGATCTCACCGATAGGATCGACCGCGTCCGGCAAATGCAGCACATGATGTTCGATATAGGGTTTGAAGCCTTCATGATCGGCCGCCGCCGGACGCACGAAGAAATCCCGGCCCCACAGCGCACGCAAATAGAAGTTCAGCTTGCGCTGGGTGTCGACGAACAGGGTGCCACGGCGCTCTTTTTGCAGCACAGTCAGACTGTCCTGGGTATCCAGGTTGAAGTAGTTGACCAGGTTGTTGAGATCCTTGCGATAGGCTTCGGCGCCGTACAGGGCCCAGCGCTTGAGACCGGAAAGGGTCAGTTTGCTCAGCAGCTCATCGATATGCTGCAGCATCGGGCGCAGCCCGCGTGAGGCCTTGGCCGACAACTGATGCAGCAGGCCCAGGTAACCGCGCAGCAGTTCCGGATCGCCCAGGCGCCTTGCGGCGGTGGGCAGGCTGGAAAACATCAGCGAGATGACCTCGCCGGAGGTCATGGAGGAGAGTTTCATGGCGGCGGCAACAATATCCTGAATCACATCCTCGCCGCACTCCTTGACCACCAGGGGCATCTCTTGCAGATAGGAAATGACGACATCCTTGCCCCGGCCCAGGTTGCACAGCCCCTTGGCGCCTTCCAGGTAATCCCGTAAACCGGCCGGTGACATGACACGGGACGCTTCGTGAAATGTGCTTTCAAACGTGTCCCGCACTTCCGGTGCGGCTTCCTGCAAATATTCTTTATATTCGTCAAGATTAATCGACATGGGACTCACCCCTCTTTCGGTTCAGGATGAAGAGAGGCGACCGGTTCCTCCTGTGGGACGGTCGCACACTCTTTGAAAATACGTTTGTCGCAACGGGCACAGATTTTGTGGTTCAACGTGCCAAAAATATGACTGATGGCCTCTTGCTTGGTGGCGAAGAAATGATCTTCACCAATGGCTTCTATAAAGTGTCCCTTGCGCAGAAACCGGCAGACCCGGCTCTTGTTATCCGTAAAGTACAATCCGCCGCCACGTTGTTTGAGGCGCTGCGCTTCCTGTACCAGCATCTCGGCGCCGGCCATGTCGATGAAGTTGATGCCGGTGGAGATGATCAGAATATGATTAATTCCTTCTTCATCGGATATCTGGTTTAACAGGCGTTGAATGTTGGTCAGTGAGCCAAAATAGATCGACATGTCGATACGGATGATCTTCAACTGCGGGCACTGCGCCAGCGGCTTTTTCTCGA
>NZ_JAVLAZ010000065.1:12197-14251 GCF_031581315.1 Thiohalophilus sp.
TTGATGCCGGAGCGGGTGAAGGAACCGGAGCCGGCGTAGCTGGAGAAGAAACTGCCGACCATGTTGGACAGCCCCTGGCCGACGAACTCCTGGTTACCGTCGATCTGTTGATGGGATTTGGCGGCAATGGCCCGGGAGATGGAGACCGCTTCGATCAGGCCCAGCAGGGCCACGGCAAAGGCCTGCGGGGCCAGTTCGCGAATCGCGGCAAAGGAAAAATCGGGCGAGGAGAGCGGCGGCAAATGCCCGGGGATCTCGCCGATCATCGCCAGGCCGGCAGACTCGCCACCCAGACCGAATGCCAGCAGGCTACCGGCGATCATCGCCATCAGCAGGTTGGGCAGGGACGGAAGGAAGCGTTTGATCAACACCGCCACGATCAGGGTAAAGGCGGCCACGCCGAACACCATCGGATCCAGTTGTTCCAGGTGACTGAACAGATCCACCCAGACATGGGCGAAAGACTCACCGGAGGGGACATGAATGCTGGTGATATGTTTCATCTGACTGGTGGCGATGAGCACGGCCGCGCCGGCTGTAAAACCGATCACCACCGTATGCGAGACGAAGTTGACCAGCGTCCCCAGTCGGGCCAGCCCGAAGGCGAACTGGTAGACACCGGCCAGAAAGGTCAGAGTCAGTGCCAGTTGAATAAACTCGGTGCTGCCGGGTTCGGCGTGTCCGCTCAGGGTACTGAACACGACAATGGAAATGGCGGTGGTTGGCCCCGATATCAGGTGGCGCGAGGAGCCGAACAGTGCGGCGACGATGGGCGTGACCATCGCGGTATACAGGCCGTACTGGGGGGGCAGGCCCGCAATGGTGGCAAAGGCCACGCTCTGGGGCAGAACGATGACCGCGCCGGTCAGGCCGGCGAGCAGATCGGCCTTGAGCGTATGCCGACCCACCATGGGCCACCAGAGCAAAAACGGGAAAAACTTGTCGATCATTTTACTCATGAGATCCTTATTTTGTTGCCATCGAAACGGTATAGTGCTTGCCCTGTTTCAGTTTCTTGTAGTTACCGAATATCGCCTTGAAGTTGCGCTCGATATATTTGCGCAGACCGGTGATGGTGACCACATAAAATCGCCCGCCGGGGTTCATCTGCTGCCGGGCATCATGCATGAACAGGGTCAGCATTTCGTTGCCGACTTTGGCGGGCAGGTTGGAGGCGATCACATCAAAACGGCGATCGCGAATCCGATCGAAACCATTGCTCAGTAACGCCTCGGCATTGGTGATTTTGTTGAGCGCAATATTCTTCTGTGCGTAATCGACCGCCACATAATCCCGGTCGACCAGGGTCGTATTGCCTTGTGGCGCCAGTCTGGCCAGGGTCAGGCCGATGGGACCGTAACCGCAACCCAGATCCAGGCAGTCATCATCGGGGTTGATGTCGACGTGATCCAGTAACAGCAGCGAACCTTCGTCCACCTCGCGGGGCGAGAAGGTGCCCCAGGTGGAATGAAAAGTCAGCGGCTGTCCGCGCAGGGTGGCATTAAAAACAATGTCCTCGCGCAGCTTGTCGATCGGATCCTTGCTCATGGTATCTCGATTAACGCAGAGGTCGCGGAGGCGCAGAGGCGCGGAGAAAAAATCAATAATCGCTTCTCGCGCTGCGCGCCATCGCCACGGGTAAAAATTGCATTGTATCTCAACAACCGGCACCAATGCCGGGAGTCAATGCCACCTTATTTGACAAAGAAGGTGTTGACTGCCGCTTCCAGGGTCTCGCGCATGTCCGGGTCATCGGTCAGCGGGGTAACCAGCGTCATGATACAGGCCGAAACCGGTTCCACGCCCTTGTTGATCAACTGACCTGCGTAGACCAGCAGACGGGTGGAGATACCTTCGTCGAGGCCGTGCCCCTTGAGGTTACGCGCACGATGGGCGATCTGGACCAGTTTGCCGGCGGTCTCGGTGTCGATACCGGTTTCCTGCGCGACGATGTCGGTTTCGTCCTTCTCCTGCGGATAGTCAAAGTCCAGTGCACCGAAACGCTGCTTGGTGGACTGTTTCAGATCTTTCATCAGGCTCTGGTAGCCGGGGTT
>NZ_JAVLAZ010000066.1:0-14035 GCF_031581315.1 Thiohalophilus sp.
TATGGGAAAATCTATGAACTCCATCCTGTTGCACATCAATGATAAACAAACAAACGAATTAACAAAGCAAATGGCTAGACCTGACCCTGTCGTACTCCGAAGTAACGGCCAGGATCGGGTGATCTCCCATCATGCCGACACAAGCCGGTGTCTATTTTACTTTGTGGGAGGCGACTTCGTCGGCGACTGTTGCCGGTGCCACCCGACTTATCAAAATGATCGCCCTCCGGGCGCCCTGAATTCACGGGGATAGTATACCCATTTCCTTGTTTAGTTAGGAGCAAGTCCCTAGCCCCTAGCTCCCAGCAACTAGCCCCTGATCTTCAGGCCGCCTCCTTCTCAGCCAGTGTCGCCAGCAGGTTGTTGAGTTCGTCGATCCGATCGTCAGTGTCGGGCAGTTCTTTGTTGATACGCAGTTTTTCGCCGCCGTCGAGTTTGTATTCGTTGGGGTGCTGCTGGATTAACTGAATGATCCGCATGGGATCGATGTCGGGTTGTTCGACGAACAGGATGCGGCCGCCTTCTTCGCCCAGTTCAATCTTGCGGATACCCAGGGGCAGGGCGCGTAGTTTGAGCTGGGTGACGGCGAAGAGGTTTTTGACGGCGTCGGGCAGTAGGCCGAAGCGGTCGATCATCTCGACTTGCAGATCCTTGAGTTCCTGGGAGTCGGCGGCGTTGGCGATGCGTTTGTATAGGATTAGCCGCTCGTGGATGTCGGGCAGGTATTCCTCGGGGATCAGGGCGGGACAATGCAGATCGATCTCGGCGCCGTGATTGAGGGGTTTGTCGAGTTGGGGTTCGTGGCCCTCTTTCAGTGCCTTGACCGCGCGTTCCAGCAGTTCGGTATACATGTGATAACCGATTTCCATCATCTGGCCGCTCTGTTCGTCGCCCAGCAGTTCGCCGGCGCCGCGGATCTCCAGATCGTGGGTGGCGAGGGTGAAGCCGGTGCCCAGGGTCTGGATCGATTCGATCGCTTCCAGCCGCTTGAGCGCGTCCTGGCTCATGGCCCGGCGCGAGGGCGTGATCAGATAGGCGTAGGCGCGATGGTGCGAGCGGCCGACGCGGCCGCGTAACTGATAGAGCTGGGCCAGGCCGAAGCGATCGGCGCGGTTGATGACGATGGTGTTGGCCGATGGTATGTCGATGCCGGTTTCGATAATGGTGGTGCAGACCAGAATATTGAAGCGCTGGTGATAGAAGTCGGACATCACCTGTTCCAGCTCCCGCTCGCGCAGCTGGCCGTGGGCATGACGAATCGTCGCTTCGGGGACCAGTTCGGTCAGTTTGGCGACCTGCTTTTCGATGGTCTCGATATCGTTGTGCAGGAAGTAGACCTGCCCGCCGCGGCGGATCTCGCGCTGGCAGGCTTCCTGGATCAGGCCGTCCTGCCATTCGCTGATGAAGGTCTTGATCGCCAGGCGCCGCGCCGGGGGGGTGGCGATGATGGAGAGATCGCGCATACCGGACATGGCCATGTTCAGGGTGCGCGGGATCGGGGTGGCGGTGAGGGTCAACACGTCCACCTCGGCACGCAGTGCCTTGAATTTATCCTTCTGGCGCACGCCGAAGCGGTGCTCCTCGTCGATGATCACCAGTCCCAGGTTGTGGTACTTCACATCACTTTGCAGCAGCTTGTGGGTGCCGATGATGATGTCCACCTTGCCGGCTTCAAGATCGCGCAGGATCGTCTGTTGCTGTTTGGCACTGATAAAGCGGGACAGGACTTCGACTCGCACCGGCCAGTCGGCAAACCGATCGCGGAAGTTCTCCAGGTGCTGCTGGGTGAGCAGGGTGGTCGGGGCCAGCACCGCCACCTGTTTGCCGTCCTGCACGGCGATGAAGGCGGCGCGCATGGCCACCTCGGTCTTGCCGAAGCCGACATCGCCGCAGACCAGATGATCCATGGGCTGATCGGCGCGCATGCTGTGGATGACGTTGTCGATGGCCTGCTGCTGATCGGGCGTCTCTTCAAACGGAAAGTCGGCGGCGAAGGCGCGATACTGGGCCTCGTCAATATGATAGGCGTAACCGTGGCGGGCCTCGCGCCGGGCGTAGATGTCCAGCAGTTCGGCGGCCACGTCGCGCACCCGCTCGGCGGCCTTGCGCCGGGCCTTCTCCCACTGGCCGCTGCCCAGCTTGTGCAGGGGCGCGGTCTCCGGCGAGGCGCCGGTGTAGCGGCTGATGAGATGCAACGAGCTGACCGGCACGTAGAGCTTGTCGCCGCCGGCATATTCCAGGGTCAGAAACTCGGTGTCCTGGCCGTTGAGCTGCAGGGTCTGCAGCCCCTTGTAGCGGCCCACGCCGTAATCCTCGTGCACGACCGGCGCATCGACGGTTAGCTCGGCCAGGTTGCGCACGATGGCGTCGCTGTCGCGATCGCTTTGTTTGCGCCGGCGCCGCTGCAGGACCTGCTGGCCGAACAGCTGGGTTTCGGCGATGACCGCCAGGGCGGGGTCGTTCAGCAGCAGCCCCTGATCCAGCGGTGCTACCGTAATGGCCAGCGATTCGTCGCTGTCGACGAACTGCTGCCAGCTGTCCAGCTCGCGCGGGCGGATGTGATAGTGCCCCAGCATATCCAGGATGTATTCGCGTCGCCCGGTGGTCTCGGCGGCGAACAGGACGCGGCCGGGGAAGTGGTCGAGAAACGCCTTGAGCTGGCGGGCCGGCTCAGCAGCGCGCACGTCCAGGTTCAGCGGCGGCGGGGCCTCGGTGGCGAACTGAATCGCCGCCTCATCCTCGAACTTGAAGTTTTGCAGCGCGACCCGCGGATGCTGTTTGAGACCGGCGAACAGCTCCGGCACCGGTAAAAACAGCTCGGACGGGCTGAGCAGGGGGCGCTCCTGATCGTGGCGCAGCTGCTCGTAACGGTGGCCGACCTCGGCCCAGAAGGCCTCGGCGGCGGCCTCGAGCTCCGCCTCGCTCAGGAACAGCGTCTCGCCCGGCAGGTAGTCAAACAGGGTCGCCATCTGTTCGTGAAACAGCGGCAGGTAGTATTCGATCCCGGCACTGGCCAGCCCCTCGCTCACATCCTGATAGACCCGGGCTTTTTGCGGATCGCCCTCGAAGCGAGCCCGAAACGCCTGACGAAAGCGGGAGATGGCCTCCTTGTGCAGCGGATACTCGTGGGCCGGCAGCAGGCGGACCTGTTCGACCTTGTCGGTGGAGCGCTGGGTCTCGGGATCGAACAGACGAATGCTTTCGATCTCGTCATCGAACAGCTCGATACGATAGGGCCGGTCGCTGCCCATGGGAAACAGATCGAGAATGTTGCCGCGTACCGCGAACTCGCCGTGCTCCATCACCGCCGAGACGCACTGGTAACCGGCCGACTCCAGGCGCCGACGCATCGCGTCCAGTTGCAGCGTCTGGCCAAGATCCAGCATCAGGGTATTGGCCTGCAGATAATCGGGCGGCGGCAGGCGGTGCATCAGGGTCTGCACCGGGATCAGCAGGATGCCCTGCTGCATGTCGGGCAGGTGATAGAGACTGGTCAGACGCCCGGAGATGATGTCCTGATGGGGCGAGAAGACATCGTAGGGCAGGGTCTCCCAGTCCGGAAAATTGAGAATCGGCAGCTCGGTGTCGGCCAGGTAAAAGCGCAGCGCGTATTCCAGTCGCTGGGCGGCGGCCGTGTCGGCGGCAATGACCACCAGCGGCCCGTGGTGCTCGCGGGCCGCCTGGCTGATGACCAGCGCCGGGCTGTTGCCATACAGTTGCCCCCAGCGGGACAGTTCGCCGGCCCGGGCGGGCAACGGCGGGTGAAACGGATTACACAGGGAAACGTCTGACATGCGAACGGTTGGCGGCTGACCACGGCGAAAACAGGGGCGCCATTTTACCGGGTTCGGCCGCGGATGTGAAAACGATCCGCACCGCCAGGGCTGTTAATTAACGGATTTCGTCGATCGACAGTTTTTTATCCATGATATTGGGCGTGATCAGCCCGTAGCCCTGCTGTTGCCAGTGAACCAGTTCGGTGATGGCTGATGGGGCCAGTTTGATGAAATCCTGGAAGTCATCGGTGCTGTAATCATAATCCTTCGCGGCCAGGCCGCAGACGATAAACTCCACGCCCAGCTGGTCGTAATACTTCATCCGTTCGACCGCGTTTTTGTATTTTTCATAATTATGTTTGGCGACCGTGACGATCTCGGTGCCGTGGATCACCACCTTGACGCTCATAAACTCGGGCGAGAAGTTATACGGCGCCTCGCCCAGCGGGTTGATATAGGAGCGCACCCAGTACAGCGCCGAGTTGATCTTCTCCGGGTGATCGAAATAGAAGTCGAAAACGACTTTGGGATCTTCATACGGGGTTTTGACAATCTCCCCGCTATGCACAGGGCTATAGAACAATAACAGGATGAACAAAAGAACGAGTGGACGGGTCATGGCGGCACTCCTTTAGCGGGGCCTTTAACCCAGTATAGAAGAGACAGGGCTGAGTAACGAGGGACGAGTGCCGAGTAAAAGCGCTGTTAACAGAAATTAATATGTCTTGTTAAACGTAATGTTATTTCGTCGGGCAAAAGAAAAGGGCCGGGGAAGAGGATGATATTGCTCCTCGTCCCTCGGCCCTCGTCCCTGTGTTGTCAGAAGTCCAGATAAACCCCAAGGAAGGGACCGTCGAATTCCATGTTGGAATAGACATCATCCAGATCGTCCAGCTCCAGTTCCAGCGAACGGTAGCCGGCTTCGACACCGAGTAAATAGCTGGTGGTGTAACTCACCTTGGCGGTGTAGTCGGTCAGGCTGCTGTCACCGATCTCCAGCGCACTGCCTTCGACGCGGAACTCCAGCCCCGGCCACGGGGTGACGCCCACGCCGAGATAGCCCATCGGGACGATACCATCGAAGCTGTTATTCACCGTGTTCCCGCCACTGGTCAGGGTTGCTTCGGCGTCAACCATCTTGCCGGTAATACCGAAGTCGAAGCTGACCACGTTGTCCAGCAACTGCCAGTAGAGGGTAACGTCGGTGTGATCCAGCACCAGCTCGGAGGTGATAGGTTGTGAGGCGCTGAAGCTCTGGCCACCGTAAGTGAAATCTGTGGTGATGGTCCCGGAGCCGTTGCTGGTCAGATTGGTCTGCATGATCTTGACGTTCGGAATCAGCGGGACCGGATGCTCGACCAGGGCATAGAAATAACCTTCCTTGTCGTCCTCCAGATTGAGGTCGTTCTTCAGATCCGCATTGGTCCCCACGCTTCCGCCGTCGTAGCGGATCGTGCCGCTGGGATCGTGATCCCACATCCCGGCGCCGAAGCGGGCACCGATAAAGTCGGCGAAGGCCGATGAACTCACCGCCAGCGCGGTCAGGGCAATGGCAAGTTGGCGTAACAACATAATGATCGTCCTTATTCGATAGTGAATGAATTCCTGGCTGATATAGCCATCATTATTGCGTTATCGGCGCAGGATGCAAGGGCTTTATCCCCGATTTGTGCCGGGTTCCCGGGATTGGGCGGGCCGGTTACTGGCGCAGGGTCAGAGTATTGTCTTTCTGATTCAGCTCCAGCTGTTTGAGAAAGCTCATGCCGAGCAGGATTTCATCGCCGCTGACATTGGGATTAATGGAGGCGCGCAAATCGGTGAGACGAATATGCCCCAGGCTGACGCTGTCCAGACGGGTGGCATAGCCCCGCGCCCGGCCGTTGGCGGTCTGGAAAGTGACCTGGCGACCGCGCTCCAGCCCCAGGCGATTGGCGACCTGCGCGGGAATCGCGATGTCGGTGGCACCGGTATCGAGCAAAAAGGTCACTTCCTGACCATTGATCTGGCCGTTGGCGACATAGTGACCATAGCGGTTCTGCTCCAGCACCACCTCACGCGTACCGTCGGCCCCCTGGCGCTGTACCACCTGCTGATTGGGGTTTTGCTGATCGCCCAGATACTTGTCAAAAAACAGGGTCAGCAGCGCCAGGATCACCAGCCACATGGCAAACACCATGCTCTTGCCGATCTTCTGTTGCTGTTGTTCGGGTGAATTCATCTCACTATCCCGTTGCGACGTTCCGGCAGGTTGTCCTTTGGACCACACAGAGCACAGAAATATTGAACACATCGACCAGAAACCAGGCTCTCGCAGAGGCGCAGAGCTCGCTTAGTATGATCGATATCAGATGACTTTGCGCCGTGGCGTCTCTGCGAGAGATAAGTTTCTTCCTTACTACTGCATACCAGACCCGGCCACGAAAAACCGCGCTGTGACGAGCGCTTTTGATTATTTGCGGTCGCGATAGCGCAATAACAAGTCGTCGTAGGCGTCGATGCGCCGATCCCGCAGATAGGGCCACATACGCCGTACCGTCTCGCTGCGGGTCAGGTCGATCTCGCTCATCAGCAACTGCTCCTCGTCGGCGGGGGCTGCGGCGAGTATTTCGCCCTGCGGGCCGGCGACGAAACTGTGACCCCAGAAATGAATGCGATCGCCGCTGACCGGATCGGTTTCCACACCGGTGCGGTTGCAGGCCAGCACCGGCAGACCGTTGGCGACGGCATGCGCGCGCTGGCTGAGCTGCCAGGCCTCGAGCTGGCGCTGCTGTTCCTCGACGGTATCGTTCTCATCCCAGCCGATGGCGGTGGGATAGAGCAGCAGCTCGGCGCCGGCCAGCGCCATCAGCCGGGCGGCTTCGGGGAACCATTGATCCCAGCAGACCAGCACGCCGAGTCGTCCGACGGAAGTCTCGATGGGGTTAAAGCCGAGATCGCCCGGGGTGAAATAGAACTTCTCGTAATAACCGGGATCGTCGGGAATGTGCATCTTGCGATAGATCCCGGCAATGCTCCCGTCGGCCTCCAGGACCACGGCGGTATTGTGATACAGCCCGGCACTGCGTTTTTCGAACAGCGAGGCGACGATCACCACCTTGAGTTCCGCGGCCAGCGTTGCGAGCCGCTCGGTGGACGGGCCGGGGATCGGTTCGGCCAGATCGAACAGCGCCGGGTCCTCGCGCTGGCAGAAATAGGGGCCGGTATGCAGCTCCTGTAACAGAATCAGCCGGGCGCCGCCGCTGGCGGCCTGGCGAATGCCGGCCTCGGAGGCCTGCAGATTGGCCTGGCGGTCGGCGCTACAGCGTTGCTGCAGCAGAGCGGTTTTCAGAGGCTGGCTCATTGTTCGGGTTCCTGAGTATCAGACGGTGAGTTTACCAAGCCTCACAGGTCAAAGGATATACGTTATCGCCGTGACTGTTTATACTGCCTGGGCAGTGAGTGCATCAATACGGGTGAAGGGGGGAAGAATGAAACAGTGGCTGTTGATCGCTCTGGCGTTATTGCTCGGGGCCTGTAATACCACACCGAGCGAACTTGATGATCTGGAAAAGGTCCTGCGTGCCTACGAGCACAGCATGCGCTGGTCGCGCCTGGAGCTGGCGGTACAGTATTACAAGGATCCCCCCGAACTGAGTGAACGGCAGAAAAAACGGCTCAGGGATATCAAGGTCACCGACTACAAGGTACTCACCATTAATGCCTCGACGACCGAAGCGGTACAGGCGGTGGAAATGCGCTATTACAATACCAATAACCATGTTGTGCGTGAAATCACCGACACCCAGACCTGGGAGTACGACAAGGAAACCGAACGCTGGGCGTTAACCTCAAAATTTCCCGAGTTTAAATAAACGCCAGTTACCTGGCGCTGTCGAAAATACTCCACCCCTCGATTTCAATCAGTAATTCTTTGCGACAGATGTCGGCCTGCAGATAGAGCAGGGGATAGGTGTCATTGTCAAAGCGTTGTTGTATATGATCCCGAACCAGTGCGTAATCGTCGGCCCGGCGCAGGTAGATCTTGAGCAGGGCCAGGTTGTCGAGCTTGTCCCCGAGCGTCGGACATTGTTGCCGGGCGTGGGTTAACAAATGTTCGATGTTATCCAGCGTCAGTTGTAACTGGCTCTGTATATCGTCCGTTCCCTGACTTTCGTGACCACGGATGCTGGCCGTCCCCGACAGATAAAACTGGGTACTATCCGGCCAGTGTTTGACCGTGGCGCGGGAAAATGACGGACTCCTGGGTGAATAGCAGGGCGGGTAGTGAAATGCGCTTACCTGCAAGGGGTTTTCAATCTGCAGCGGGGGTTCGTGCGCGGCGATGAAATAGATGACAAAACCGGCGCCGGTGGTGCCCAGCGCACTGGCCGCTGGCAGGCGCGTTTCATAATCGGGCTCTGTCGCCAGTGCAGTATGCCGGCCGGTGCAAAAGAGCTGGTAGCGTTCCACCCCATGTTCGAAACCGACGATATCCGGCAGATAGTTCCACACTCGCAATGGGTAGGGATAACCCCGCTTGCTCAGATGTTCGAGGATCAGTGTATAGGCCTTCTGCGTTGCCTGTTCCAGACCTTCGCTTTCATCCACTTGCAGGGCGCCGAACATGAAAATGCCATTGTGTAACAGTTGTAACGGCCCGGCCTGTTCCTGCTGCATCGGCCGATCGCTGTGCCAAACCTCGAAAGCGTGTTGCTGCGCACCGAGCACCGGCATTGCCACGTCAATATCCAGCAGTCCGTCGCTGGTAAGCGCAATACGGCTGCTGTCGGCACCGTAGCGAATAACAGCAAACGCTTGTGTTTCACTGTCTTTGTCAGCCGGGCCGGGAGGTGTGGTGTTGTAATTGATGGATAAAAGTGACATGGGTCGGATCGTTACGGCGTCGCCATCCTGTGCGAGAGAGAGGGAGAGATAATTGAATACTGATATAAATTATATATAATCGGGCGGCCGTGGGCCAGACGGCGGACGGCTCTCCGCCTCGCTTTCGTCGAAGATACTAAATATTAAGAATAATCCGCGAAATACCCGCCATGGAAACCGTCTTTTACAGGAAAACGAGAATGCCAAAGTTACTTATCGCAGTGCGTTCCGGGCTGCACAATCCGATGCCCCGGGCCAGACTCCGGGCGCTCTCAGGAAGCGCCCGCCCGTTTACGATTGCCCGTTGCACAAGTTAGCAGGCGTGGCGCGCCGCGCCTCTTCATTGCTGGTGATAGTCTACCCGGTTGCCGTCCATTACGGTGTGGTCACGGGTCATTTTCTTCCCGCGATTCTGGCGCTGGCGGTGCTGGCCGCAGTACTGGCGGGGTGGCGTGCGCAGGGATTTCGCTATTTGCCGGCCCTGCTGGTTGCCGCGGCGATTAGCCTGTTCGGGTGGACGCTGCAGGATCGTTTCGAGCTGCTGATCTGGCCGCCTTTATTGATTTACTTTGGCCTGGCAACGGTCTTCGCTCTGAGCCTGTTACCCGGCCATGAGCCCCTGGTGACGCGTTTTGCTCGCCTGCTCGACGGTGAACCGGATCCAGCGGTGCGTCGCTATACCCGCAATGTCACCCTGGCCTGGGTCTTATTTTTGAGTCTGTTGGGTGTAATCAGTGTGTTGCTGGTATGTTGTGCCAGTCGTCAGTGGTGGTCGCTGTTTACCAACTTGCTGGGGTATCTGCTGGTGTTGCTGTTTTTTCTTGCCGAGTTTGTTTTACGTCGACGGCGCTTTCCGCAGCGGGCACGTTACAGTTTCATTGGTTTCATGCGTGCCATGGCGCGACTTGGTACCCGGGGTGACTGGAAATGAGCCAGCAGTTACCGCTGACAACGCATCCGCCTGAAGCGATTATCGCCTGGCATCACGGGCAGGCAATATCGACGCGGGAATTTCTCGCACAGGCGCAGGCGCTGGCGCAACGCCTGCCAGAGGCTTCGCATGCAGTGAACTTGTGTGAGGACCGTTATGCGTTTCTGCTGGCGTTTGCCGCGTTGTTGATTCGGGGACAGGTGTGTCTGTTACCGCCCAACCGCGCCACCGAAGTGGTCCACGCGGTGGCCATGGATTATCCGGGCAGCTATTGTCTGGTCGATCAGCCTCGCGCGGAACTGGCTCTGGATCAGTTTAGCGTCCTGCCATCGTTCGGGGATACTGAACTCAACAAGGTGCCGTTGATTGACGCTCATCAGCAAGCCGTGGTGATCTTTACTTCCGGCAGTACCGGCTCGCCACGACCCTATCCCAAATACTGGGGCGATCTGGTGCGTGCGACCCGGATTGCCACACAGCGTTTTGGCCTTGACGATTTCGATGGCGGAGCACTGATTGCCACGGTACCGCCACAGCATATGTATGGCCTGGAATCGACCATTTTGTTTGCATTACATTCGCCGCTGGCCGTGCACGGAGGACGCCCGTTTTATCCGGCGGATGTCTGCCAGGCACTGCTGCAGATTCCTTCTCCCCGGTTGCTTATCACCACACCAGTACATTTACGCGCCTGTGTCGGCGCCGGGCTGGAATGGCCATCCACGGGGATGATTATTTCGGCCACGGCGCCGCTGTCCATCGAACTGGCAGCCGAGGCAGAGCGCTATTTTGGCTGTCCGGTACATGAGATTTACGGTTCGACAGAGACAGGGGCCATTGCCAGCAGACATACTTTAACTGAACCTCTGTGGCATCCCTACGATAGCGTGCAGCTGCACTGTGTGGATGGTCGTTGCCAGGTGCAGGCCGATTTTCTGCCTCAGATGATGCCATTGAATGATATTATTGAATCCCGGGAGACCGGTTTTACGCTGCTGGGGCGCGATAGTGATATGATCAATATTGCCGGCAAGCGCGCATCGCTGGCGGATCTGACCCGCCGTTTGCAGGACATCCCCGGCGTGGAAGACGGGGCTCTGGTATTACATGACGAAGGTCGCGAACGTGGCGGCCGTATCAGCGCGCTGGTGGTAGCCCCGACCTTGACTGAACAGGCGATACTGGCGGCCATGGGGGAATCAATGGACGCGGTGTTTATTCCGCGAACCCTGTACCGGGTGCAGCGGCTGCCCCGAAATGAAACAGGCAAATTGCCACGCGCTGAGCTGCTGGCCATGCTGGAGCGTCTGCGCCAGCGCGATAACTGAAGTTGTGCCTCTGACCACTGAATACATGCAACAGTGTCATCCTGGAATCTAACGTGAAGAATATATGTCGTCCGAGCCTCTACTGATTACCGCCCGCAGTACCGTTAGCGCGCTCGGTCAGGGGCTTGAGGCCGCGAAAGAGGCCTTGCAGAGTGAACGCAGTGGTTTGCGCCCCAATGATTACGATGAGGGGCGTCTGGCAACCTGGATAGGGCGGGTTGACGGCGTGGAAACTGTCGTGTTGCCCGACGCGCTGGCGCCGTTCGATTGTCGCAATAACCGTCTGGCGGCACTGGGGCTGGAGACCGACGGTTTTGCCGGGATGGTGGCCACGGCCCGCGAGCGTTACGGGGCCGGGCGTATCGGCCTGTTTCTGGGCACCAGCACTTCCGGCATCGAGGCCACCGAGCAGGCCTATCACCAGCGCGCTGGCAACGACGGGCCGCTGCCGACCAGCTTCGACTACCGGCATACCCACAACACGTATTCCTGCGCCGATTTCACTCGCCGCTATCTTGAACTGGAAGGGCCTGCACAGGTGATCTCAACGGCCTGTTCATCCAGCGCCAAGGTGTTTGCCACTGCCAGCCGTTATATTGAAGCGGGCTGGTGTGATGCGGCCGTGGTTGGCGGGATCGACAGCCTGTGTCTGACTACCTTGCTGGGCTTCAATGCTCTGGAGCTGGTCTCCGGCGAGCCCTGTCGCCCCTGGGACAAGCATCGCAGCGGCATCAACATTGGCGAGGCGGCCGGATTCGCGCTGCTGGAACCGGCCGGCGGGCGCGAAGGGGTCGCATTGCTGGGCTATGGCGAAAGCAGTGATGCCTATCACATGTCGACACCCCATCCGCAGGGGGAGGGGGCCCGGCAGGCCATGCAACAGGCCCTGGAGCGCGCCGGTCTGACGCCGGCTCAGGTGGATTATATCAATCTACACGGCACGGCAACTGCCTCCAATGATCGGGCCGAGGATCAGGCGGTGACCGGGCTGTTTGATGCTGTGCCATGCAGTTCGACCAAGGGCTGGACAGGCCATACGCTGGGTGCGGCCGGCATCACCGAAGCGATCTTTTGCAGCCTGAGTATTGAACATGGATTCTTACCGGGTACGTTGAATACCCGGGAGATCGATCCGGCCCTGACAACACCGGTTTTGCGCCACACCCTGCAGCAACCGGTGCGGGTAGCGATGAGCAATTCTTTCGGCTTCGGTGGCAGTAACTGCGCACTGATATTCGGATGGTGTGACTGATGCGGGTAAGAGTCGAGAGCCTCGGTCTCATGGCACCGGGCATGGCTGGCTGGGAAGCAGCCCGGCCGGTCCTGCGAGGCGAGCAGACGCTGGATCAACAGGACTTGCCGGCATTTCGACCCGCTCTGCTGCCGCCGAACGAGCGACGTCGTACCACGTCACTGATCAAACTGGCGCTGCAGACTGCCGAAGATGCCCTGCGGGACAACCGCTACACTATGAGTGAGTTGGCCTCGGTGTTCGCTTCTTCAGAAGGGGATGGCGAGGTAGTGGACCGGATCTGCCAGAGCCTGACTTTGCCAGAGCGGCCTGTCTCGCCGACCCACTTTCACAACTCCGTGCATAACGCGCCGGCGGGCTACTGGGCCATTGCCAGCCACTCCCGGCAATTTTCGACCAGTCTGGCGGCAGGCCCGGATACCTTCGCTGCCGGGCTGATTGAAGCGGCGAGCGTGGCAACAGGGCAACAGCAACCGGTGTTGTTAATTTGTTATGACTCTGCGTTGCCGTCCGCCCTGGCCGGGCGGGGTTACGTGGACATCAGTTTTGCCACGGCATTCCTTTTGACCGGATCGGAGGATGTGTCGGCGCCAGGATGTCTGCAACTTGAATTGAAGGCAGGCACGGCCCACCCGCCAGGCTTGTCAAGGGAGCTGGCAACACTGCGCGAGCATAATCCCGCGGCAGCGGCATTACCGCTGTTGGTGGCGCTGGCGAAGGAAGAGACTAGCGAACTGGCGTTGCCCTGCCATGATCATCTTACCTTGCAGATCGGCGTGGAGGGCTGAAGCCGCCCGGCCCCGTTGTTAACAACAGGGCCGGACTGGTACGAACGTCGTAAACTCTGAACGGGTTAAATACTGTCGCCCATGTGCTGGCCGTCAACAGGATTGGCTAACCAGAGGGCAATGTCGCTTCCCAGTGCCTTGACGGTCCGTCCCAATACGGAACAGGAACCCTTGTAGGCACCAAAAAACCCACCACCCGAGAAACGGGCCCCGGTAAAGGAAGCAACTTCTTTGCCGTCTTCATACAGGGTGCCGGCCACTTCGGTAAATTTGCGATGTCCCAGAAACGGATTCCCCTGGCTGATCGCATCGACAATTTCCACTGACAGAACCCGTCCTTTACTGGCGGTATCGATATCCTTTGATCGGATCACGGCGATGTCGCGTTCAGTGCCGTAAACGCGGATAAAGTGGGACAGCTGCTGGTTAATAATACATTCAGCTTTGATATTGGTGGCTATCTTGGCACCATCCTGGAAAGGGATGAATGAACGGATTTTGACAGTCATGTCCGGATTGCTAGGCAAAGGTGCCTCGTTGAGGCCGCCATCAGCCGGTATGCCGGTTCGACAAGCATTTAACAGCAGTGGGAGCATGGCCAGAAAAATCAGAATTTTTTTCATTCTACAGGTTCCTTTTGTTATGGGTTGGTTGGTTTGTCGATATTCAGTCGGACAAGAGCGCTCTATTCCATCATCGTTTTATCCGCATGAGTTAGGTAAAAGCACGACATCCAGCTGGACAACAGGGTCAGGATCAGCCCCCATCCTGCGGGGTTGTGCCACCGGCAAATTTCAGGCGCGCATTACGCCGACGGCGAAAATAGAAACGCAAGGCCCGTGGCAGATTGGCAATAAAGCTCAGGTGGTAAATACCCTTGAAAGCCATCAGCGCCCACTGTACGCGCGTGGTGCGGTAGACGTCGCCGGCCAGCAGTGAGATGACCGCCTGCTCCATTTTTAATGCGTTACGGGGTGCCATAAACAAGTGACGCATGGCCGGGCTGTTGAACCGGTATATCATCCACGAGAAACGCTTGACAGCCCGGCGCACATTTCGCTCATAGGCTTTCTGTATGCGTGCGGCCTTGTGCGGTT
>NZ_JAVLAZ010000158.1:0-2624 GCF_031581315.1 Thiohalophilus sp.
ACTTGAAACGGCTCTGGAATCATGCGCCCGGGAACCGGTGCATATCCCCGGAGCGATCCAGCCCCAGGGCTGTCTGATCAGCCTGGATGATACCTTTAGCCGGATTCTTCAGGTCAGCGCGAATATCAACCACTGTCTGAATGTTGCGCCTGAACAGGCCCTGCAAAGCTCTCCACAACAACTGCTGGGCAAACAGCTGGTTCAGCGCCTGCAACGTGCGTTGAAAGACCCCGCATTTTCAACCACGGCCCTGCGGACAACTCGCCGCTTTGGTGAGCAAACCCAACGCTATAATGTGCTGATTTATCGCAGTGGTACCCGGCTGGTACTGGAATTCGAACAGCTGCACCACAGTAGCCGTCATCACCTGCTGCCGGCCGTGAATGACTGGCTCGACCGTTTTGCGCGCGAAACCGAAAGCCAGGCACTGCTCGATACCCTGACCGAGGGAATACGCGAGCTAACCGGGTACGAGCGGGTCATGGTTTATCACTTTGATAACGAGTGGCATGGCACCGTCATCGCCGAGAGTCTCCGCGGACAGGCCCACAGCTTTCTGGGCCACCACTTTCCCGCCAGTGACATACCACCCCAGGTGCGAGTGCTGTACGACATCAATCCGATCCGCAGCATTCCCGATTCCGGCGTCACGAGCGTGCCACTGTTACCGGCCGAGGATCCCGACAACGGCCCCCTGGATCTGTCGCAGGGTATTTTGCGCGCGGTCTCCCCCATTCATCTTGCCTATCTACAGAACATGGGCGTACAGGGGGCACTCTCCATCGCGCTTCATAACCAGCAACAGTTGTATGGTCTGGTCGCCGCCCATGCGTTACATCCCCGCACGCTATCACCCGACGTGCGCGATGCCGCCCGCTCCCTGGTCCAGGCCGCCACCCAGCGGCTGTTTTTGATCAAAGCTCACGGCGAGGCACGGTTTTTACAACAGGTACGCGACAGTCAGGCACTGCTCGCCGAGACTCGTGGCCAGTTGCGTGAACCGGCAACCATTCTTCAAGAGCATGGTTACGACTGGCTGGAACTGTTCCGGGCCTGCGGCTGCGCCCTGGTTTATCCAAAACATACCCTCGGTCTGGGCCGGGTACCGGATCAAGCAACCCTGAAAAAAATCGCCGCCTGGCTGGATCATGAATATCCAGGCAACGGCACCTGGCAGAGTAACGAGCTGCGACGCACCGGACTGGCGGGATTGATGGATAACCAGGACGCCTGTGGCCTGCTAGCTACTCCATTACCATTGGGTCGAAAGAATACAGGCTGGTTACTGCTATTGCGCACCGAGCATATCAAAACTCAACTGTGGGCCGGCAACCCGGAAAAACCACTGCACGAGGACGAAGACGGCATGCGGCTTTCACCCCGGCACTCTTTTGCAACCTGGGCACAGCAGGTAACCGGCCAGAGCCAGGCATGGAGTGCAATAGAACAGCGGGCAATCATCGATCTGGCCGAACATCTCGCAGTCGCCATTTCCGCCCATGAAATCGCCCAACTCAACGAACAGCTCGAACACCTGGCCCATACCGATGCTCTGACTGGAATCCGTAACCGCTTATACACCGAGAACACCATCGACACAGAAATCAGCGCCGCCAAACGCTATGGTCGCCCCTGTAGTGTCCTGCTGTTCGATATCGATCATTTCAAACAGGTCAATGATACGCATGGTCATGATGCGGGTGACAAAGTTCTGGTCACCCTTAGCGAGATTATCACCCGAAGTCTACGTCCTACCGACTACTTTGGTCGCTGGGGCGGTGAAGAATTTATGGTGGTTGCCGGTAACTGCGCTCTGGAGAATGCGGCGCAACTGGCAGAACGCCTGCGTCAGGCTGTCGAAAGCTGCGATTTTGGCCCGATTGGCAATATTACCGCCAGTTTTGGGGTGGCCACCTGGACCGCCGATGATACCCGTCGGACGCTGGCCAAGCGCGCGGATCAGGCTATGTATCGCGCCAAGGAGACAGGCCGTAACCGGGTGGTGAGCGAAGCCGATGCCGGGACAACTTCCGACTGACCCACACGCCGCTTTTTTACCAACAGCGAAGGCTGATGGTCGATGCAGAATACAGTCCGGCCCGGAACTGTACATAAACTCAATAACAAACCACGAAGACACGAAGTCTCGAAGCGGATTAATTTTTTCTTCGTGTCTTCGCGCCTTCGTGGTTATGTTTTTTTAAAAACCAGGTATCATGCAAGCTATCGTCTGTGTGACCTCCGATTTGATTAAAGAAGGCCATTTTCTAACGAAGCACGCCAGGACGTCAGAGCCTGTTTGTATCGCGCCGACAAGGCGGCGGTTTACCAGGATTTAATTAATCTTTCTTCGTGTCTTCGCGCCTTCGTGGTTATGTTTTTTAAAAACCAGGTATCATGCAAGTTATCACCAGCGTGACCTCCGGTTTGATTTGTGCGCAACTTTTTGCGCCGGCAAATAAAAAGGGCGACATGAAGTCGCCCTTTTGCTGCGTCGTTAAACGGCTCGTTTAACTGGCTTGCGCGGCGCCTTCCAGCACTGCTTTGGCCGCCGGTACGGCCACGCCGCTTTTGATCGGCGCGTTCATCTTGCTCAGCACCTCGTCCAGCGAGTTGAGACAGTA
>NZ_JAVLAZ010000159.1:0-2609 GCF_031581315.1 Thiohalophilus sp.
CTCAGGGTCGAATGCAGGCCATCGCGCTCTTCAATGCTGACGTTTTCGATGTTGGCTTCCAGCTCCGAGAGGGTCGCGGCGATGGTAGCCAGTACGCCGCGCTGGTTGTGGACCAGCATACGAATGTCGATGGGAAACTCGCCTTCGATTTCCTGTTCCCATTTGACGTCGATCCATTTCTCGGGCCGGTTGCGATACTCGGCGACGTTCTTGCAATCCTCGGTGTGAATCACAATACCGCGGCCCGAGGTAACAAAACCCAGAATCGGATCGCCGGGGATCGGCCGGCAACATTTGGCGTAGGTCACCACCGTGCCTTCGGTGCCCTTGATCGCCAGTGGTCGGGCCGCGGGCTTGTCGCTCTCGCCTGCAAGCTCGCTTTCGCCGGACATCAGGGCTCGGGCGATGACCATGGCCATCTGGTTGCCAAAACCGATCTCACTGAACATCTGATCCATGCTTTCGAAGTTAAACTCCCCGAGCACGCGCTGTACCTGCTCCTCGGATAACTCTTCGAGCCCGGCACCGTGCGCGGCCAGGCTTTTGTTGAGCAGGCGCATACCGAGAATACTCGCCTCTTCCTTACGCAGGTTTTTCAAAAACGCGCGAATGTTGGAACGGGCCTTGGCGGTGGTGACAAAGTCCAGCCAGGCCGGGTTGGGCTGGGCACCTCTGGAGGTGACGATCTCGACAGTCTGTCCATTGAGCAGAACCGTTCGCAACGGCATCAGACGTCGATCGATCTTGGCTGCCACGCACTGGTTGCCTACATCGGTATGCACCGCGTAGGCAAAGTCGACGGCAGTGGCCCCGCGCGGCAGGACCTTGATCTCGCCATGTGGCGTCAGCACGTAAACCTCATCGGGGAACAGATCGATCTTGACGTGTTCGAGAAACTCGATGGAATTGCCGGCATTCTGCTGCATCTCCAGCAGTTCATGCAGCCATTGACGGGCCCGCATCTGGGCATTGTTGCTGATGTTTTCGTTGGTCTTGTACAACCAGTGGGCGGCAATCCCGGCTTCTGAAACCTTGTGCATATCCCCGGTGCGAATCTGCACCTCAATAGCCACCCCGTAAGGGCTCATCAAGACGGTATGCAGGGATTGATAACCGTTGGCTTTGGGGATGGCGATGTAATCCTTGAAGCGACCGGGCACCGGCGTATAGAGATTATGAATCGCCCCCAGTACCCGGTAACAGGCATCGACGCTGTCGACGATAATGCGAAACGCATAGACATCCATCACTTCGCTGAAGGCCAGGTGCTTGTCGCGCATTTTTTTGTAAATGCTGTACAGATGTTTCTCGCGACCGATCACCTGACCGTTCAACGCTTCCTGCTCCAGTCGGGTTTTGATGGTTTCTTCCATCTTGGCGACGATCTCTTTGCGATTGCCGCGCGCGCGGCGCAGGCCTTCGTCGAGAATCCGGCTGCGCCACGGGTACAGGGCGGAAAAGCCGAGATCTTCCAGTTCCAGACGTACGTTGTTCATGCCCAGACGGTTGGCGATGGGCGCGTAAATGTCCAGCGTTTCGCGGGCAATGCGCCGGCGCTTGTCCGGGCGCATCACACCCAGGGTACGCATGTTATGCAGCCGGTCGGCCAGCTTGATCAGAATGACCCGGATATCGCGGGTCATGGCCAGCATCATCTTGCGGAAGTTTTCCGCCTGCGCCTCGGCCTTGTTCTCGAAGTGGATATGGGTCAGCTTGGAGACCCCGTCAACCAGTTCGGCCACCTCCTTGCCGAAACGTTTTTCGACGCGCTCTTTGGGAATCTCGGTGTCTTCGATCACATCATGCAATATGGCCGCCATGATGCTGAGATGATCCACGTGCAGCTCCGCCAGGATGCGGGCCACGGCGATCGGGTGGGTAATATAGGGTTCACCGCTCAGGCGGTGCTGGCCGTCGTGGGCCTCCGCCCCGAACAGGTAGGCCTGATAGACTTCGGCGACCTGTTCGGGCTCAAGATATTCATCGAGCATCTCGCACAGATGTCTGATGCGAAATGTCTCGTGCCGGGGAGATGGAATCTCTGAAAGCGGACGAGCGATTACTTGCTGTCCTCTTCTGAATCAGACGCGGCTTCGCCGGAGGCCTTACCCGTGTTCTCATCCTCGCTGTCGCTGTCACTGCCCAGCTCGGCACCCAGCGCGGCCTTGATTGCGGCGGCCACATCCACTTCGTCGTCATCACTGGCTTCGGGCTGATCGGGCGGGGTACTGCCGGCTTCCAGGTCAGCGGCCGCTTCCAGCTCGGCGGCGGCCTGCTCATCGGTCAGCTCGGCGAAGTGGTCCACCACTTCCGGCTCCTCATCCAGTATGGAGGCGTCGACCAGGCCTTCGGAAATCTCGCGCAGGGCGATGACCGTCGGCTTGTCGTTTTCCGGGTCCACCATCGCCTCACGGCCATTGGCAACCTGACGCGCCCGGCGGGCGGAAACCAGTACCAACTCGAAGCGGTTTTCGAGGTTTTCCAGACAATCTTCTACGGTAACTCGTGCCATTATTCACTCCGGGGATTCGGGCCGCGCCCCTGCTGGCACGGCCGGCAATTCGTACAGGGACCGACCATTATAGTCATCCGGGGACGGTGGTGCCAGA
>NZ_JAVLAZ010000067.1:0-6546 GCF_031581315.1 Thiohalophilus sp.
TATTTCTCCAGCTACAACATGGCGAACATCAGCTGGAAGTCAGCCGCCGCCATTTACCACAGGTAAGAGAACTGCTGCGCACCCTGTCGGCGGCGGGCGACTGAGAATCGTCTACGACCCACAAAGTGGGTAGTTTATGACAGCTCCGGCGGGCTGTCAGGGAGGGAGTGCATTCAACGCACCGATCTTCTGGCCGCGTGGATACCTGGCAATAATACTCTCGCCAGGACGCAGAGCTCGCTGAGAAATGAGTGAAATCAGAGTTCTTTGCGCCGTGGCGGCTCTGCGAGATAAGAGGTTGATTATTGCAGGCGGTTGTCCGCGGCAGGCTGCAGCGACACATTCATCGGTCGCAGTCGCTGCAAGGCCAGATCGATCGCATCGTCCAGTTCACCGCCATAAAAGTCGACGGTCGTCAGCCCGAGAATCCGCTCGGCCAGTTCATGGCCGCGATAATCGACAAACACCACCGTCGGTGTGACACTGGCCCGGTAACGCATGGCGATCTCATCCGGCTCGCGCCACTGGCCGTCAAAATCTCTTATCTCCTCGAAGGAATCGAGTTTGATCTTGCGCATGATCACCTTGTCGGTATAGTCACCGCTTTTGCGCATCGGTTCGAGAAATTGCTGCAGTACCTGCTCACAATAACTGCAGCCGGTTTGCGAAAACATGATCAGGATCGGCAGGTTTTGTCGGCGCGCCAGCTGACCATCGGCTTTGAGATCCCCGGTACGGGGCACCTTGTAAGCGGGCGCCTCCTGACTCGCCGCACTCACGGGCAGCGTCATCAGCAGAGGTAACAGTGAAGTGAGAAGCAAGCGTCTTAACATCGGGGCATCGGGGCCAGTTGGAATTGGTGTATTATAAAGGTTTGTACGAATCGCTCCGCAAAAGTTTTATAATCTCTTTTTATCTACCTATTAATTTAACACCAAGAGTAAGGCATGACCGATATTCTCCGCATCGCGACACGCAAAAGTCAGCTGGCCCTGTGGCAGGCCGAGTACGTCAAGGCCGCGCTGGAAGCCATTCACGCCGATCTGCAGGTGGAGCTGGTCAAAATGACCACCCAGGGCGACAAGATCCTCGACACCCCGCTGGCCAAGGTGGGCGGCAAGGGATTGTTCGTCAAGGAGCTGGAGAACGGCCTGCTGACCGGCGAAGCTGACATCGCCGTGCATTCAATGAAGGATGTCCCGGTGGAGCTGCCCGAGGGGCTGCACCTGCCGGTCATCTGTCCGCGCGAAGACCCGCGCGACGCCTTCGTCTCCAACCGCCACCCGAACCTGGAGGCATTGCCCGAGGGGGCCCGCCTGGGCACCTCCAGCCTGCGCCGCCAGTGCCAGATCGCCGAGTTGCGGCCGGATTTGCAGATCATCGATCTGCGCGGCAACGTTAACACCCGCCTGCAAAAACTCGACGACGATCACTACGAGGCCATCATCCTCGCCGCCGCCGGCCTCAAACGGCTCGGCTTCGAGGAACGTATCACCCAGTTCCTGGGCCCGGAGCTCAGCCTGCCGGCCATCGGCCAGGGGGCGGTCGGCATCGAATGTCGCCGCGACGATGAGCGTGTCAACCAGTTGATTGCCCCGCTTAACGACAAGACCACCGCGCTGCGGGTGCGCGCCGAACGGGCCATGAACCACCGCCTCAATGGCGGTTGCCAGGTCCCGATCGCCGGCTACGCCGAGCTATCCCACGGTGTCATCCTGCTGCGCGGTCTGGTCGGGCGCACCGACGGCAGCGAAACCGTGCGCGGTGAAATTGCCGGCCAGCCGGAAGACGCCGACGAACTGGGCCGGGTGCTGGCCGAGGACCTGCTCTCGCGCGGCGCCGACGCGATCCTGGACGCGCTGTATGCCGAATGATCTGGCTGGCTTGCGGGTGCTCATCACCCGCCCGTCTCACCAGAGCGCCGACCTGCAACATCAACTGGAGCAGGTCGGTGCCCGGCCGCTGCTATTCCCCCTGCTGGCCATCGACCAGCCTGCCGACCCCACCACCGCGCAACAGGCCCTGAGCCGGGTGCAGGAGTCTGACCTGCTCATCTTCATCAGCCCCAACGCCGTGCACCACGCCCTTGCCCTGTCGCCCGAGGGCCTGCCCAACAACCTGACACTCGCCTGTGTCGGCCGCGGCACCGCCCGTGCCCTGGAACAACAGACCGGGCGTGCGCCCGACCTGATGCCACAGCAGGGCCACGACAGCGAGGCGCTGCTGGCGCTGCCGGCCCTGCAGGAGGCACAGATTCGCGGCAAAAAGGTGCTGATCGTGCGCGGTGAGGGCGGACGGGAAAAACTGGCGACAAGCCTGCGTGCCAGAGGCGCGCAGGTAGAGTATGCTGAAGTGTATCGTCGCGTGACACCGGCCAACGATCCTGAAACCCTGCTCGGGCCGTTGCGCCGGGGCGAGATTGATATCATCAGTCTCAGCAGCAGCGAGGCTCTGGCCAACCTGCTCGAGTTTGGCCAGAGTGAACAGGAAACATTGCAACACACCCCGCTGGTGGTGTTTCATCAACGCATTGCCGACGCCGCCCGGCAACGGGGTTTTACCGGACCGATACTGGTCTGCGAACAACCCGGCGATCAGGGACTGCTCGAGACCCTGCGCCACTGGCGCCATGCTGAGTAACAGGTCATGACTGACAACGACAAGCCACACGACGAAACGATCCCGACCGGGGACGACGACGCCGAGAACCCGGAAGTCACCGAATCGGGCGAGACGAATCCGGAGAATACCGGTGAACCGGCCCCCCGTGCGCGCGGCGCCGGCGTTGCCCTGTTTATCGCCTTGCTGGGACTGCTGGGCGCCCTGGGCGTGGGAGCCGGCGGCTATTATCTGTGGCAAACCCAGCAGCAGCTGGCCGACGAACAACGCCAGCAACTGACGGCGCTGGAAGAAACCCTCACCGGCCTGCGCCGTCAGCACAGCAACCAGAACAGCCGCCAGGACGATCAGTTGCAACAGCTACAAACCCGCCAGCAAAACCTGGATGACGCCCTGCAGACCCTGATAAAAAGCCGCAGCCATCTGCGTAACGACTGGCTGCTGACCGAGGCCGAATACCTGCTCAAACTGGCCAATCACCGGCTGCTGCTGGAACGGGACGTGGCCACCGCCATCGTCGCCCTGCAATCGGCCGACGAGCGATTGCATGAAGTGGCCGACCCCGGCCTGCTGAAAATCCGCCAGCGTATCGCCGCCGACATTAATGATTTGCGCGCCGTCAATCAGCCCGATCTGGCCGGCCTCTCCTTCACCCTGAGCAGCCTGGCCGGAGATATTCCCCGCCTGCCGCTGGCTACCCCCGATCCGCAAACCCGGCAACAGCTCGACGCGGCCGCCTCGCAGAGCGACAAGGTGGAGACCTGGCGCGAACTGCCGACCGCCCTGTGGCAGGACCTCAAATCCCTGGTCGTAATTCGCCAGCATGATGAACCGATCCAGCCGCTGTTGGCCCCCGAGCAACGTTTTTTCCTGACGCAGAACCTGCAGTTGCAACTGGAGCAGGCCCGCCTGGCCCTGCTCAACGGCCAGACCCGCGTCTATCGCGAGCGGTTGCAACAGGCCCGCCAGTGGGTGGAAACCTATTTTGACACCGAGCAGGCACCAACCCGCCAGACGCTCGAGCAGCTGGACCAGCTGGCCGAACAGGAAATTCATCCCGCGCTGCCGGACATCAGCGACACCCACCAGGCACTGGAGCGCTTCCGGCAACAACGACGCCTCGACGACAAGTCACCGTCGCAGGGCAGTGACACTCCCACCGACACAACCGAAAGCGCCGACTCATGAAGTGGTTGTTTACGGCTTTCTTGATTCTGCTGGCGGCCGTGCTCCTCGGCCTGCTGGCCTACCAGGACCCGGGCTATGTGTTGATCAGCCGGGGCCAGACCACACTGGAGATGAGTCTGTCGCTGTTCGCCAGTATCGTGGTGATCGGCTTTCTTCTGCTCTATTTTCTGATTCGCACGCTGGTGCGCGGCTGGCACGTACCGGGCCGGTTACGCCGCTGGCGTCAGTTGCGGCGCCGGCGCAAGGCCCGCCACTCCTCCAATCGCGGTCTCATCGAGCTGGCCGAAGGCAACTGGCGACGCGCCGAACGGGCCCTGATCAATCATGCCAAAGACAGCGATACCCCGCTGCTCAATTACCTGTCAGCCGCCCGCGCGGCGCAAAAACAGCATGCCCACGAACGCCGCGATCACTATCTGTCGCTGGCGCATAACAGCGCACCCGGAGCGGATATCGCGGTGGAACTGACCCAGGCGGAGCTGCAACTGGCTCACGGTCAGCTTGAACAGGCGCTGGCCTCGCTGATGCATTTGCAATCACTGGCACCGCGCCATCCCCATGTGCTCTATCTGCTGGCGCAGCTATACGAGCAACTGCACAGCTGGGGCGATCTGCAGGCCCTGTTACCCAAACTCGACAAATATCATGTGCTCGACGAAAAGGAACATGAGCGGTTAAGCAAGACCGTCTATCGCAACCTGTTACAGGTCAATGGCCACAAAGCTGAAAATCTCAACAGCATCTGGCAACAGATTCCGCGGAACCTGCGTCACGATCAGGATCTGGTGGAAGTATATGCCTCGCATCTGATCGCACTGGAGCAACACGATACGGCCGAGACGATCCTGCGCGATGCGATCAAACGGGAATACAACAGCGAGCTGGTGCGCCTTTACGGGCTGGTCCAATCGACCAGCCCGGATCGCCAGTTACAACAGGCGGAGCACTGGTTAAAAGGGCGGGAAAACAACGCCAATTTACTTCTGACCCTGGGACGACTGGCGATGCGCTGTGAATTATGGGGCAAGGCTCGCAGCTATCTGGAAGCCAGCCTGGGCAACCATGAATTACCGGAGACCTACCGGGAGCTGGGTCAGTTACTGGACCAGCTCAATGAAGCGAACCTGGCCGCCGAGTATTATCGCAAGGGATTGTTATTGACGATCTGATGCGGAACCGATCTCGTGTTCACCCGATTGCATCTCACCGACTTCATGGGCAACTTCATCGAACAGGTTGTTACACATCACACGCAGATCGTGTAACTGGTTGACCATGTCGGTCGTCCGCTCGTAGGTGTCACCATGCAGGTCCTGCTGCATGCGATGGGCCGTGCCATGTGCCATACGCAACAAATCGCACAACTGGGCTGTTTCATCCAGCAGACGACTGCCTTTTTCTCCAACTGAATCCATCACCCGCGCGTTCCTTTGTTACGGCAAGACTGTCCCTACTGCAAAGATAGCAGAGCCGGGGGAATTTGCGAATTGCCAAGCCGGTTCAATCTTTGTTGTATTCAAACGCATCCGAATAATAGTGATCCATATCCAGCCCGTGAGCGGGAAACGCGTCCTGACCGGCATAGACCATCGGCGGCGGGCCCGAGGCATAGATAGCGTAACCGGCCAGTTGCGGATGATCGGCGATCACCGCATCGTGCACATAGCCGGTTCGCCCCTGCCAGTGATCTTCCGCCATGGGTTCGGAAAGTACCGGGGTGTAGCTGAAATTGGCGTGTTCTTCGGCCCACTGTTCGGGCAGCCCGGGCAGATACAGATCCCGTTTGGCCCGCGCGCCCCAGTACAGATGCATGGGCCGCTCAATACCCATTGCGAAGGCATGTTCAATCATCCCCTTGATGGGCGCAAAACCGGTCCCGCCAGCCATGAAGATCATCGGCCGATCCGATTCCTCGCGCAGATAAAAGCCGCCAAACGGGCCCTCGATGCGCAGGATATCCTTGACCTTCATCTTGTCGAACACTTCGCCGGTAAAACGGCCCCCTTCGACATGCCGGATGTGTAATACCAGATAGTCATCATCATGTGGTGCATTGGCCAGGGAGAAACTGCGCCGCCGGCCATCCTTGAGAATGAAATCCACGTACTGGCCGGCCAGAAACTGCAGGCGCTCGGTGCTGGGCAGCTTGAGTTTGAGCAGCATGACATCATGATTGAGCCGGCTCATCTCGGCGATGCGGCTCGGGAGTTTTTTAATCGGAATATCCTGGCCTTCGGCCACCTCGCGGGTTTCGATCACCAGGTTGCCCGCGGCCCGCGCCTGGCAAAACAGCGCCATGCCGGTGGTGGCCTGCTCCTCCGTCAACGCCGGGGGCAATTCATCGTCAGGATAGGCGATCTTGCCTTCCACCACCTTGCCCATGCAGGATCCGCAGGCGCCATTACGACACCCGTAGGGCAGGGCCAGACCATGGCGTAGCGCCGCGTCCAGGATCGGCTCATCCTCTTCTACCGGAAAAGTATGACCACTGGGCTCGACTTTGACGGAAAAACTCATAAAATTGCTCAACTTCTCATCACAAAGCGCGGAATTATCTCCTAATGAACCCGGCAGTAAAACCCCCTGAACAGGTATTTATCGTTGGCTGCGGCGACATCGGCCGCCGCGTCGCCCGGCTGTGGCAGGCCGAAGGTATCCCGGTCACCGGTCTGAGTCGCCATGGCGACCGACTAACGGCGGCCGGTATCCCGGCGCACCAGGCCGACCTGGACGACCCGG
>NZ_JAVLAZ010000067.1:6646-13799 GCF_031581315.1 Thiohalophilus sp.
CCGTACAATGCGGATTGATTTGATTTTTGTTCGGCCTGCGCATGAAACCGATTAGTCAGTTCTTTCGCCTGTTTTACATCAGCTTTGTGCTGATGCGTCACGGGCTGGACGGGCTGGTGCTCAATACACCGCTGTTTCGCCCCTTCCGGATTCTCAAGATCTTCATGCCCTGGTTGTGGTGGCAGCGCAAGCAGCCGCGCGGTGAGCGTGTGCGTCTGGCCCTCGAAGATCTCGGTCCGATTTTTATCAAGTTCGGGCAGATCCTCTCGACCCGCCGTGATCTGCTGCCCGATGATATCGCCGATGAACTGACCCGGCTTCAGGATCAGGTCCCGCCGTTTTCCGATCAACTGGCGCGCAGCATCATCGAACGCGATCTGGGCCAGCCAATCGATGCCATCTTTGCCGAGTTCGGCGCGACACCCTTTGCCTCTGCCTCTATCGCCCAGGTCCACGGCGCCACGCTGCATGATGGCCAGAAAGTCGTGGTCAAGGTATTGCGCCCGGACATCCTGCCCGTCATCCGGCGTGATATTGGCCTCATGTATCTGTTCGCCGGCGCGTTCGAACGTTACTGGGCGCTCGGTCGTCAATTGCATGCCGTGGATGTGGTCAGCGAGTTCGAAAAAACCATTCTCGATGAACTGGACCTGACCCGCGAAGCGGCCAACGCCTCGCAATTGCGGCGCAATTTTATCGACTCGCCACTGCTGTATGTACCGGAGGTCTACTGGGACTATTGCCGGCGAGAGGTGATGGTCATGGAACGCATTGACGGGGTTCCGATTGGCAATATCGACCGGCTACGTCAGGCCAATATCGACCTCAAGGCGCTGGCCGAGCACGGCGTGGAAATTTTCTTTACCCAGGTCTTCCGCGACAGCTTCTTCCATGCCGACATGCACCCCGGCAACATCTTCGTCTCCAACGAAGGACAATACCTGGCGGTGGACTTTGGCATTATGGGCACCCTCAATCCCAGCGATCAGCGCTATCTGGCCGAAAACTTCCACGCCTTTTTCAACCGCGATTATCGCCGGGTCGCCCAGCTGCACATCGATTCGGGCTGGATCGATCGCGATACCCGCATTGATGAGTTTGAAGCGGCCATTCGCACCGTCTGCGAGCCGATTTTCAACAAACCCCTGAGCCAGATCTCGTTCGGCCACCTGCTGCTGCGCCTGTTCCAGACCGCACGGCGCTTCAATATGGAAGTACAGCCACAACTCGTACTGTTACAAAAAACCCTGCTGAATGTCGAAGGCCTCGGTCGCCAGCTCTACCCGGAACTGGATCTGTGGAAAACCGCCAAACCGTTCCTGGAACGCTGGATCCGCGAACAGATTGGTCCCAAAGCCTTTATCAAACACCTGCGCATCAACTTCCCAATGTGGGCCGAGCGCATGCCACAACTGCCCAATATGGCTTACGACGTGTTGCAACAGGCCAAGGAAGGCAACCTGCAGGTGGAATTGCATGACAAACAAATGCGCCAGCTGCGCAGTGAAATGCGCCGTGCCAACCGCCGCACCTGGGGTGCCATCGTCGGCGGCAGCCTGCTGCTCTCCGCCACCATCCTCGCCGCGCTCGACGGCTACGCCAAACCCATGCTCGGCAACCTGCCGGTCTATTCCTGGGTCATGGGCGCCGTGGGCATCATCATCCTGCTGGCAGCCTGGCCGGATTATCGGGACGATTAGTTGCCGGCGTTTCCAATTCCCATACTCTGGATATAACGCCAGGGTATACAACTCGTAACAGAAGCACGTAATCTTTTATACATCACTGCTCAAAGAAGAGAAGCAAAGGGCCGCGCTATTCAAGTTATATCTTTGTATTTCCCCCGAGCGCAAGAACGACCATGAGATACAGCCACAAAAAAACGCAGTCTGGTCCGTCAACCCGGACCACGCAGGATATAAGATGCGACAGAACATCAAGCCCGGTGGCCGACCAGTGCTGAGTAACGAGCATACCTGGCAAGTTCTGACGGGTATAGCGCTGCTACTTTTTGCCCTGTATGTCGCATTACCCTACGGAACATTTACCAGCAGTATCTATGTCGCGGCCAGTGTATTTGCCGCTGTCGCTGTTGCGTTCGCCGTGCGACGACGCCCACTGTTTTTTCCTTACGCCTGGTTGCTTCTGGCTGGCGGGCTTGCGCTATGCGCGATAGGACATGCAATCTGGTACTGGCTCGATCTTTATGGCCTTGAACCCTTTCCATCGCTGGCCGACATTTTTTATCTGGTGGCCTATCCGCTGTTTGCGGCATCGCTGTGGCTGCTCGGAAGCCAGAGCATTCGCGACGATGGCGCACTGAGCGATGCGCTGATCGTCGGGATATCGGCCGCCGTGCTCAGCTGGGCATTGCTGATTGCGCCCTATGTGTATGATCCGGATCTCACTTTGCTGCAGCTGTTCATTTCCGCTGCCTATCCTGTCGCCGATCTGATCCTGCTACCCCTGATCCTGCGCCTGGTCTTCCTTCACCGTACTCAGATAACCGCTCATCGCCTGTTGCTTGTCGGCTGGTTTGCCTACTTTACCGCCGATCTCCTTTACGCTCATGGCAACTCGGTTGGCTGGTACGCACCTGGCGGCTTAACGGATGGCCTGTGGCTGATCGCCTACGCGTTATTCATAGCGGCGGCCTGGCATCCCTCCGCCACGGTTGAACCAGATCCGAGCGCCTCCCGCGCTGAATTATCCCGCCGGCGCCTTCTGGTACTTGGCGCCGCCTCGGTACTCGTGCCAATGGTGATTTTGATCACCTCCGGAACACAGTTCGAAATTGTCCGGGTTGCCGCTATCGCATCGATTCTGCTATTCCTTCTGGTGATGCACCGTATGGCCGGTTTGCTACGTGAGACTCACCGGCAAGCCGAGGTGCTCGAAGATCTGTCACATATCGATCCACTCACCGGTGCCGTCAATCGCCGGCAACTGGATTATGAGTTAAAACGTGAGATAGCCCGTGCCACCCGCAGCCATACTAATCTGAGTCTTGCCTTCGCCGATCTGGACCACTTCAAGCAATTCAATGACACCTACGGGCACCAGGCCGGTGATACCCTGTTGAAGCAACTCGTAACGGGCTGGCGCGAGGTGCTACGCTCTACCGATGTCGTGGCCCGAATCGGTGGCGAGGAATTCCTCATCCTTTTCCCGGATGCAGATTCTGAACAAGCGCATATTGTACTGGAGCGCATGCGTCATGTTGTGCCCCGTGACCAGACATTCTCTGCCGGACTTGCGACACTCCAATCGAACGAGAGTGCCGATGACTTTATTGCCCGGGCCGACAACGCCATGTACGCGGCGAAACATCATGGGCGTAACCGTATCGTTGTGGCTGACAATTGAGATACAACACGCTCAAGCGATTGTCAGCACACGAATACCCGATCAGTTCGGCTTCAATAATTTGCTCAATTTGACGAGGTCAGGTCTTGCTTTTTGACTTTTAGTGAGCAAAGTTCAAACCTGACTCCATGAGGTTTTGGACAAACTGCTATATAAAACTATAAATGAAACAATCACCAAACTCAGTAGCCTTAATGAGCCGGTGCCAATGCCATTGCTGCTACCTGATGAAACAGAAATTGAATCAGCAGAAAACGAACTGGGCGTCAACTTCCATCCGGACTACAGAAAATACCTGGAAGAGGCCAGTAACGTTATATATGGCGTGCTGGAGCAGGCAACGATCCCGACTAATTCAGACAATACCTACATTGTGCTTCTAGCAAAAGCGGCCTGGGAGATGAGCATCCCGGGACATTTAATTCCAATTGCTGAAGATAATGGCGACTACTACTGTATGGATGAATCGGGCCAGGTATTATTCTGGTCGCATGACGGTTCAAGCGATGAAAAGTGGCCCGATCTGGCCAACTGGATTGAACAGGTATGGACAGGCAGAAATTGAATCTTACTATAAGAAGGATACGCTTTCTCCGCGGATGACAGGCATAAGTTCCGGCAGGGTCTTTACCAAAACCTCTAACTTATCAGGCAAGAAGTAACATGACCTGTAGATATAAAGTCACCTTCAAGCTTATGTCCCGGATAACGAAATTTCCTATTAAGTGTATTCACTAACGGGGAAATGAAAGAAATTGTTATAGCCTGCCAGAAGCATTATGTTTCCAGGTCAGGCCATATTTTATCCGTAAGCGTTGAGAGTCTCGACGGTGATCAACCCGAAAATACGGATCTTGTTGACAGAATGGAGTGGTAAAACACACAAAGCTTCCAACAAAAACCGACAACAGCGAATACGAAACCCGCTGTAACTTTGCAGGTTTACCGCCACACGCTTGCATGCATCCCAATGCCCGGGGCCGCCGATTCATGTTGCCTCGCCGAACTCCCTACAGATACTCCCTGCAGCCCGACAGGCGGCGTCCTTATACGGCAGGATTTGCAAAACCGACTATCTGCGCTTATTCGCGCAACAGCTCGGCCACGCCGATCCCCAGTGCCAGAGCGACCCGATCCAGATCGTCCAGGGTGATTGTGCCGATTCCCTGCTCCATGGCGGTTAGCGTGGTCAGCGGCAGATTGGCCTGCTCGGCGAGTTGCTGCGCGCTCCACTGGCGCGCGTGGCGATAATGGCTGATATTTCGGGCCAGGATGGTTCGGATCTGGCCTTCCATCAAGCCGGAGGGAGAGGGCGGTGGCGCTGGCGGGTAGTTCGGGCTGATTTCCTCGCGCAGGATCATCAGATCCGGGTGCGCCTGAATGCCCAGCTTCACCTCGTTTTCGATGATCCGGTTGACCCGTACCTGGATTGGCCCGTTTTCGAAGACAGTGCCCAGTGGCGCCGTCAGGTCTACCTCCGGCGCGGGCTGTATGGTGATCGATTGCCCGGGTTTTCGAAACAGTAACAGCATCGCATGGCCTCCTTTCCATTTCCTGATGTCCTTCAAGTCACAATCAGTATAGAATGCTATCTATCGTCTGTCTACTGATAGTAGGTCGATGAATTATATGCATTTACTTAGACTTGCTCCATGTCCCTATCCGCCAGAGAATTACTTGCCCGGCGCGTGCGCGAACTGCGCCGCGAAAAAGGCTGGTCCCAGGAGGATCTGGCCGTGGCCAGTAATTTGCACCGGACTTACATCGGCACGGTCGAGCGGGCCGAGCAAAGCATTACCGTGGACAGTATCGAAAAACTGGCCACGGCGCTGGAGGTCCCGGTCGCGAAGCTGTTTGAACTGTAGCCGCGGACAAGCGACTTACTTTCTGGCCCAGAACTGCTCCGCCAGAACCTGCAGATCACCAGCAACTGCATTGACTTCCTTGCTTGACGCCTCGCTCTGGTTGAAGGTGGCCACATTCTGCTCGGCGACATCGCGGATTCGGGTGATACTCTGGTTAACCTCTTCGGCCACCGTGGTCTGTTCCGTGACCGCCGATGATATCTGTGCGCTCATATCGGTGATGGAATCAACAGATTCCATAATCGCCTGCAGCGATTTGCTGGCCTCCTGAGCCTGGGCCACGGTACTGTCTGCCTGTTCCCGACTCTTGCCCATAACGTCAACCGCATGTTTGGAGGCGCTTTGCAGCTTTTCGATTGTCTCCTGAATCACACTGGTTGATTCCTGGGTTCGCGAAGCCAGGCTTCTCACCTCATCCGCAACCACGGCAAACCCACGTCCCTGTTCCCCGGCGCGGGCCGCTTCAATCGCGGCATTCAGTGCCAGCAGATTGGTCTGCTCGGCGATACCCTGAATCACATCCACGACACTGCTGATTTCTTTACTATCCTGTTCCAGCTGCGTAATTACTTCAGCAATATTTTGTACCTCTGCGGAAAGGTCGTTGATGAATCGGGTTGTTTCATTCACCACCTGCTGACCTTTTTCTGTTTCGGTATGCGCTTCATTGGCCGCTTCGGCGGTTTGTTTCGATCGCTCCTCTACACTGCGGATCGAGGCGGTCATTTCATTCAGGGCGGTTGCCACCTGATCCGTTTCGGAATACTGCTGCTCGATGGTCTCCTGGCTTGTTCGCATGCTCGACATCAATTCATCCGAGCTGTTTTTGAGCGTGTTGGAGGTGTCCGCTATACGCCCGACGATCCCGCCCGTTGAGGACTCCAGTTTTTTCAGTGCCAGCAGAATCTGTCCGGCCTCATCATTGCGCCCGGTATAGATCCAGCGTGCCAGCGGATTGTCATAGACTTTCTTCGCCGCATTGATCGCCTTGTTCATCGGCCGCATCAAAAACCCGATGACCGCTGTGCTTGCGATGCTGAATCCCAGCCACGCCAGCATGGCGCTGACCATATCGAGACCGGCCGTTAAACTCAGGGCCAGCATCCCCGCCAGCCAGACAAAACTGACAGCGCCGGCAAGCCGTCCCCAGAGCGGAAGTCGTTTACCTTTGACATATCCCGGAACCTTCCCATCCATTAATGGCTTGTAGACTTTTTCCGCTCGCTCAACATGTTCGCGTTTGGGCTTGGTTCTTATGGATTGATATTCGACAATTTGACCCTCTTTGCCGATCGGTGTGACAAAGGCATCGACCCAGTAATGATCCCCATCCTTGCGGCGATTTTTCACCATGCCCATCCATGATTCACCTGATTTGACGTGTTGCCACAGGTCTTCAAACGCGGCTGGCGGCATCTCCGGGTGTCGGACCACATTGTGGTTCTTGCCCATCAGCTCTTCAGGCTCAAAGCCGCTTATCTCCAGAAACTCATGGTTAAAATAGCTGAAGGCACCTTTCAGGTTGGTCGTCGACAGAATATTGGCATCCGCCGGATAGTCGTATTCATTATTGGTAATGGGTAAGTTCTTTTTCACTCTGCTCTCCAGACAATGAAAGCTTGCTGTCTATTTCGCCAGATGACGTCCCCTGTTTCGAAGAGACCTGGCAGGTCGGCTGTCACGAACGGCTCTGCTGGACGGGGATGACCGGCCGAGGGCTGCACAATGACCCGCATGTCTAGAGGTTAATCAAAAAAAACCATATTGTCTAGGACAAAATGAGCTATTATGAACGTTAATCCGACCCTGAGGCAATAACATGGCTGACAATGAGGTTTTCCATCCCATCGGGGTGGTCGAGCGGGATACCGGGATCGGGCGCGATACCCTGCGCATCTGGGAGCGGCGCTACGGGTTTCCCA
>NZ_JAVLAZ010000160.1:0-2595 GCF_031581315.1 Thiohalophilus sp.
ATGCTGGTCAAGGATCTGCTCAAGAGCGGATTGCAATCGATAGAGAGTGCCGGGGTCTATACCGATCTGTTGCCATGGAGTGCCCTGGCCACCAGCCTGTTAATGTTGCGCTTCCTGTTCCTGGTCTGGTCCCGTCAACCGAATACAGGCGCGAGCGGGATCAATGATGCCATGCTGACAGGCTGGTTGCTGGTGCTGACGGGCGCGCTTTTCCTGTCCTGGGGAATCTGGCTGACAGGCGCCGATCTCGTCGGTGAGTTCAAATTCGCGCCGCTGGCCAGTCTATGGCCACTGGGTGGGGCATTGCTGATCGGCGGGGTGTTCTGGCGCTGGCGAGGAAACTGGCCTGCAGTACCGGCCGGCGACATCGTCGTACCGCTGGAAAAACTCGTGATTTGTCTGCTGGCCGTTGTCAGCATTGTATCGAATACGCTGAACCGGTGGTCGGGACCGCCACGCTGGGTACGTTCCTATCGGTTGACGGCATTGGGATCGGCCGAGGTGTGGTTAACCCGCTGGAGAAGCGCCACCGGCCTGTTCGTGTTGCTGGTAATCCTGTTGATCGTCGCCGGCAGTGTTACAGGCGGATAGTATCGATCACCGCAAGAATAATCATTGCCCAGAGCGCCAGGGAAGCGAATGAGTAGGCATAGAAACGGTGCAATACCCGGTTATAGGTACAGTGAATTACGCTGTGCAGCAGCCTGAATACAAAAAAGGCATATCCCAGAACCAGATAGGTCGGATCAACCTGCCCGGTGACATACAGATAGAGACAAACCACATAGAACAGTACCGGCAGTTCGAAAAGGTTGGTGAGATTCTCGGAAGGCAGATTGATCCGGGTCGGGAGAATCGCGAGCAGTTGCTGGCTGGTGGAAGCCTGCTGCGGATCCACCCCGGCACGGGCGAGGTAGCTCAGGCGCCGATAATACATATACAACCACACCACCATAGTCAGCAGCAGCATGCCTGAAAACGGAATAAAAATCGCCGCCTGATTCATCGGCTATAACCTGTCTCGTTAAAATTCACGTCACGTGTTGCGGAACGTATCAGCGGGAAAACTGAATCGAGTCCATTACTTTATCGACCTTGGCATGGCTTTCCTCGTCCATGTAGGTCTGAATAATGGAGACCGCATAACCGTCGGTGATCAGGGCGTGATAGCGCTGGGCGATATCAAACGTTCCGACCTTCAACGAGGCATCCAGATAGCCGGCCTGTTTGCCGCCGATCGTGGTGGACTGGCACTCACCGTCGAATTCGTAGCTTAACTGTCCCTGCTGGAGGATCTGTTTGACCGCTTTAACGTAATCACAGGGATCCTTGATGCCGGGGTACATTTTGATATTCTCGGCCACCGACAGGACATTGGGGTTCATCTTGCCGGGCGTGCCGGGCGGATATTCAAAAAAGCCGAACAGTGGCAGCGAGCTTTCCATTGCCGCCTCGATCATCTTTTGCATATTCTCATCATCGCCGGAGAGCACCTTGTTGCCCTCTTGCTGCAACATGATGGTCTCCTCGGCGCTCTGTGCGTACCAGTCGACGGGTTTTTCCACCTCCAGGTTAAAGAAGCCATTTATGTAGGTATTGCCGCTGGTGTTCACCGTCACGGGCGAGTCCGAACCGGAATCGGTGCAGGAAATCGACAGCAGTGCGGCCAGTAAAATAACAGGAATGTTTTTTTTCAATGTCACGTCCTCTGTCCAGGGTTAACAGGCAGGTCGAAAACGGGGACAGTCAATCGACTCTGAATTTTTATCGCAAGTAATCAGGCTTTTTTTACAAATTCCGATTTCAGTTGCATGGCGCCAATGCCGTCGATCCGGCAATCAATATTATGATCGCCCTCGATCAGGCGAATATTTTTCACCCGGGTCCCCACCTTCAGTACAGATGACGCGCCCTTGATCTTCAGATCTTTAATTACGGTTACCGTGTCGCCGTCGGAAAGTTCATTGCCGTTGGCATCGCGCACGACGGGCTTGTCATCGGCTGTTGCCTGCGACGCATCTTTCGGCCATTCATGACCACATTCAGGGCAGACATACAGACTCTGATCTTCGTAGGTAAATTCGGAGCCGCACTCGGGGCAGGGGGGTAAATCGCTCATACGGCATCCTGTGTCGGGTTGAAATTACCCATAATCTTAGCAGGGTGGGGGGATATTTTCGAGCTGTTATGGTCCACAGACCTTTCTCAATGCCGCTGGAAATAACGCAGAGGGCGCAGAGGCGCAAAGAACGCAAAGATAAAAAGTTTTCCAACATACCCATTCCCTCTCACCCCCGGGCAGAGGGCAATATCCCTATTTCGTTTTTAATCAAGAGCCTTCGGGTTTTTTGTCGGAGTGACCGAGATCCCTGTCCGGCGCCACGCGATCGCGCACCAGTTGCTTCAGTTCCTTGATCTCGGGAAACCGCCCGGCCTCCTGCCGCGACCAGACCAGCTCATCATTGACCCAGATTTGAAAAATCCCGCCCTTGCCCGGTTTGAGGGTCAGATCGGTGATCTCCTCGTCAAACGTGGTCAGCAATTCCTGCGCCATCCAGGCGGAGCGCAGTAACCAGCGGCACTGGGTGCAGTAGA
>NZ_JAVLAZ010000161.1:0-2573 GCF_031581315.1 Thiohalophilus sp.
ATTCCATCGGCAACCTGCCTGGATTCGAGAGTCGCGGCTACAAGCCCCTCCTACATCCATAACCCCCCGTCCTGCCGGAGGGGCTGTGGGAGGCGCTTGTAGCGGCGACTTGCCTGGATTCGGGAGGTCGCGGCTACAAGCCCCTCCTACATCCATAACCCCCGTCCTGCCGGAGGGCTGTGGGAGGCGCTTGTAGCGGCGACTTGCCGGGGTTCGGGAGGTCGCGGCTGAAAGCCCCTCCTACAATAAACAATCCTAAGTCCTAAGAACTCAGCACTCAGCACTCAGCACTCAGCACTTTATTTTATATCGGTAACTTTTTGACGTTTTCCCCCGCCAACCCTACGGCGTTTTTGTACACCAGGTCCTCGATCCCGCACTGGGGATTAAAGCCTTTGACCGCCTCCAGCAACACATCGCGGATTACCTGTTGATCATGGCTTTGCATCGCACTTTCCAGCCGGGCCAGATAGCTTTCCAGGCGGGACCAGTCGAGGGCTTCTTCCTCGGCACGCATGATCGACGGGTGGCTGGTCTCGTTCACGTTCTCGCCGATCAGCAACTCTTCATAGAGTTTTTCGCCCGGTCGAAGGCCGGTAATCTGAATTTCGATGTCCCCGTCCGGCTGCGTCTCATCGCGCACATCCAGCCCGCTGAGACGGATCATGTGGCGGGCCAGTTCGATAATCCGCACCGGCTCGCCCATATCCAGCACAAACACATCCCCGCCCCGGCCCATGGCCCCGGCCTGGATCACCAGCTCGGCCGCCTCGGGAATCGTCATGAAATAGCGAATAATCCGCTCATCGGTCACGGTGACCGGCCCGCCGTTTTGAATCTGGCGCCGGAACAGCGGAATCACCGAACCGGACGAATCCAGCACGTTACCGAAGCGGACCATGCTGAAACGGGTGGATAAATCCGGGCGTTTGCTAAGCCCCTGCAATATGAGTTCGGCAAAGCGCTTGGTCGCCCCCATGGTATTGGTCGGGCGCACTGCCTTGTCGGTGGAGATCAGCACAAAGGCCTCGACGCCGGTGTTGATGGCCGCCTGCGCGGTTTTGAGGGTACCGAAAATGTTATTGCGCACCGCCGCCACCGGGTTCATTTCCACCATGGGCACATGCTTGTAGGCGGCGGCATGGTAAATCGTCTGCACCCCGAAGGCAGTGCACAGCCGTTCAATGCGTTCCTGATCCAGCACGGTTCCCAACATGGGCAACACCTGGCGCTGTGAGACAGGCAAGTCATTGGAACCCTGGTAAAACGGGGAGTGGATCAGCTCATGATCGATATTGTAGAGCGCGTATTCGTTATGCTCGTAGAGCAACAGCTGGCGGGGACCGTACTTGAGGATCTGCCGGCAGAGTTCCGAGCCGATGGAGCCGCCGGCGCCCGTGACCATGACGACCTTGCCACGCACATTGGTCTCGATCAGGTCAGGACGGGGCGGCACGTGATCCCGGCCCAGCAGATCATCGATCTCCACATCTTTAATATCTTCTATCTTGACCCGCCCGTCGGCCAGTTCGGAAAATCCCGGCAAGGTCTTGACGTGGACATGGTACGGCTCGAGCTGTTTGATAATCGCCTTGCGGCGGCTGCGCGGCGCCGACGGCATGGCCAGCAACACTTCCTGCACGCGAAGCTTGTTAATCAGTTTGGCCAGTTCACGAAAAGCAAAGACCGGCAGGCCGTTGATCTGCTGTCCCTGCAATGCCGGATTGTCGTCGATGAACGCCACCGGCCGGTATTGCTGACTGAAACCCAGCGCCGTGGCCAGCTGAACCCCCGACGCCCCGGCCCCATAGATCACGACGTTAATCCGCCCCGCGGCTAACAGCCCGGGCGTCGACTGCTGGCGCAGGAACCACCAGCGGGCCAGCATGCGGCTGCCGCCGATCAGCAAAATCGCCACCAGCCAGTTGATCAGCGTTACCGAGCGGGGAATCCCCTGCACCCCGCTCAAAAAGCCCAGCGCTGCCCAGCAGAGCGCATACAGCGTCACCGCCTGGGCCACCACCCAGATCGCCTTGAGCCCGATATAACGCACAATGGCCCGGTACAGGCCGAAATAGACAAAAACAGGAATCGCCACCAGCGGCGCCGCCCCGATCAGGATCAGCACCGGCAGTTCGGGCACATACAGCATCCCCAACCGCAACGAAAACGCCGCCCACAGCGCCACCACCAGCAACAGCGCATCGGAAACCACCATCACCGCCTGCTTGTGCACCCGGGGCAAATCCCCCAGCCAGGCAGTGAACTTCGAAATTTTCATTCTCATATCCCTATTGTAATCATTGAGACTCACTTCTCATATCGGGGAAAACCCCAATAACTTTAGCCTGTTTGTAACTTGTAGGAGGCGCTTGTCAGCGGCGACTTGCCGGTATTCGCGAGGTCGCGGCAGAATGCCCCTCCTACAATTCCAGGTGCTAGGTGCTAGCACCTAGAGCCTAGAAACTGCTTTTGTGGGAGGCGCTTTCAGCGGCGACTTGCCGATATTCGAGAGATCGCGGCAGAATGCCCCTCCCACAACCGATAATCCCCAGCACTCAGCACTCAGCACT
>NZ_JAVLAZ010000003.1:0-1420 GCF_031581315.1 Thiohalophilus sp.
AAGGTGTCGGAGAGATTTAATTTTAGCCAACGTTGAGCAGTGTTTGTTAATCCCTTCGGCACCCTATTTTCACTAGTTCTTGAACTGTTTCAGCATACTTTCCATATTCTGCACCATCTCTGCCAGTTGGCTGGAGTCATAGGAACTCTGCTGCGCGGCGTTGAGCGTCTGGTCGGCGCCGTCGCTGATGTTGGTGACATTGCGGTTGAGCTCGTCGGCCACCGCACTTTGTTCCTCGGCCGCGGTGGCGATCTGGGTCGCCATTTCGAAGATGGTGGTGACATTGTTACTAATGGTGTTTAGCGAGGTCACGGCCTGCTGGGCATGTTCGACGCTATTCTGGGCGGTACTCTGACCCTGCTTCATTACCGCGGTGGCTGTCTTGGCCTCATTCTGCAGCCGTTCGATGATACTCTGGATTTCGCCGGTAGATTGCTGGGTGCGGGTGGCCAGTCCCCGTACTTCGTCGGCCACCACGGCAAAGCCACGCCCATGCTCGCCGGCGCGCGCGGCCTCAATGGCGGCGTTCAGGGCGAGCAGGTTGGTCTGCTCGGCAATGCCGCTGATGACGTCGATCACGCTGCCGATGTCGTCGCTTTGAGTGCGCAGCGAGTCCATGGTCTGCGCGGCCTGGCCCACCTCGTCGCTCAGCTGCTCAATGGTCGATGCGGTGGTATTGACCACCTGTTTACCCGTGTCGACTTCCTGCTGGGTGTTTCGGGCGGAATCCGCCGTGACCGAGGTGTTTTGCGCAACTTCCTGTACCGTGGCAGCCATCTCGTTGACCGCCGAGGCGACCTGATCGACCTCGGACTGCTGGGACCGGGCGCCGTCCAAAGTTTGATCCGAGGCCGTCGCGGTGGAGCTGGCGGTTTGAGACAGGCTGCCGGCGGTGTCTTCGATCCGACCCAGAACCGTGTTGATCCTGGCCTGCTGGCTCTCGAGTGCGGTGGTGAGCTGGGCCACTTCGTCCAGATCACCCCCATAGACGCGGTTGGCCAGCGGGTTGTCGCTGAAGCGACGTGAGTCGACGGCGGCCCGGCGCAGGCGCCGGGTCAGGCCATGCGCCAGGGCGAAGCTGCCGCCCAGGCCCGCGGCCAGAATCGCTCCAGCGGTGAGTGCGCCCGCACCGGTCAGACCCGCCAGGGTAAGGAGAGTGAGGCTTTGAAGCGCCGCGATGCCGGCAAAGGCTCGTCCCCGGGCGCCGATCCGCTGTCGCCAGACAGGAAAGGGCTTCTTGCCCTGGTTGAGGCGGGTGTACAGGCGCTCGGCGCGTTCGCGGTCGGCGCTGTTCGGCTGTGTGCGTACCGACTGGTAGCCCACTACCTTATCCTGATCGTAAACCGGGGTGACATAGGCGCTGACCCAATAGAAGTCGCCGTTCTTACAGCGGTTCTTGACCATGCCCAGCCAGGGCATT
>NZ_JAVLAZ010000003.1:1520-17428 GCF_031581315.1 Thiohalophilus sp.
AAAATGAGACAAAATCTCGATCAATCCGCGGGTTCGACGCGGCATGAGCGATGTAAAATCGTAATTAGCACTATTTCGGAAAGCGTCTTATCTTTATCGAGGGATTTTATCGGATGGGATTCTATAAAGTTGAACGTCCTGTGACATTTGTAACATTTTGTAACATTTGCTTGCTCTCTATAATACTGGCCACGGGAAAACCAACAAAAAATCGGGGTGGTTGTTATTTCACCAATAGAAAAGTCAGAAGCATGGCTTTTTGTCTGGGAGAAGGTGACACGTTGATTTTTTAATTAAAGGGAGCTAATTAAAAAAGCAAAGCCCTTTTCTCCGCTCAAAATTGATGGGCGATAGTCAGCGCAGGAGACACAACATGGCAGGTTATATCAACGACCTTGAAAAGGAAGTCTTTGCTCTGCCCAGGGAGGACCGGTCACGCATCGCCCTTGATTTAATCCGCAGCCTGGACAAAGACGACGAGTCGCTCTTGCGCGAAGAGTGGGAAGCCGCGTGGGTAGAAGAGGCCAATCGACGGTTGGAGGAGATCGAGCGTGGTGAGGTCGCGTTATTGTCACATGAAGAGGTTATGGCCGTGCTAAGGTCGGCTCTGAAAAACCAAGACATTTTTGTTAGAGTTTAAAACGCAAACAATTAAAGGTTCTATGAGAATGAGCAAGCAGTGGATCGTCTATCTCTCCGGTGAAATTCATACCGACTGGCGCGAGCGAATCCAGAGCGGCGCTCAGGCCGCGGGTCTGGATGTGTCGTTTGTCAGTCCCGTCACCGATCACGCCAGCAGTGATGATGTTGGTGTGAATATTCTGGGCAAAGAGGACAACAGCTTCTGGCATGACCATAAAGGCGCGGGGATTAACGCCATTCGTACCCAGACGTTGATCGGGGATGCGGATATCGTGGTAGTGCGTTTCGGGGACAAGTACCGCCAATGGAACGCCGCGTTTGATGCCGGCTATGCCGCCGCGCTGGGAAAGTCCATTATCACCCTGCATGATCCGGCATTGACCCACGCGTTGAAAGAAGTGGATCGTGCCGCCAATGCCGTGTGTGAGAGCCCGGAGCAGGTGGTCGAGATACTGGAGTATGTTATTAATAAGCATTGATCTGCTCAGATGCGGTCAGGTTTTGCATTTGCCAGTTAGTGAGTTTTTGAAAAGCGGGGATACCCATGATCGTCAGGAATTGCATGCCGGGCCATACCACCGCAACGTGTTCAGTTAGCGAGATTCTTTACTAAAATAAAGGCTGTCTGAGAGCTTACGTGCCGCAATTCATGGATGGAAATGTTGCTTATGCTCCCGAAAAGGTTGCCTGAACTATGACCGGGCTGGCTGTGATACAGGCGATGAATACTCAGCTCGCTTCTTCAAATCGATATGTCGTGAGATATTCCCGGACCATTTATACAAATGGGATAATTTACAGCAGGGACATTATCGGGAATAAAAAATGCTGAACGAACTTCATTTTATTTTTGTGCTCTGACTCAGGTTCCCGGTTTTTATCATGAATGATGTTTTGCCCGATACACAGAAGGAAGACAAGTCTTCCCAACTGGAGCGTGTGCAACAGGCGTTGCGGCGTGAGGATCGGGAGGCTGTCGAGGCGCTGATTGACGCCGCCCACCCCGCGGATATCGCCGATATGCTGGAATCCCTGGCCATGGAACAACGCCTGTTGTTCTGGGAGCAGGTGCCGCATGCCATCAAGGGCGAGGTCCTGTGGGAGACCCACGATGAGGTCCGTGAATATCTTATCGACCACACCTCGACCCATGAACTGGCCACGGCGCTGGTCAGTCTTGAGACGGACGAGCTGGCCGATCTTTATGAACAGTTGTCTCCGCCGGTCATCGATGCACTGCTACAGCGTCTGGATGACGAACAGCGCCGGCGTCTGGAGGCTGTCAGCGCCTATCCGCCGGATAGCGCCGGCGGCCTCATGGATATCGATGCGGTCGCGGTACGCGATGATGTGACGCTGGATGTAGTGTTGCGCTATCTGCGCCGTTTGCGCAGTCGCCAGGGTGAACTGCCTGAACATCTCGATGCGGTGACGGTGGTAGACGAGGACAATATCTACCAGGGGGTGGTGTTGCTGAGCGATCTGGTGTCACTCGGGCAGGGGTTGACCGTGGCCGAGATCATGCAACGCGATGTTCCGGCGGTGGACGCCACGACACCGGTTGGCCGCGTAGCCCGGTTGTTCGAGGATCGCGATCTGATCTCTATGGCGGTTATCGACGAGCAGCAGCGCCTGCTGGGACGCATTACCATCGATGACGTGGTGGATGTGATCCGGGAGCAGGGCGAGCGTCATCTTATGGGCCGGGCCGGGATGACCGAAGAGGCGGACATGTTTGCGCCGGTGTTTCGCAGTGCACGGCATCGCGCTGTGTGGCTTGGCGTGCATCTGGTCAATGCCTTTATCGGCGCCTGGGTCATCAGCCGCTTCGGCGCCAGCATCGAACAGATGGTGGCCCTGGCGATCCTGATGCCAGTGGTGGCCAGTATGGGTGGCGTGGCCGGCAACCAGACCCTGACGCTGGTCACGCGCGGTATTGCCCTGGAGCAGATCGCGCGCAGTAATGCGGGGCTGTTGCTGGCCAAGGAAGTGGCGGTGGCCCTGGTCAACGGTGTTATCTGGGCCGTGGTCGTGGCCCTGATCGCTACCGCGTGGTTCGATAACCTCGGCCTGGGGCTGGTATTTGCCGTGGCGCTGCTGATCAACTTCCTCAACGCCGCTATCCTGGGCAGTGTGTTGCCGTTATTGTTGCGCCGACTCGGCATCGACCCGGCCCTGGCGGGCGGGGTCATCCTCACTGCTGTCACCGATGTCGTGGGTTTTTTCGTCTTCCTGGGGCTTGCCGCGCTGCTGTTGATGTAACACGAGCACGGGCTCAGCGCCTACATTCGAGCATTAATCCCCATTCTTCCTGAACGTGACTAACGATAACCCGGTGGATGGCTGCGCCAGTAGCGAATCAGCAGATAGCCGAACAGCATGCCACCCAGGTGGGCGAAGTGGGCCACGCCGGCAAAGCTGCCGGTGACGCCGAAATAGAGTTCAACGGCGCCGTAGATCAACACGAACCACTTGGCCGACATCGCCACCGGCGGAAACAGCAGCATCAGTTTTTCGTTGGGAAAGGTCAGACCAAAGGCCAGCAGCAGGCCAAATACCCCGCCCGAGGCGCCGATGGTGGGATAGACCGTTCCGCTTTGACTGGCCACCAGCAACTGCACCAGCGCGGCGCCGATGACACAGACAAAGTAGTAAATCAAAAAGGCCTTTGAGCCCCACACCATTTCCATGCGCGAGCCGAACAGCCACAGGGCGTACATATTGACCAGCAAATGAAATACCCCGCCGTGCAGAAAAGAGTACGTGACCAGCTGCCAGACCTGAAAACCGGGCGCGGCGCCCTCATACATGCCAGCGCCGAGTGGCCACAGGGCAAACAGGTCAATCAACTGACGGCCAGCGGTGGTCATCTCCATCAGAAAAAGTAGGCCATTGATGATCAGCAGGGCCGGGATAACCGGGACAGGAAATGCGTTACGTTGATTCATGAAGAACATGATACTAGAGACAACCGGCCGCGTACCAATTTAAACAGTCAAAGCCCTTTTTCCGCTTGAGCTGTTCCGAAATCAGCTGCGCAATACTGAATTGCCTGAAATACAGGCGTGCCTGAGTCCTGAGCGGGTGTCCGGGCGATTCGGTTTCAAGGCGAAATCGAGAAAACGACTCAATCACAGGCCTGCCCGGGACGACAGCCGGGCAGACCAGGAATTGAAGAGGGCAGGCTGATTACTTTGTCAGGCTATAGTATATTAGCGTTGATTGCCTTCTGAACCGGTCTTTCCCGCAACACGCAAAATCACGGAGTCCAGGTATGAATATAAACCATCTGTTTTCCACCGCGGTGCTCTCCATTGGCCTGCTCGTGCAACCTGCCTATGCACAAGAGTTGAAAGTCAAGATTACCCCGGAAATCGGCAGTGTGGATGTGAAGCACAATGGTAAAACCATTACCATCAAACGTAATCAGAACAATGACCATAAGGTGGTGGATGATTTTGCCAAAACCTCGCGAAACTGTCCGCCGTTCTGTATTCAGCCCATGTCACTGGCACCGGGGGTTGAAACCATCGGTGAAGTGGAAATGGTGGAGTACCTCGAAAAAGTGTCTTCCGGCGACAAGTCGGTTCTGGTGATCGATTCGCGCACCCCGGACTGGGTCAAACGCGGCACCATCCCCGGCTCTATTAACATTCCCTGGGTCAAACTCAACCCGGAACGCGGTGCCGCACCATTTGATATCATCGATATTCTGACTGAACAGTTTGACGTAAAAGAGCAGGACGGTCTGTTTCATTACTCGAACGCGAAAACCCTGGTGATGTTCTGTAATGGTATGTGGTGTGGTCAATCACCAGCCAATATCCGCACCCTGCTGGATTATGGTTACCCGGCGCATAAACTGAAATGGTATCGCGGCGGTATGCAGAACTGGTCTAACCTGGGCTTTACTACAGTGAAGTAATTTAGAGGGTCAAATCTGAAGGGTCAAAGCCCTTTTCTAATTGGCATGATAGGGCCGGGTTGCGGGTGCGGCAACGTGATTTGTCGAGAAAAGGGCGATACTTCCTGCAGACCGATTTTACCAGGGTTTACTGAGCCTGCGATTTATCCTATAGATTGGGTATGGATACGAATTCGATCCTCGTGACGGGCAGCAATCGCGGGCTGGGCCTGGAATGGGTGCGCCAGTATGCACAGCTGGGATGGCGGGTCTACGCCACGTGTCGCTTTGTGGAGCAGGCTGATGAACTGCACAAGCTGGCAAGCCACCATCCCAATATCTCCCTTCACCCGCTTGATGTTACCCGGCCTGATCAGATCAAGACGCTGGCCAGAGAGTTGCACGATGTCGCTATCGATATTCTGGTTAATAATGCCGGTGTGTATTACGAACGCTGGGGCAAGGACAAACTCGGTACGATTGATTACGACGACTGGCAGCAGACCTTTGCGGTAAACGCCCTGGGAGCCATGCGGGTCAGTGAAGCCTTGCTTGATTCGGTCGCCCGCAGCCGGCGACGTCTGCTGGTTGCCATTAGCAGCCACATGGGCAGTATCACGGATATCGGCAGTGGCAATGATTACGCCTATCGTTCCAGCAAGGCGGCCCTGAACGCAGCAATGACAGGTTTATCCCATGAAGTCACACCGCGCAAGGTCGGTGTACTGCTGCTGCATCCCGGTTGGGTCCAGACCCGGATGGGAGGCGATTCGGCGCCGTATACACCCGCAGAGAGTGTGCAGGGGATGCGTCAAATCATCGATGACTTCACCCTTGAACAGTCAGGCCTCTTTCTACGTTTTGACGGCACCCGGATGCCCTGGTGACAGCGCAGCAAGCCTGTTCAATTTACATTTAAGGGTCCCGCATTGGTCAAGATCCTTTACCCTTGCCCCGCTATATAACATATGCCACGTCTTGATCAGCGAGGCGATAGCAAACCATACCCGCACCGGATATAAAACTGCTGACAAACCGGGGCGCAGAGTACAGTTGTTGCTAATATTAGAGAAATCTGTGCTCTGAGACTGACCATTCCAGGTTGTGCCCGCTGGTTGAATTGAACCGGGTGGCCTGGTCAACTATGATGGAATTTAACTTGCAAGGCGCTGTGGTTCGCTCGTCATCTTGCGAGTGATTCATTTGCCTGCAAAACTGAATACGGCTCATCGGAGTCCTCGGCACGTCACGCCAACCGGAATCAGGTCCTATGCTGGAAACAGAAGGTGTTGTACCTATTGAGTTCTTCTTCCGCAAGACCGAGCTGATCGTCACCTTTTTGGTCATTCTGCTCGGGATTGCATTTGGTAACCTGCGGATCAAGGGCGTCGGATTTGGATCGAGCGGTGTTTTGATCGTTGCGATGATTGCCGGCTATTTTTATCAATTTGAGCCTATCATCATCCTTCAGGATCTCGGCATTGTCCTGTTTTTGCTTTGTGTCGGACTGGAAGCCGGTCCGAGTTTTTTCCGTGCCTTCAAGCAACACGGGAAACGTTATATTGCCAATGTTCTGGTTCTGCTGGCCGTTGCGGGGGTGACTGTTGTTGCGATTATTGCCATTGCCTCGGTACCCCCGGGCGTTGGACTCGGCCTGTTTGCCGGGGCCTTCACCTCCAGCCCGGCGCTGATCAGTGCCTTGCAGTTCAGTCCCGAGAGTGAGGTTATTTTTGGTTACGGCGTCGCCTATCCTTTCGGCCTGTTGGGCGTGATTCTTTTTATTACGATTGCGGTGAAATTATTGCGCGGACGAATGGAGGCGGAAGTGCAATCCCGTTCGCAAGTGCATACTGCCGTATACAAAGTGCATAACACTGAATTATCCGGCAATTTGATCCGCGATATCGAACTATTCCAGCTGCACAACGTGGTGATATCCGGGATATTGCGCGATCTTTCGCTGCGAACGGCAGGCGGTAACACCGTCCTGCTGGTTGGCGATGTCGTGCGCCTGGAAGGCATGCCCGACGATGTAAAAACAGTGGGCGAGCTGCTCGGTGAGGAAATTCAAGAGAAGTTCGATGAGAACTCGGAACTGGACACCCGATCCATCGTGGTGGAGAACACTTCTGTGCTGAATCGTTCCCTGAACGATCTCGGTGTCCGACTCAGATACAATATCTCGATCACCCGTATCATTCGCTCTAATGTGGAATTTGTCCCGCGCCATGATCTCACGCTGGAATACGGCGATGTTGTCGTGGCGGTGGGGACGCCCTACCAGCTTGATCAATTGGAGCTGTTCCTTGGCCATGAACATCACACGGTGCAGCGGCGGGTGGATATTGGCTCCCTGGCGGCGACGTTGTTTCTTGCCTTTGCCATCGGCGGCCTTATTATTCCGGTGCCGACACTGGGGCCGTTTTCTTTGGGACTGGCCGGTGGGGCGCTGGTAGCGGGCCTGATCTTCGGCCACTTTGGTCGCATTGGTAATTTTATCGGGCGCTTCCCGCGCAATGCGACAGCGGTGCTAAAGGAACTGGGGCTGGCACTGTTCTTTGTCCAGGTCGGGTTCGATACCGGGCAGAGTTTTGTCGAGTCGCTGGACTTTCAGGCCGTTTATTACGCGGCCTACGCGGTGCTGTTCGCCGTTATTCCCATGCTGGTCAGTTTCCTTTTCGGACACTTTTTCATGAAAATTCCGGTGAGCGAATGTTTTGGTGTCATTTGCGGCGGTATGACCTTCACCCCGGGGCTGGATATCATTCGTCAGGCCGATTCCTCTGAACGACCGGTTATCGCCTATTCCTCGGTTTACCCGGTTGCGCTCATCCTGGTTATTGCCCTGGTGCAGGGGATGAATCTTGTTCTGGTCGCCCTCGGTGCCGTTAACTGATTTTAAACTCAAGGGGCCAAAGCCCTTTTCCAATGAGTGAGATTGAAAAGACCGGGTCGTGAAAAGTCCGGGTTGCTGCGTGTGGCCGGGGTGGTTTTCAGCGAAGAGGAGGGCTTATCCTGCCTTTACCTGCTACGGAGGTCGATTTGATGCGAAGATCCTCTGGTTCGGTTTGCCATGTTGATCGCGTGGTGCCGAATCCGGCTGGCCTCGACTGGTGGGGCTCGGGCACAATAGCCTGATGAATCTGCTGTTGAAGCGTCTGGCCGAGGGTGCGCGCGCGATTGGCCGCCAGCCCCTGTTGGCCAGGTCGGTCGCTGCGCTCCGCCGGGCGCTCGCACACCTGAGTCCGGGACGGCTCGGCGCCGCCATTGTCGCGCGGTTGCCCGGGCGCATTGCCGGGCGGATCCGGACTGTCGAGTCGCGACACCCCAACGTTGTCGGGCGGGCCGTGGTGGTGTGCGTCGGCATGCTGATCCTGGCCATGGCGTGGTTCAGCTACGATCACCTGCGTGTGTCGCAGCCTGGCAATCAATCACTGCCGGATTTTCGGGTGTTCGAGAACAGCGGCGACCGCAAGGAGGCGTTCATCGAGTTTCTCTGGCCCGTGGTCAAGTACGAGAACCGGCGCGTGCTCGCGAAGCGCGAGAAGCTGCTCGCCATCCTCGACAAACTCGAGGATGGCGAGCACGCGACGCCCGATGAGCAGGCCTGGCTGGCGAAACAGGCGCAGCTGTACCGGGTGAAGGCGAAAGGGAAACTCGAGCGCGCACGCAAGCTCGCCACGCGGGTCGATATCGTGCCGACCTCGCTGGCGCTGTCGCAGGCAGCACTGGAGTCGGCCTGGGGCACCTCGCGCTTCGCGCGCCAGGGCAACAATCTGTTCGGTCAGTGGTGTTTCACGGCAGGATGCGGCATCGTTCCACGCCGGCGTCCGGAGCGGGCGACTTTCGAGGTGCAGGCCTTCGATACCATCGCGGGATCGGTCCGGACTTACCTCAGGAACCTCAACTCACACCCGGCCTACCAGCCGCTGCGTGATATCCGCGCGCAGGCACGCAAGGCGGGACGCGAGCCCAGCGGTCTGGAAATGGCAGCCGGGCTGATCAACTACGCGGCTATCGGAGAGGACTATGTCAAACACATCAGAGGCGTCATCCGCCGCAACGACCTGGACCGTCTGGATAGCGCTGGCTAGCTTCGGGCTGGTCGCGCTCTTTCTGTCCGCACTGGCGAGCGCCGCCGACAGCGCGGTGGTGCTCGAGTACCATCACGTCTCGGACAACACTCCCCCCTCGACCAGCGTGACGCCAAAGACATTCGAGCGCCACATGGCGTACCTTGCGGCGAACGACTTCGAGGTCTGGCCCCTGCCGCGCCTGGTCGCCGCCGTGCGTGCCGGCAAGGAGGTCCCGGACCGGACGATCGCGCTGACCTTCGATGACGGCTACCGGTCGGTGTACGAAGAGGTCTTCCCGCGCCTGCAGGCGCGCGGCTGGCCGTTCACGATCTTCATCACGACCGGTTCCCTCGACGACGGTGACCGTAACTTCGTGACCTGGGACCAGCTGCGCGAGATGGAGGCGGCCGGCGTCACGATCGCCAACCACAGTGTCAATCACCCGCACATGATCCGGCGCCTGGAAGGCGAGGACAAGGCCGCCTGGGGGCGGCGTATGCGGCGCGAGATCGTGGATGCGCAGGCCCGTCTGGAACAGGAACTCAAGCAACCGGCACGGCTGTTCGCGTACCCGTTCGGCGAGTTCTCGCCGGCCGTTGCGGCGATCGTCCGCAAGCTCGATTTCGTCGGCTTCGGCCAGCATTCCGGTGCCATCGGGCCCGGCGGCGAGTTCTCGGCCCTGCCGCGGTTTCCGATCGCGACCGCCTTCGCCGGCATGGACAGCTTCGCGATCAAGGTCCGCTCGCGGCCCCTGCCGGTGACCGGGACCCGCCCCGAGAGTGGCGTGCTCGATCCCGGCGACGACCGGCCGAAACTGCATTTGACGCTGGGCCCGGGGCCCTACCGGCCGGAGGCGATCCGATGCTATATGGGTGGTGATACGGTCCCGCTCAAGCTCGAGTCCGGTACCCCGCCGCGCCTGTCGCTACGCCCCGCCAGGGCGTTGCAGCCCGGCCGTTCCAAGGTCAATTGCACCGCGCCGGCGACCGATGGAGACCAGTGGTTCTGGTACAGCTTTCTGTGGATGAAGCCGCTGCCGGACGGCAGCTGGTATCGGGAGTAAAAACCGGGTCAGGCATTTATCAGGGGGCAAAGTATGTTTGCAGCATGGCCACTTCGATCCGCTCGTTCACTTTCCCATGTTCGACATCGACCCGTTTTCTTTTTTCTTCATAGAAGGATAAAACGATGACAATGACTCGGCGAGAATTTCTGACAGTTCTTGCCGTCAGTATTCTCAGTACAGGCTGTGGACGCGATCTGAAAGACCAAAAAATCGGCCTGGCACTGGGTGGTGGTGGCGCCCGGGGTTTGGCGCATATTCCAATGCTGGAAGTCTTTGATGAACTGGGTATCCGGCCCCATCGCATCGCCGGCTGCAGTATTGGTGCTGTGATGGGTTGTTTGTATGCATCGGGATTATCCGGTATGCAAATCCGCCAGGAGGTCAAACGTTTGTCAGTTTCGAAAGACGAGGACTGGCTGGATACGTTGTTCAACGAAGATATTTTCAGCTGGTTCGACTTTGTCGAGCCCAGCATGGGTAAGGGTGGGTTAATCGAATCCGGAACCCTGATGCAATATCTGCTGGATCTCATTAATGTTACCGATTTCAGTCAACTCGAAATCCCGTTAACGGTTGTAGCGACGGACTTCTGGAGCCGGGAACAGGTCGTATTCGAATCGGGTGAACTGGCCCCCGCGATCAGGGCGAGTATTGCCGTACCCGGTTTATTTGCACCGGTGGAGTATCAGGGAAAAGTGCTGGTCGATGGCGGACTGGTTAACCCGGTGCCCTATGACCTGCTGTTTGATGATTGTGATGTGGTGGTGGCCATTGATGTGCTGGGTGAACGTACTCCGGACACTGACAACGGACCGGCCTATTTTGAGACGATTTTCAATACTTTTCAGATCATGCAGGCAGCAGTGATGCAGGAAAAAATGCGCAACAGACCGCCGGATATCTATATCAAGCCGGATATTCAGGATGTTCGTGTGCTGGAGTTCTACAAGGCCGATGAAATATACCGGCAAAGTCGCTCAGGCCGCGACAGGCTGCAGAATGAAATCAGAAAATACAGGGCCGAAAGGGCGCGGTGACAACGCGTCACATTGCCAGGTGTAGAGTTCGGGAAACTCAGACTCAGACCCGATCGATGGCACAATCGGTTTTCACTGAGTGTTAATGACTTCCTCTAATTTGAACCCGGTCAACATACGAATCGTGCGCCACAGGTAAAACAGAATCGCCATCATCATCACGGTTGACGGGATGGCTATCATCGGATAACTCAGTAACGTCATCTGTCCGAGTTCCTCGTTGAAGGCGGTCGTCCCTGCCGGGCTGGTAACGATCCATATGGCAAGCATATAGTTCATGGTGGCGGAGAACAGGAAGGTGCTGCTTAACAGGTACGTCGCATTCTGTAAGCGACGTTCAAATATTCCCCGGTTACCGAGCTCATGGAGTTTCATCTCGATCTTCTCGATATTTATCACCCGTGGGTTATACAGCAATGTTCTGATTAGCGGATAGGGCGTATAGGCAGAGACGAGAATAGCGATACCGATGATCGCGGGAATCGCCGCTTCCTTGACCGCGAGCCATTTGGGGGCGAGCTCCAGAAGGCCGATACCGCCGGTGAGCAAGACACTGACCAGGCCAAGCAGCGCAATGAAATTGAATTTCCTGTATTTGAATAATTCAAACGTGCCCCAGCCGAGCGGAAACGCCAGCGCGATGACCAGGGCGCCGCTTGGGCCCAGATGCTCCGGGCCGCTGAGTTTCATCAGGATTACTGAGGGAATCAGGAGGCTGACCAGCAGGTCGACCATCGGTCGGGGTTTATGCGCAGGGGGGAGCTGTGTTGTCGTGGTCTCGTCGTTCATCGCTTTAATATTTGGTTGTATTTGCAATAGGCTATATTAATGCATCTGCGGTCTGTTGCGCCACATCATGATTATGACCGGCATAAATCAATTTTGTTCAGGACAATCTGCAACCCGAATTGAAGGGATAAAAGCCCTTTTCCAATTCGGGATGGTCAGGGTGGTTATTTGGTAAAAAAAGGGGGGGCTTCCCGTGCCTGGCGAAAAATCCCTCAAGTCGCGCGAAATCGCTACCGATAAGGGCTATACAGTTGCCACCCTGGATTTGGTTCCTCCCGAATGAAAATAAGAATCGAGACAAAAGATCTTCGTATAGGCATGTACGTCTCGGAGATTGATCGCCCGTGGATAGAGTCACCATTTTTATTTCAGGGGTTTCCCCTGAGCAGCCAGGATGATATAGAGCAAGTACAGAGCATATGCGAGTACGTCTATATCGATACAGAGAAAATGCCCAGAAAGCTGCAAGAGCAATTAAGATCGCCATCTTTAAAGAAGAACGGCAAAGCTCGAAAGGCGCGAGCTAACAAAACCCCAAATTTTACCGACACGATCACGCTAAAATCGAGCGAACTTGAACAGTCTGAATTCAAGAAGGAATTATTAAAGGCGCGTGAAGTACGTGACCAGACCCGCTCCTATATCGACTCCATTATTGAAGAAGTGCGTATGGGTAAGAGCATAAACACAAAAGCCGCTAAACGTCTGGTAGCGGAATTGGCTGATAGTATTGCGCGTAATCCGGACGCCTCAATGTGGCTTACTAATTTGAAAAATCGTGATGAATACACCGCGATTCATAGCGTGAATGTTTGTGTTTTATCGATTACCTTCGGACGAGCCCTGGGCCTGGGACGGAAAGAACTGGACGACCTGGGGCTTGGTGCCTTGCTCCATGATCTGGGGAAAATAAAAACCCCGCTTGAGATATTGAATAAACCCGGCAGGTTGACCGACGATGAATACGAAGTGATGAAAGCCCACCCGGTTGTCGGTTATGAGCTGCTTTACAAAGATAAAAATATGACACGTGACGCGCTGGATATCGTGTTGAGCCATCACGAAAGGATCGGGGGTAATGGCTACCCCAACGGCCTGGAACATAAAAGTATAAAATATTATACGCGGATAGTCGCGATCACTGATGTCTATGACGCTATAACCAGCGACCGGGTCTATCGCGATGGTATGACTCCTCATGAGGCACTCAAAAAAATGTACAACTGGGCGCCAGGGAATTTCGATGAGGACTTGATGCAGTTTTTTATACGTACAATTGGTATTTACCCTGTAGGCAGTGTTGTCGAGTTTGTAACTGGCCACGTCGGCGTCGTAGTGAAGCAAAACGCCGATAAGCGGCTCAAACCCGTTGTCATGCTGCTCATGAATAGAAATAAGGAATATTATCCAAAGCGAAAATTGATTAATCTTGGTAGCGAATTGTGGGAAGGCAATCAGCGTATACCTGAAATAAGTCGAATAATCGATCCGAAAGAGTTTGATATAGACGTAAAAGCCATAATCAAAGACGAGTCACAAACCGAAACCTGACTAACAGGTTACTTGAATCGCTACTCAGCTGGCGGTTCAGGGAAGGGAATAGTTAAAAGAGGCCGCCCATACTTTGAAATCAGGGCGGGCAGTGTTACTTCCACTTGATTGTATTACTCAAGGAACACCAATATCTTGTCACTTCTTAACAAGCTGTTTTCGCTTTCTCGTTATCGGGATTTACCGGTACTCAAAGCGATCTATATTGCCACTGCCGCTGGTACTGAAATGCAGTCTGTCGATCGTATACAGGCGCTTGAACAGACCGGTTTGGACGGTGATCGCTACAGTGTCGCCAGGGGCTATTGGCAGGTTACCGAGGCCTGTCAGGTTACGTTAATTAGCCAGGACGACCTGGATAAAGCCAAAAAGGGCCTGTCAGATACCCTGCGCGCCAGGCTGGATACGGGGCATCATCGCCGCAACCTTGTTATAAGCCATCTCAAAACCAGAGACTTGCAGGACAAGACCTTTCGGATAGGCGATGCCATTTTTCGCTACCACAAGCCTCGCCCACCGTGTGGCTACCTGGATAAGATTGAAGGTAAGGGGCTTGGTGGCGCACTTGGAAAAAACAGCGGGATATGTGTGACTGTTGTCAGCGGTGGGGTTATCGCGGTTGGTGATCGGGTTGAGATTGTGCGAGCTTGAAAGTACGCCGTTGTTTTCTTCGTTTGATCTGCCGCGACTTCTGGCCTGATTACTCTAAATGAGTCAGCGGAGTTAATAGCCTGGCCTCGCTCTCACGGTACTTTCTGTAATTATCCAACGCTGCCTTGCCCCGGGGGTTGCCATTTAACTCTGACTCACTCAGCACACGGAGCGACAGATCAACGGTTGCATGCAAGGGTGTTAATTGCGCATTGTGTACGAGCTCTTTTATGTTGAGACGTACTATCCGAACAGGAATGCTCCGCTTGCCATATGAGAGCACCATTACTCGTTGAATTTTTGGGCCCATCTTCCTCAGTATACCGGGTAACCGTGTTAACTTGCTCTGTTCGGTGACATATTCTTCCAATGCCGCCAGTAACGGATAAATGCCGTGTTCAATCGCCTGGGGATTATTATCTGACAGGCCATGCATGATATTGAAGACCAGGTGCAGGCGGATGGTTTCGGTGATTTTGCTGTTTTTCTCGGAGTAATTCTGTACTCGTGTTATGCTTTCAGGGTTGAACTGAAAAATAAACGGTTCGGGCAAGTCGCTGGAGCTACCCAGGAAATGCAATGAGGCTTTTGTGAGGTTCACGGAAGACATCGAGCGGCTCAGGTACTTTTTTCAGTGGGTTCGGTGACGGAAGTGTCACGCTCCCAACCCTCATGTTGTAACGTGAGTGATTCGATGGCTATGGCAGGTTCATTCGCATCCAGATCCGGCAGAGCCTGATAGTTGCTGACCCAGCATCGATAAATCTTGTAGGCCAGCACAATCTGGCCACCTTCATTCATGACTTCGAGTATGAGATCCTTGCGAAAATCAGCCAGTGACACCTCACTTCCCAATCCCGCGCCAAGGCGCCATACCTTGTTGGCCCAATCTTCGAATTCCGGATCGTGAGTCACGCCCCGTTCAAGCGTGACAGGTTCGAAGCTTGTAAATCCGGGCATACGGCGCGTGAGGTTCGGCTCACCGCCCTGGCGCCACTCAATAACTTCAGTATTGCGTTTTAAACTGCTGATCTTGCTGACACCGGCGACATAACGCCCATCCCATTTGATGCGAAACTTGAAGTTCTTGTATGGGTCAAAACGGTGTGGATTAACGCTGAATTCTGCCATTTCCGACTCCCTGCCTGGCGTTTCTGGTCTGGCTGCAGGCACTAGTATATTGTGCCTGAATCATTAAAAAAACCGGGTCAGCGACCAATCATTTCTAATATAGCCGGTGGCTAATATTCAACATGAAAAATAAGCGGCAGAGTCCGCGTGAAGTGGCCCGGGCACAATGCTTGCTGAAATATATATTACAGTGCTTTACCCCCGCTTTTTATGGATTTTTTCTACCGCGAGAATCCGGGCCTGATGCCTGTGAAAGACCATCGCACCTACTACACTTGTATATATGGAGGTGTAGTATGAATAGTTCAGATTCAGATAAGAATGACTCCCCACTCTATGCGCCTTGCCGCGACCTCATGATTGATGCGCCATTTGGGTGGCTGCAAAAAGGCTGGCAAGACTTCCGCCGGGCGCCCTGGCACAGCCTGATCTACGGTGCGATATTCGCTGTAATCGGCTGGCTGCTGATTTATTTATCCTGGACCAGTGAGAGTTATTTACTGGTTGCACTGTTTATCTGTCTGCTGGTTGTTGGGCCCGCACTCGCATTCGGCCTCTACGATATCAGCCAGCAACTTGAGCAAAATCATAACCCGAGTTTTCGTCACGAACGCAGCAAGGCTTTGCATGAAATGGGACACGAACTCATGCTGGCGCTGTTGCTTAGCCTGATGTTCATGTTTCTGCTCATCCTTATATCGATAGTGATAAATGTCGTGACGATATCCGGGCAGTCGGCTGCTTCTGCGGCGGTGCCGCTGTCTAATACAGGGTTCCTTGTCATTGCCGTTATTTTCGGTGGCTTGCTGTTTGGTGCCAGCTCATTCGCCTTACCAATGATCCTCGACCAGGATGCCGATGCCATGACGGCAATCACAACCAGCCTTCATGCGGTGTGGGCAAACAAGTCGGCTCTGGCGCTCTGGGCCATGCTGGTTCTGGCATTGACGGCGGTAGGGTTCGCGACGGCACTGATCGGATTCGTGCTCATTGTGCCGGTGCTGGGTTATTCGACCTGGCATGCTTACCGTGAAACGATCATCAGCTGACAGGAGCGAAAA
>NZ_JAVLAZ010000003.1:17528-37405 GCF_031581315.1 Thiohalophilus sp.
TTATTCGACCTGGCATGCTTACCGTGAAACGATCATCAGCTGACAGGAGCGAAAAGACGCATTTCCCTCATTCCGGCACCGGCCTGCTGCGGTAGTGGCCGGGTATCGAGGGAAGTGCGGCCCCGGTGTAAACAGGATCCCGGCCGGCGCAGGCCGGTGCCGGGATGATGGGGTTAAGTCAGTGTCATTCAGGCAAAGCCCATTCCTGGCATGTCTTCACGAAACACATACTATTAATATTATATTTATTTGCTTGACTAGAACGAATGTTCATTCTAGTCTTGATACATGGCGACGACGACAGAAATTAAACGAACCCCTGCCACCGAACAGGTGCTGGGCGCGGCACTGAATCTGTTTACCGAGCAGGGGTTTTTCAATACCTCGATTCCGGACATCGTCAAGGCATCTTCGGTCAGTACCGGCTCCATCTATCACTACTTTAGTGACAAGGAAGGTATTGCCCGCAGTCTGTACGACAGCCTGGTCGAGCGTATGGAGTCGCAATTCAGCGAAATCGAAGCCGCCCATGCCACGGCGCAGGATCGCTGCCGGGCGGTGATCGCGCTGCTGTTTCAGCTCACCGAGCAGGAGCCGGCGGTGATGCGGTTCATGTTGTTCTCTCGCCATCGGGAGTTCATTCCGGACCAGAAGCCGGTCTGTTCCTCGCGTCCTTTCGTGCAGATGCGTGAGATGGTGGTGGCCGGGATGGAAAGTGGCGAAGTCCGGGAGATGACCCCGATCGTGGCCGCCTCGGCGGTGTTTGGCGGGGCGCTGCGGTTAATTCAATTACGTCTGGACGGGATTCTGGACGCGCCATTGCCGGAGTATCTCGATGAGATCTGGCAATGTGCCTGGCGGTCGGTGGCGGTCTGAACAACCCGGTTCAGAGGGTATCGGCCTTTTTTTGGCCCACAAATTAGAACGAACGTTCGTTCTAAGGAGGCAACGATGAAATCACTCGCAATCGTGGTCCGTGAAGACGGATACGACAAACTGCTCACGCCCCTGGCTTTCGCCTATCTGCAGGGGGCGGAGGGCACCCAGGTCGATCTGCTGTTTGTGAACTGGGCGGTCAGGGCGCTGACCGAGGAAGGGGCGAAAGGTCAGGTGATCCAGGGGGACCATGCCGATCAGGATGCCTGGGTTCGCCAGCAAGTCGAGAAGGCGGGTTTGCCCCCGGATATCTATGACGTGATTCAGGCCCTCAAGGCTACTGATAACGTGAATTTTTATGCCTGCTCTCTGGCGTCCAGTATCTTCGGCGTGAACGAGGACAACCTGATCCCGGAAGCCAGCGGTATCGTCGGCGCATCGTGGTTTTTGAACGAAAAAGCTGCCAAAGCCGAACATTGTCAGTATTTTTAAGGAGCGCAACGATGAGTGATATCAAAGCCGACAGCAAGCTGGATACCAGTGGCAAATGTTGTCCCATGCCGATCGTGGAAACCAATGTGGCTATGAAAAAAATCAATAGTGGAGAAGTTCTGGAGATTGTTGCCACCGATCCCGGAACACTTACCGATATCCCGTCCTGGTGCGAACGGACCGGCCACACATTGATGGAATCCGGGGAAATTGACGGGGGCTTCCAGTTCTATGTCAAAAAAGGTTGACGCCAATGCGCTGTGCGGGGGGTGCGTGTATTACCCTCCCAATCTCCCCGCCACAGCCTATAGTGAGGCTGACTATCATGAACTGCAACAGAAGCGCTGTTCATACGATCATCAGCCAGGCGATAAAAACTGCCAGCAAACGCGTAAAACCAGCTGCTCGATTGTTGATCTGCAGAATAGGCAACATCCATAAACCTCACGGAGTGGGTTATGAAAAAATTGTTTCACTACACATTACTGATTCTGTCGCTGGCCCTGGCAACCAGCCATGGCTATGCGAACAGCCAGATAAACGACCGTGCTGCACTGGCTGATTTAAAAGTCGGTCAGGCGGTGTTTCTGATTGATATTGCCGATGCAAAAAAAATGAATTTCTATCTGGAAGTCATTCAGGGTACCTTCAAGGGGATGCAGGAACAGGACGTGACGCCTGATTTTGTGATGGTATATATCGGTCCCAGCGTTCAATATCTCAGCACCTCACCGAATGCGGAAACTGAAGAGGAGCACGGCGCCCTGCTGATGGAAATTGAAAGCAATGTCGAAAAGCTTGCGGAACTGGGTATTAAACAGGAAATCTGTGCGGTGGCAACCGATGTGTTCGGCATTGATAACAAAACCCTGCTGCCCGACCTTAACCTGGTCGGTGATGGTTTTGTTTCACTGATCGGCTACCAGGCACAGGGATATCACCTGGTGCCCGTCTATTAAAGCCTGTCTCGGGTGGATCCGCTTCGCTTGATCTACACTACCCGGGGTGAACAGGCTTAGTAACGCTTGTTTAATCACGCTGATTAAATCCTGGTAAACCGCCGTCGTTGAAGGCGAGACACAAACCGGCGCTGCCATCCCGGTGTGCTTCGTTAGAAAATGGCCTCCTTTGAGCCGGAAGTTCTATAAGGACGCTATTACGAGAGAGTGGCAAAACCAGGCAGGGTGCGCTCCACGCACCGTTATCCGAGTATCGAGAAAGCGGTGCGTAGAACGCCCTTACCTCTGATATAGCCCTTCCGGGGCTTTCATCATACTACCCGCTTTGCGGGTAGTATTTGGTTTAACGGGCCGAGACGTCAGTTTATTGGCTACTAAAAAAATTTATTTGGACCTCAAGTCTGATTTATGAAATAACCCTCCCCTGATTCTGACTTACCAATAACTCGAGACAAGGGGAAACGTAGTGAAACTGATTCTGTTAGGCGCGCCGGGCGCGGGCAAGGGCACCGTGGCCAATATGCTGAGCGACATCGACGGCTCTGTACAAATTTCCACCGGCGACATCCTGCGTGCGGCCGTCAAGGAAGGCACCGAACTGGGCAAGCAGGCCCAGAGCTATATGAACGCCGGTGACCTGGTTCCGGATGAGTTGATCATGGGTATTATGAAAGAGCGCCTGAAGGAAGACGATTGCAAAAACGGCTACCTGCTGGACGGCTTCCCGCGCACCATCCCCCAGGCGGAACAGCTCAAGACCATGCTCGAAGAGATGGGCGAACAGCTGGATGCGGTGGTTGATCTGGATGTGCCGCGTGAAGTGATCATGGACCGTCTGACCACACGCCGGACCTGTACCCAGTGCAACGCCATCTACAATGCCAAGAGTAAGCCGCCCAAGGTCGAAGGCGTATGTGACGAGTGTGGCGGACCGGTCGTGCAGCGCGATGACGAAACCGAGGAAGCGATTGCCAGTCGGCTCGACACCTACAACGAGAAGACCAAACCGCTGGCGGGCTTCTATGAAAAAGAAGGCATGCTGATGCGCATCAATGCCACCTCCAGCGATGACGTCGTCGCCGCTATCAAAGAGAAGTGCGGCCTCGCATAACGCGCTTGTGAGCTCAAATACCGGGGTCGGAACCTTATAGAACCACGTCGCGTGCCTGAAAGGTTCTGACCCCGGTTTATCATTTCATCTCCTCCCTTACCCGATCTGGCCGTCGCGATAAACCGGCATCGGGCAGTTCAGAAGTTGTGCCGCCCACCGTATTGGCCCGCATATGTCCCGTGACCTTCCGTCTGATTGACGACTGACTGCTTCGCTTGCGTGGATTTTTACGTCGTAGCGTTTTCTGCCGTGTCTCGCCGGTAACATCACAAACCGTACGGGAAAAGGCTGTCCCGGGTCGCATGATGTATAATTGATTATTCAGCCAGATGAATCGACAGGATATTTCATGGCGTCAGTCAGCGGCAGTGCAGTAGAACGTAAGGGGGTGGAAGGTATCGCCGTGGTCAGCGGGGGAGGCCGGGCCGCCACCGTGGCGGACCAGGCCGCTTTGCTGCCGGTGTATCTGACTACCATGCGCCAGCGCTTCAAGGACGAGATCAATCGACTTACCACCGGCGGCGCCATGCGCCAGATGCTGGGTGGGCATCCCCAGGCCGCCGAACTCGGTTTTCCCATGGCCTATCTCTATGCCTGGCACTGGTTGCGCCACAATGTCCATGAGAATTACCGCGCGCAGGTGCTGGAAACTTTCCGCGGCCCCCGCTTCGGTTTCCTTATGGAACTGCTGCTTTGCGACACCGCCGAGCAATTCGTGCGCGGTTATGTTCAGCACTGGCTTGATCATCCGGCCGAAGGCCAGAAACAGTGGCAGGAGTTTCAGGCCCTGCTGGCGACCCGCGAGGGGAATACCGGGCAGTTAATTCAGGACATCCTTTCCCTGTGGCAGGGCCTGGGGCTGTTTACCCAAACCTACATGGCCGAGTTTAAAAATGTGGCCCGCGAGGAACGCGAGCGTTACGAGGGCATGCTGGGTCCGGAAGACCGGGAACGACTGGCTCTGGTGGATGCCCTGCCGGATGACCTGCAGGGGGTGACGCCGCGCTACGAGAAGATGGGGATTATCCCCGCCATGGGCTGCCCGCAGACCTGCCGACACTGCATGTTTACCTGGCGGCCCCCGCGCGGCAAGAATGAGGATCCGAATCAGGTATTCGACCTGGTGGATCAGCATACCGACAGCGTGTTGTTCACCGGCGGTGATCTGACCAAACAACTGGATCATTTCTACGCGGCCATCCGCCGGATGCGCCACATCAAAAACTTTGCCCTGCTGCTCAATGGCGACTTTGCCGACACGCCCGAAATAACCCATGACGTGCTGGGCAAGATGGCGGAGGCGATCAGGTCCCGGCCAAAGAAGTGGGCTCCGGCCAGAGTGTTATTGCAGATCAGCTTCGATGAGTTTCACAACGAGGTCTACGTCGACAAGCAGGGTTTGCTGGCCGAGCGTATCCCTGTGGCCAAGATCGCCAATATCGTCGAATGCTATCCGCGTTATGCCAAACAAATCCAGCTGGCGTTGTTGCACAAGCAGACTGCCATGAACTTCTCACAGGATGTGTTGCAAAAAGGCGTATTCGCCCGCCTGGCACAGGAGCTGGGTAAACGGGGCCACCAGATACAGGTGCAGGACGTGAAGACCTCGCCCCGGCTGAAACGCAATCCCAAAGCCCCGGAACAGCCACAGCAAGTATTAAAGGATGCCACCTTTGTACTTGCCAAACATCCGGACAGCCCGGTTCTGCTGACCAGTTCGACCATAGACGGCTATGGGCGCGCTGCGCTGCTGGAAGAGTGGGAAACGGTGAAAGAGAAAGACCTGCTGCAGCAGGTGCTCAGCGAGGGCCCGCCACGGGGGGAATCGTTCGATATCGATATGATGTTGTGGTTCAACGGCTGGGTGACGCTGTTCAATGCCGTGCATATCTGTCTGGGTGACCTGTACCAGGATGGAATGGAAAAAATCATGGCACGACAGCGCAAGGATCCCTTGACCCGGGCATTGCACCGCTTTGATCGCAAGCTACTCGATTACTACGCCGAGGTCCGCGACGATCTTGAAAACAAGATCGACGCCGCGACCGGTCCCCATCACCTGTTTCATGCTCTCACCGAAGAAGCCGAAGTCAGACTGCACATGACGCGTCGGTTGATATAAAAGAGCCCGGTGATCAGCAGCGTTTTACGAAACGGGGCAACGCGCCTCGCGGGTTTGATTCAACGGTACTGCCGCAGATACCACCATTCAAACAGGCGCTTCGTCCAGTGGGCGAGAGGATTGGCGGGGAGCCGGATATTGCGCTTCGGTGTGCGTGCCACCAGCATGCCGCTGTTCATGCTGTCGACGATACACATCAATTCCACCTTGAAGCCGGCGCGGGGTTCCTTGCCGGCCAGTTCATCCAGCAGGTTGGTTGCCGCCGCACTGGCCTGAAGATCGGCCATATGGGCCTGCTTGGGCATCCAGTCGGGGCCGGGGAAACTGCCTGAATCGCCGGCCACATAGGTCATTTCAAAACCGGGGACCCGGCAGTGCTGGTCCGCCTTGACCAGGCCACCTTCGGAGCGTGGCAGTTCGCTGTTGTCGAACCACTGGTTGCCGGTCATGCCGGGCATGAAGAGAATGAGATCGGCCTCGAATTCGCCGCCCTCGGTGATCACCTTGTTGGATTCGAAACCTTTCATCTTGTGCCCCAGTCGGGTCTCGATGCCGCGCTTTTGCATGGTCGACAGCAGGCCTTTCATGGCCCCGGGGCCGAGACGCTTGCCGGGTTCGGGGGCCGGGCTGAAGAAGATCAGCTTGAACTGATCGCGCCGCTTCTGCTTGCGCAGCAGGGTATCGGTGCCGAAGAGAAACTCGAACATGGGTCCGCCGCGCATAGCCGAGGGTTCCTTGGGGTTGCCACCGAAACCGATTGCGATAGTGCCGCCGTCCATTTCCCGCAGGCGGTCACGGATGCGCTCGGCGGCCGCAATTCCCTCACAGGGGGTAATGGCGTGCTCGATCCCCGGCAGCTTTTTGATGAAGCGTCCGCCCGAGGCGATAATAAGGGCATCGTTGTTCACGTCGCCCACACTGGTTTCGACCGTTCGCCCGCCATTCTTGAGCCCGGTGACTTCGGCCGCGACATGCTCGACCTGCATGCGCGCGAAAAACTTCTCCAGCGGGATGCGCAGATCCTCCGCCTTGCGGATGCCGGACGGGATCCAGATGAGACTGGGCAGATAGATAAACTCCGGCTTCGGTGATATCACTGTGATCCGGGACACCTTGTCGCGTTTGCGCAGCTCGCGCACCGCCGTCAGCGCGGCAAAGCCGCTGCCGATAACCGTGATAGCCTGACCACTCATTAAAAATCACCTTTTAGTTGCGGGTTTTGCAATGTTGAACGGGAATGATACAACGAAAAGAGATACCGAGAAACACGGCTCATAACGGTTTGCACCGGGCAGATCAGAAGCGCAAAGCCCGGTACTCTCCCGGGAAAATTCGAGCAAATATGCGTCAGTAATCAGATCGCCCGTTTTATCGCAGGTCAGGTCATGCGGGGGTGAATATAAAGCAGGTAACAGGCATTGATGGAAAATGTCCCGAATTTATCGATACGAACGGGTGTTGATATCCAGTTTATTCCCGGCGGGTGTAGACCGGTTGAGATCGGCCGGGAGAAGACCTTCGGGATGCGTCTTGCCGACGCACCGGGCTGGCGGTTGTCAGTAAAAGCCTGCTCAGCCATTAGCCGCCGGCGAGGTGGGTGAGGTCTTTGACCTGTTGCAGGAGCTTCTTGCTGGTTTGTGACATTTGCTGTGCGTTTTCGGCGGCGGTTTCGCTGGCACCGGCAATGGCGGTAATGTTCTGATTGACCTGTTCTGTCGTCTGGCTCTGCTGTTCCGTGGACGAAGCGACCTGCATAGTCATTTCGCTGATGGTTTTGATACCGCCGGCGATCTCGCCCAGTGATTCGGCGGCGCTTTCCACCGAGTCCACACTTTGCCTGGCCTGCTCGGCGGCAGTTTGCATCGCACTTACCGAGCTGCTGGTTTGTTGTTCCAGCGCCTGAATCATGTGCTCGATTTCCTCGGTAGATTTGTTGGTACGCGCCGACAGACTGCGTACTTCATCGGCCACCACGGCGAAGCCACGGCCCTGCTCGCCGGCACGCGCGGCTTCGATCGCGGCATTCAGTGCCAGCAGATTGGTCTGCTCGGCGATACCCTGGATAACATCGACCACAGTGGCGATCTGCGCACTCTGTTGCTGAACCTTGTTGATCTCCTCGGTGGCATGGCCAATGCTCGTGTCGAGCTGCTGGATCGAAGTGATGGCCTCGGTGGCTTTGAGTGCCCCAGATTCGGCTTCACTTTTAGCCGATCCAGCGGCTCCGGAAGCTTCCTGGGTGTTGCGCGAGACCTCCTGAATGGTGGCGCTCATCTGATTTACGGCCGTGGCGAGCTGGTCGAGCTCGGTGTGCTGGTGAGTGATCTCTTCGCTGATGTCATCCGCATCCATTGCCAGCTCGCTGGCGGCCCCGGCGTACCTTGAAGCCAGTTCCTGAATTTGCTTCATCTCCTGCTCGCGGCGTTCGAGCAGGGCGTTCACCGCACGCATCAGCGGGGCGAGGCTGTCGCCGTCGCGCACGGGGAGGCGGTTACCGCTGCTTTCGGCCATTGCCTGGATTTTCTCCGCTATGCCTTCGTGTTGACGGCGACGGGTCCGGTGGCCCAGACCGGCTAGCGTCACCAGAACGAGGACCGACCCGGTGGTCCAGATCCAGGCGCGGGAACGGGCCGATTGCGCCGTGATCTGAACCTGTGTCGTTACGCTGCTGTTGTCAGCCTGCGTGGCGCGCAAGTCGGTGAGTCCCCGATCAAAATTCCACAGCCCCGCTGCCAGTAATATCAGTGCCAGTCCATAGCCGGCGACACGGATGCCGGTTGAGTTGAGGGGGAGTTTGAGTTTCGGAAGTCGCATGACAGATTCTCTTGGGTACGGTTTTTACTGGTGGGACGTCCTGACAACAGGAAGTCGTATGTTTAATCTATCGGCATCATGCCTGTGAGCTTAAAAGTCACTGAAAACCAGTGCCTGACAGGGGTGTTCATAAAGTCGGCCTGAAGTACGCCAGGACAGTATAGTTTTTATGCCGTGTTTTCAGATACTTGGTGTGTTTTCGAGGTTTGTCAGGGAATCTGAAATCGTCTCTTACAGGGCAGGGAATCGAGAGGGCCCAAATATTAGTAAACGTTTAATTTGATCCAGATCATAAAAACCTGAATTTGCTGTGCAGAGAGACGATTTAGTCCGGCCGTTGAGGGTTGCAGACAAAGGTATCGAGACGATTTGTCCTGCCATCCCTGCGGAGGGGTATAGATCAGAGAACGGACCGCAATGAACAAGGTAAATGCCGGAACATTTTATCGGGTGACCCATTTATCATTGACTACGGTTCACTGAGTTGGCGGAAAACAGGCCTCCTGAAGGATGGAGGTATGAACGTGAATATCCGATCACACCCCGGCATACTATTGCCGCTATGGCTGACGGCCATGATACTTCCGTGTGGTTGCCAGCGAACATTCTGCGGATCCGGCCGAACGGATTATCAGTGGTGATCGACTCCAGGTGAGCCGCGAATTGACTGTCCCAGTCAGCAAAGCAAGTGTCACTTGCAGCACGGGCGCATGTGGCTGGTGCCGTCGTTCGGTTTGATGCCAACTGCCCCTTCGTATTCAAAGAGATCAAAAACTCGCCGCAGACGATTACACCGGGAGAATTGCGGGTGATCAATATGCGCAACGGGGAAGAGTTTGTTGTTCCCGATATCCGCCAGTTGCCTTTTTCCGGCGGCGAAATGATCAGCTATGAGATAACGCTACGTTTGCACCGTGCGAAACAGTCTGAAGTATATTCACTGTTGTGTCGACACGATGATGATTGCGTCGATAGTCGGCATATGAAATTGAATGAGATGCAACAGGCACGGGGCAGGTTCGCCAGAATCATCAAGCCCTGATCAAACCCGGCCTGGGCACGGATGTTTGATGAGTTTGTTTGGATACCCGGAATCAACAGAACTACGGGATTACCCTAATACGGACAGGCCTCTATTTCCGCTTAATCTGTGAGGAAGTTGTACGTAAATTTCTTGACTATAGGGAGTACAGAGGCAACGATTCATCAATCCAATTACTGACCCGTTCCCCCCGGGGTCGTTGGTGAAGAACGCGACTGTCTGCCCTGTTAAAGAGTGACAGAGAGGCAGCCGACAATAATAAAATAATAATTTGCGCGGATGTGGAATGATATTGCGTTCCTTGCCGCCGCCAAGTGATCTTAATCTTCAAATAAGGTGATGCATGGCAACGAGACTGTTAGCTGTCTCCACAAGTCTAACCTCCTTTGTCAGGCTGATGATCTATCCCGGAGTGGTATTCGCCGTTTCGCTGCTGCTATTGCTGCCTGAGAACCTTTTTTTTGTACACCTGCCCTTGCATGCCGTGCTGGAGACGGCCGGGGCACTTATTGCCCTGTTTGTCACGAGCCTGATCCTGATTTTTCATCGCGATCAGCGGATTGCCGAAATGCCGCTGGCGGTGCCCCTGGGATTGATCACCATGGGCCTGCTGGATGTATTTCATGCTGCGGTGGAGCCGGGTGAAGCCTTTGTCTGGCTGCACAGTCTGGCGACCTTCGTTGGAGGGTTGATGTTCGCGACAGTAAGTCAGCGCTTCGGCCGCCGGCCAGCCTCGGAGAATCTGGTTCCGCTGGGTGTCAGCGCACTGGTGGTGGTGAGCGTGACGGCGTTGTCAATCTCGCGGGAGCAATGGATTCCGGCGATGCTGGTGGAAGGGGAGTTCACACTGCTGGCAAGTCTGCTCAATCTCTCCGGTGGCCTGTTGTTTCTGTTCGCGGCGTATCATCTCAACAAGCTTTATGAACGTCAGGGCGAGAAGAATCATCGTCTCTTTGCGCTGCACTGCGCACTGTTCGGCACCGCGGGGCTGATTTTTGAGCTGTCGACGATATGGGATGCCGCATGGTGGTGGTGGCATGCTATGCGGCTGCTGGCTTACAGCATCGCCCTGCTGATCATGATCCAGCGCATCCTGAGTACGCTTCTGGAGCACGAGAAACAGCAGCGAATGCTGGATGGTATTTCCAATAACACCTCCTCGGTCATGTACGTCAAGGATACGGACGGGCGCTATTTGCACGTTAACAAACGCTATCAGGAGCTGTTCGGAATTACACAACAAGAGATATACGGCAAACGGGACATGGATGTTTTTCCTCAGGATATAGCCAAAGTGCTTGTGGATAATGATCGCGAAGTACTGAAGAGTGGCCAACTGCTACAGTTCGAGGAGCAGTTGCCACATGAGGGTGAAACGCACACTTATCTCTCGCTGAAGTTTCCGCTCAGGGAAAAGTACCATCAGGTCTATGCGGTGGCGGGGATATCCACTGATATTACCCATCATAAACAGGCCGAGCAGCGCCTGTTGGAGATGGCGCATTATGACGAGCTGACCGGGTTACCCAACCGGAATTACTTCATGCAGCATCTTGTACAGCAGGTCGAGATTGCCAGGCGCCACAAACAGATGCTTGCCGTGTTGTTTCTCGACCTCGATCGGTTCAAGAATATCAATGATTCACTGGGTCATCCTTATGGTGATAATCTGCTCAAACAAGTCGCGCTGCGACTGAATGGCCTGATGCGTCGCGAGGATGTGGTTGCCCGTCTCGGTGGCGATGAGTTCGTTTGTCTTTTGCCGAATCTTGAACACCGCGATCAGGTCGCGCAGGTGGCGAGGAAAATAATTGATGCGCTATCCCGTTCGTTCAATGTTGAGGGTTATGAGCTCAATGCCTGCTGCAGTATCGGTATCAGTTTGTTTCCCGATGATGGCAGTGATGGGGATACCCTGATTAAACATGCCGATTCCGCCATGTATCGTGCCAAGGATCAGGGGCGCAACCGTTATGAATACTATACGCACGAACTAACACGTCAGGTGTCGGAAAAATTCCAGCTGGAAAGTGAATTACGTCGTGCGATCGCGCGCAATGAATTTTACCTGCTATGGCAGCCACAATTCAGCCTGTCGTCGGGTGAGCTGATTGGCGCGGAATGTCTTATCCGCTGGGATAACCCGGAGCGCGGACTTGTACCCCCGACACAATTTATTCCGCTGGCAGAAGAAAGCGACCTGATAGTTTCAATCGGAGACTGGGTGCTGTGTACGGCTATCGCGGTGATTTCAAAGTGGCAGGTTTATGTGCCGCACCTGAAAGCCTCGATAAATCTGTCACCGAGACAGTTGTCCGCTGCGGGTCTGTCACAGCGTATCCGCTCGTTAATCGAACAGTACGGCGTGAATCCCTGGCATATTCAGCTTGAGTTGACAGAAAGTGGGCTGATGCAGGATCGAGAGGTCAATACCTGGATTCGTCAGGAAGCCGCCGGGATGGGGTTGTTGTTGTCGATTGACGATTTCGGAACTGGCTATTCCTCCCTGTCTCGTCTGAAAACATTGCCCATCAATCAACTGAAAATAGACCGGTCCTTTGTTACAGATATCCCGGCTGACGAAAATGATATTGCCATTACCCGCTCAATCATCGGGCTGGCACAGGGGCTCGAACTGGAAGTGGTGGCAGAGGGAGTGGAAACCGCCTATCAGGAACAGTTCCTGCGCGAGGCCGGGTGCGACATTGCACAGGGTTACTATTACAGTAAACCCATCAGCGCGGATGAGTTCGAGGCACGCTATTTGGCCAAAGGAAGCGCTCGAAAGAAGCAGTGACGTAAAGCAGGCTCGAGCAAAGTCCTGATTATATAATAGTGTACTTCTCTGTATCCCTACTTTCAGTATTTAAAGTCCCGGCCACACTTTAATATCAAGACACAGCTTCTTTTCAAGCGTAATATCTGACAGGAACTGATTTGTGGGGTGGGTCTCGCGGCCTGTTTCCGGGCGGCGGCAGAGGCGGAATAACGGCCTGTCCCGCCTATTTTAATTTCCCCCCGGCTTGCTGCCGGTATCCGGCAGGATAAATGCTGGCACAGTGCTATGCTCTAGTGGTGTGAGTTGACAGGTACGGTAACGATGCGTAAGGTTTAAGCAATCCAAAACAATAACTTAGCAGCTGATTGATAGTTGAATTTGTTACTGGGGAATGTGCTGACACAGCATTGTACAGCTCTGAGTTTTCAGGTTTTGATTATTCTGATATACCGTACGGTATCGCCACAACATCTGGTAAATACTGCGCTGATGAACTCCGGGAGAGAGTCGAATGGCTGCCATCAGTAGTGATGATCCGCAAGACAAGCTCGTTGTCGAAAATCTTTATAAAATATTTGGTCCCGAGCCCGACGAGGCTCTGCGCCTGCTGGAGCAGGGGCTGTCCAAGGACGAAATTTTCGAACGCACCCGCACGACTGTTGGCGTACAGAATGCCGATTTTTCGATTCGTGACGGTGAGGTGTTCGTGGTCATGGGGCTTTCCGGTTCCGGCAAGTCCACACTGGTGCGTCTGTTAAATCGTTTAATAGAACCGACGCGCGGCCGTGTTTTGCTGGATGGCCGCGATATCACCGCCATGAACAAGAAGGAACTCATTCGCATGCGGCGGGAGAGCATGAGCATGGTGTTTCAGTCTTTTGCACTCATGCCGCATAAAACGGTCGCGGAAAATGCGGCTTTCGGCCTGGATGTGGCCGGGATGGACAATCAAGAGCAGCGCGAGCATGCCCTGAAGGCGCTGTCGACTGTCGGGCTCGAGGCCAATGCTGACAGTTATCCCGACGAGCTGTCCGGTGGCATGAAGCAACGTGTCGGCCTGGCTCGCGCATTAGCGACCAATGCATCTATACTTCTGATGGATGAAGCCTTCTCGGCCCTGGACCCGCTGATCCGAACCGAAATGCAGGACGAGCTGGTTCGACTGCAGCAAACCGAGGCGCATACCATTGTTTTCATCTCTCACGATCTCGACGAGGCAATCCGGATCGGTGATCGTATCGCTATCATGGATGGCGGTGCCATTGTGCAAATCGGAACGCCACAGGAGATCGTTACCAACCCGGCCAATGAATATGTACGCTCCTTTTTCTATGGTGTGGATGTCAGCAAGGTATTCAATGCCGGCGACATTGCCGAGAAAAAGTCCGTTGCCCTGTTCAAACGTTCCGAGACGAGTGTGCGTGATGCCCTGAGCCAGATGCGTGACGATGACCGGCACCTGGCCGTGATCATTGATAATGACCAGCATTATAGCGGTATGGTCAGTGTCAACTGCCTGATCCGCGCTACAGAAAACGATCAGGACTGGGATGAGGCGTTCCTCGCCGCCGGGAACCCGGCGCCGTCGGAGATGGAGCTGGAAGAAGTGTTAAAACGTGTTGTCGAAGAGGGTTACCCTGTCCCGGTGGTTGATGAATCAGGCCACTATCTGGGTGTTATCGACAAGAATATCCTTCTGAAAACCTTTAACAAGGCGGGTTGAACCATGGCGGATAAACAAATAATCGATTTCGATATCCCGATTGGTGACTGGGTCGAAGCGGGGGTTAACTGGATTCAAACCAATTTGACCGGTTTGCTGGATGGGTTTGCGGATATTGTCGGCTTGCTGGTCGACACCTTTGAGGACGGTCTTCTGGCGGTACCTCCCCTGGTTCTGTCAGTCATCATCATTGCGCTGGCGGCGTGGCGGGTAAGCTGGAAATTTGGCCTGTTTGCGATTCTCGCGGTTGTACTTATATATGGTATGGATATTTGGAGCGAGACCGTCTCCACCCTGGCGCTGGTGATCGGCTCCAGCCTGCTGGCGCTGCTGATTGGCATTCCCATCGGCATTGCCATGGCGCGTAGTGAAACGGTAGAAGCCGTCGTGCGGCCGATTCTGGACTTCATGCAGACCATGCCCCCGTTTGTTTATCTGATTCCAGCTGCTATATTTTTTGGACTGGGCAAGGTCCCGGGCTCGATTGCCACGCTTATATTTGCTATGCCACCGGCCGTCAGGCTGACCAACCTGGGGATTCGCCAGGTCAGCCAGGAAAACGTCGAGGCCGGGCTGGCTTTTGGCTGTACCAGTCGCCAGCTGCTGCTCAAGGTGCAACTGCCGCTGGCCATGCCTTCCATCATGGCCGGCGTCAACCAGACGATCATGCTGGCATTATCCATGGTGGTCATCGCCTCGATGATTGGCGCCGGTGGGCTGGGCAATACGGTGCTGACCGGGATTCAACGACTGGATGTCGGGCTGGGTTTTGAAGGCGGGCTCGGCGTTGTGCTGCTGGCAATACTGCTCGATCGGGTTACGCAGAGCTTTGGACAGGGTCGGCGCGGGGTAACGACCCGAAGTTTGATAGAACGCCTGCGCCAGCTGTTCAGCCTGGGCCGGGTGAATGGTCGCCAATCAGGTTCAAACTGATCACGACCCGGAGCACTTCGTTGTGATCAGATACTGGCAAAGCGTCGAGTCATCGAGCTCGATGACTGTGCATTAATTACAGAAGAAAAGGAGAGCTAACATGTCAATCAAGAAACTATCGCATCTATTACTCGTCATGGTTCTGACGCTGGGCTTCAGTGGCGGGGCCCTGGCCCAGGGCAAGGTCAAGATCGGCTGGACCGCCTGGTCTGATGCCGAATTCGTCACCAAGCTGGCAACACGCATTCTCGAAGAGCGCATGGATCAGGAAGTCGAACTCATTCAGACCGATATTGCTCCCCAGTACCAGGGGCTCAAATCCGGCGGCATTGATATCATGTTGATGTCATGGCAGCCGGGTACGCACGAGGACTACATTAACAAAACCTGTAAAGATGTGGTTAATCTGGGGTTATTGTATACCCATGCGCGTCTGGGGTGGGTTGTTCCAAACAGCATTCCCAAAGATCAGGTCAACTCGATTGAGGACCTGAAGAAGCCGGAAGTACGTGAAAAACTGGATGGCACAATCACCGGTATCGACCCGGGTGCCGGACTGACTCGACTCTCGAAAGAGGCTATCAAGGAATATGGTCTGGATTATGAGCTGCAGATTTCCTCGGGTGCCGGCATGACGGCCGCACTGAAGCGGGCCGTGCGCCGCGATGAGTGGATCGTAGTGACCGGCTGGAGCCCGCACTGGATGTTTGGCGCTTTTGATCTACGCTATCTGGAAGACCCCAAAGGCGTACTCGGCAGCTACGAGCGGATCCATGCCGTGGCCCGCAAGGGGTTCTATCAGGATAACATCAAGGCAGCCAGCTTCTTCTCGCGTATGCAGTTGCCTATCGAGGATCTGGAATCTGCGATGAATAATGCTCAGGAAACCTCTTATGAAGAGGCCGTTACAAAATACATTGACGAGAACGAAGATCGCGTCGAGTACTGGATCAGCGGAGAGCTTTGATTGTATCGCTGGTAGAAAACAGAACCTGCCCGGCAACGGGCAGGTATCACAAACAAGATGTTGCTATATCGAAGGAGTGAACCAGCATGAAAATAACAACCCTTTTGCAGTCCCACTCTCGTGCTCTAATTACCGGCAGTTCCGCTGTCGCTTTACTGTTTAGTCTCCCGTTAACCCAGGCTACGGCCAGCGATAAAATCCAGTTCGGTAATCTGACCGTCGGCGGGGCCATGCGGGCCAATTATGCGGTGGGGGATTACCCGGCGGATGCTGATGGTGACGCTTCAAGAGCCTGGGAGGATGACGGTAACTTCAGTCTGGATACCTTCCGCGTCAATATGGACTATGCCAACGGCCCCTATGTCGGCAAGCTGGAGTATCGCTGGTACAACGGATACAACTTCCTGCATACCGGCTGGCTGGGTTATAACTTTGACGATGACAGCCAGCTCCAGGTAGGTGTCAACCGCGTTCCCTTCGGTCCCGGCCCCTACGGCGTGTCGCAGAGCTGGTTCTTCGATCAGCATTACTATGTCGGCCTGTCGGACGACATGGACATGGGCGTGAAATACAGCAGATCCGGCGGCAACTGGCAGTGGGACTTCGGTTATTACTATGCCGATGAGGGTGCTTATCGGGGCTCAACGGCAGACAGTGCCCGTTATTCCTATGATGTCGTCAATAAAGATGGCAGCGGTTACGAAGAGCGTAACCAGGTCAATGTGCGCGGGATTTACAGCATGGCCGATGCCGGTGTGCCCACCGATATCGGCTTTTCCCTGCAATATGGCGAGCTGGAAAGTAACGGCCCACAAAAAGATGGTGATCATTACGCCGCGTCGGTTCACATGATCAACACCTGGGGTAATCTCAAACTGGCTACCCAGTTGACCCGGTACGAGTATGACGTCGATGCAGCCCAGCCGCTGGGAAGCGATCAACTGGTACAGTTCGGCGCCTACGATTTTCCCAGTACTGCAGCGGCCGAGGCCTGGATACCGGCTATCTCCCTCAGCTATACCTATAAAACGGATGGTGTTGACTGGCTGGACTATGTCGTTCCTTACGTGGAATACAGTTCCATCATGAAGGATGAAAGCGGCTTCAATGACAGTGACCTGTTTATGCTGGGCGCGGCCTGGGCACACGATGGCTGGTATATCTACACTGATCTGGCCTATTCCAATGGCAACGAGTTCGTTGGCGGCGATGCGACCTTTGGTGACCGTCTGGGCGCCAATGCCGATGACCAGTGGCAGACCCGATTCAATATTAACTTCGGCTACTATTTCTGAGGTTAGCGAGTGGGTTTGCTCTTGCCGCGAAAAGGTTACCCGCCTTGCCAGGGATATTAATTCCCTGGCTAGCCGGGCCATACGATGGCACCGATTTTCGGACCTGCAAACTGTTTGCACAGACAAATATAAAAATAGAATAGGTCAATTCAGACTCACGCAGAATGTTAAATGACAGCCGTTTAACACGAAAACTTTCGTGTAATCTTAATTAAGGAGCCCCGTCCATGTTTAAAACAATAATGGTTCCGGTAGATCTTGCGCATCTGGGTGCGCTGGAGAAGCCACTGACTATCGCGGCCGATCTGGCCCGTCATTACGAGGCGAAACTTTGCTATGTTGGCGTGACAACCTCGCAGCCCAGTTCCGTGGCGCATACCCCCGAGGAGTATGCACAAAAACTCAAAGCCTTTGCCCATGAACATGCCCCGGATAACGGGCAGGAACCGTCGGCACATGTCTACAACAGCCATGATCCGGTTGCCGATCTGGATGATATTCTGGTCAAGGCGATTGAGGAAATCGGTGCCGATCTGGTTGTCATGGGTACACATTTGCCCAAACATCTCGATGCCATCATGCCGGCCAACGGCAGCAAGATCGCCTCGCATACCGAATCATCCGTATTTCTTGTGCGTCCGGATGCAGCCTGACAACACTTAATAATAAGGGGAGAGTCTCGTGGACAACAAGCCCGATAATTCTTCGGATTCGATTGAATCAGTTGGTGTGCCGGCCCCCGAGGGCGCGACCAACCTGATCGATACCGATTACCAGATTGGCCAGGATAACTACCAGGCCGCTCCGCTTGGGGTGAATATCGATATCCATGGTGCGGTATTTACCGTTTCATCGCTGTTAATTCTGGCCTTCGTCATTCTTACACTGGCGTTGCCCGAACAGTCGACGGCAATATTCGAGTCGATAAAAAACTGGATCAACACCAACATGACGTGGTTCATGTTACTCGCGGGTAATATTTTCGTTCTGGTTTGCGTGGGATTGATTCTATCGCCCCTGGGCAAGGTTCGAATCGGTGGTGAAAAAGCGACGCCGGATTTTTCCAGGCTCTCGTGGTTTTCCATGCTGTTTGCCGCCGGTATGGGGATTGGTCTGATGTTTTATGGCGTGTCCGAGCCGCTGACTCACTATGGAACCGCCCTGGGCGGTACCAGCGTGGGTGAGGGCGGCGCCCGTACCGACTGGGCGCCCCTGGGCGCGGCGGCCGGCGATCCTGCCGGGGCCACCAACCTGGCCATGGCAGCCACCATTTTCCACTGGGGGCTGCATCCCTGGGCGGTTTACGCCATCGTGGCGTTGTCGCTGGCGATTTTTTCCTATAACAAAGGTCTTCCGCTGACCATTCGCTCCATTTTCTATCCGCTACTCGGGGAGCGTATCTGGGGCTGGCCGGGACATCTCATCGACATCCTGGCGGTCTTCGCGACCCTGTTTGGTCTGGCTACCTCCCTGGGCATCGGCGCGCAGCAGGCCGCATCCGGTCTGAGTCACCTGTTTGGCATCAGCGGGGGGGACACAACCCTGGTTCTGCTGATTACCGGCATCACCGCTGTGGCGATAGTCTCCATTGTTCTTGGTGTGGATAAGGGGGTAAAACGGCTTTCCGAGCTCAATATGTTGCTGGCCTTTTTGCTATTGTTATTCGTGGTCTTTGTCGGCCCGACATTGATGATTGTCACCGGCTTTTTCAAGAATATTCTCGTCTACCTGGGCGAGTTGCCGTTTCTGGGCAATCCGTTCGGACGCGAGGATGCGAACTTCAGCCAGGGCTGGACGACCTTCTACTGGGCCTGGTGGATAAGCTGGTCACCGTTCGTGGGCATGTTTATCGCCCGTGTCAGCCGTGGTCGGTCTGTCCGTGAGTTCCTGGTCTCGGTATTGCTGATTCCCTCTGTCGTATCGATATTCTGGATGACGGCATTTGGCTCCACGGCTATCAAGCAATTTCAGGAAGGTTTTGAAGGCGCCGCGTCTGCCGATCTTTCACTGCAGTTGTTCATGGTGCTGGGCGAGATGCCACTAACCGATATCACGTCATTTATCGGTATCGTGCTGGTTATCGTCTTCTTCGTCACCTCTTCGGACTCCGGGTCACTGGTAATCGATACCATTACAGCCGGCGGCAAGATTGACGCTCCCAAACCCCAGCGTGTGTTCTGGGGGGTTATCGAGGGCGCCATCGCCATTGCCCTGTTACTCGGGGGGGGACTTGCGGCACTGCAGGCTATAGCAGTATCCGCGGGATTGCCGTTTACCCTGATACTACTGGCTGGCTGTTACGCTATTATCAAGGGACTGATGAGCGAGCCCAGAGCCGGAACCTGACCGGTTCCCGGCTTGAATGGAAAAAGGCGGCTTCGGCCGCCTTTTTTATTGGCTGTGCCCGGTGAACGTTACTATTTAACTCTCGCAGAGACGCCAAGGCGCAAAAAACTCTGATTATTTCTCTGCGCCTTTGCGTCTCTGCGAGAGTTAATTGTGTTCTCTGGCATTGAGTCATACAAAATGCGTAGGTCACGCTGGCGATAGCCTGCGTGACATTCTGGTCGAGAGCATGTCAGGTAGCGCTGCGCGCAACCTGACTTACCTCTTCATTCGCAACGCTGGCAGAGAAAAATCAGCGTTATCTTAGCGTCTTGGCGTCTCTGCGAGAGATAATTGTATTCCCTGGCACGAGTCGTACAGCTTATGTCTAGAGCCACAACTCCGATACCGGTGTCTCGGGAGTGAAATGTCGGGCCAC
>NZ_JAVLAZ010000003.1:37505-51946 GCF_031581315.1 Thiohalophilus sp.
ATGTCTAGAGCCACAACTCCGATACCGGTGTCTCGGGAGTGAAATGTCGGGCCACCTGCGCCTGAAACAACTCGGCCGTGGCCATGGCATCGACCTTGGCATGATGAGCAGAATAATCCGGCAAACCATAACGGCGGCGGCTGTCCGCCAGGCGGATAGAGACGGGCTGGCTGCCAAAAAAGTGCCTGATGCGCCGCCAGTAGCCCTGACGTTCCCAACGGGCCTCAAGTTCCATGGTGTCAATCAAAGGGAACAGGCAGTGTTCACCGCGTCCGGCCATCATAGCCGCATCCAGAAACGGCCGTTCAATGTTGCGATAATGCACGACAACAAGATGGCCTGTAAGCTGTTCAAGAATATCGTCCAGCACGTTATCGAAAGGCGGGGCACCCTGGACTTCAGAGTGGGTGATGCGGTGAAAGGTAATAGACTCTTCCCGTAGCGGTTCGGATGGTTTGACAACCCAATAGTGTCCGCGGGCCGGGCGAATGACCCGCAGATCAAACGGAACCATCCCGATACTGACAATGTCATGTTTATGAGGGTCCATTCCCGTGGTCTCAAAATCGAGCGCCATCAACGGGACCTCTGAAATCGGCGTATCATCGTCGGGTAATCCGGCGGCATAAAATCGCTGCAAGGCCGGGGTGTTGCAGGCGGTTGCCTGTTGGGCAAAGTATTCCTGCCAGCTCGGCAATGCGGTACCACGTTTCAGAATTTTTGGCATGGCGTTCAGTATCAGGGGGTAGGATAACGAAAGCGCAGGAATTTCTGGGCGTTGCTGACAATCTGAAAGGCGTCTTTGAGATTGTGGCGTTCACTATCCGAGACATGTTCAGGCTCAATGGCATTATCGGCGGGTAGATCGTTTTTGACTTCGTAGGCCTGGTGACGCAGGCGAACAAGGGACAGGAATTCCAGCGCATAGCGCAGTTTATCGGTCTGCCCGGCCGGCAAGGCACCTGCCTTTTCAATATCGTCCAGCCTTTCGAAACTGTTTTGTGCGCTCGAGCCGACGCCCAGGGCATGCACGCGTATCACGTCGTTCAGCGGAGCAGTACCCCGGCGCTTGATATTGATGGCATTGTTGTGTCTGCCATCCTTTTCCAGAACAAAGGTACGGAAAAGACCGAGCGGAGGTGTCCGGCTCAGCGCGTTGCGCGCCAATGCGGCGAGAAAAAGCGGGCTGTGCCGGGCGCGCCTGGCGATCAGATCCTGAAGTTCTTCAACAAATCGTTCCTCGCCATAAACAGCATCCAGATCAAAGAAGATCGAACTGTGTAGCAGTCGTTGCGGGTCCGGTTTGGCAATCCAGTTTTCAAAATAATCTTTCCATGTTGACAGGGGCTGCCGCCAGTCATTGTTGGTTGCCATGATACCGCCCTTGCAATAAGGATAGCCACAGGCATCAAGGCCGTCGCTGACGCGTTGTGCCAGTTCCTTGAAGTAGGCGTCATGCCGGGTCGGGTCGAAGGAATCATGCAATATTATGGCATTATCCTGATCGGTGATAATAGATTGATCATTGCGTGCCAGTGAGCCCTGCACCATAAAGCAGTAGGGAACCGGGGGCGGTCCCATCTCCGCTTCGGCAAGTTCAATAATGCGTCGCATCAGGCTGCGTCCAACACTCGACATGGCATTGCCAATCATTTGTGACGAGGCACCTTCGTCCACAAGCCGGACAAAGGCGGTACGGATTTCCGGTGTCAGGCGCGCCAGCGCATGAATCGAAGTGCGGTTGAAGATGTTACTGACCAGGTAGACGCTGTTGTTGGTCTCGTAGCGCACAATGTCGGAGAGGTGAACCAGGCCAACCGGGCGCCGCCGATGCAGTATCGGGAGACGCTGTATGTTGTTACGCAACATGGTTAGCATGGCTTCGTTGACAGACTCGTCTGATTGAATCGTGATAAGCTCGCCTGAGCAAATGTCAGCGACAGGGGTCTGGGCCGATGCGCCGCTGGCCAGAATCTTTTCTCGCAAGGTTTTATCAGTGATGATGCCGGTAAGACGCCATTGCCGATCCTCGTTGTCGGTGAAGGTGTCATCCGCCTCTTCGCCATCGGCCGGTGTGAGAACCAGCAGAGCAGAGACATCATTGTCTGTCATAAGCTGTGCCGCTTCCTGCACCGAGGCGGTATTTTCTATCATTACCGGCAGCCGGGTGATCAGGCGACGAATCCGGGTGATCATCATGTCGTTATCACGCTGACTTTGTTCGACCGTGCTCTTGAGGCGTGAGCCCGACAGTTCGACGAAATCGGCGAAGTTGCCATCTTCCTCGCACAGATGATCAAACACCGTCTCCGGTATCAGATATAGCAGTGTGTCTTCGATCGCCGTGGCCGATAGAAGCACGCGTCGGTTACGCAACAGGCTGAATTGGCCGAAGATATCGCCTTCGCCGAGACGGTTGTGCAGATCACCGTTGTAGCGATAGATTTCCACGGCACCGCTACGGATATACGCGAGCGTATGGATCGGGTCGCCACGTTCCAGGATGGTGGAGCCCGCCTGGTAGTAGGCGATCTCCACCGAGGTGGCAACTTCATCCAGTAAATCATCGCTCAACCCGTCGAAGGGAGGAAACTGAGCAAGATGATCACGAATTTCCCTGACTTCCGCTTCCATAGACTGTCTTCCTGCAGGCTAAAGGGTTATCCGCTTACCGGATAATAATAAGTTCAGCACGGAACGAGTCATCATGCAATGTCAGTGTAACCGGCTTGTAGCGTCAATCGTGTTGTATAAACAACTGGAATCGGGTCCTGATGCCTGGCGTCATCAAACGGTATGCTGATAGACATGCACATCGCGCTGTGGGAAGGGAATACTGATTCCTTCCAGGTCAAAGGCGGCTTTGATCTTTTCGGTGAGCTCGAACTTCAGCGGCCAGTAATCCGTGGCGTTAACCCAGGTGCGCACCGTAAGATCGACAGAATTGTCGCCCAGATTACTCAACAGTACCTGGGGTTCCGGGTCGGAAAAAATCCGCTCCTCACTATTTATGATACTCATAATAATTTCACGTGCTTTATCGACACTGTCGGTATAACTAATGTTGAAAACAAAGTCCAGACGGCGGGTTACCTCAGAGGAGTAGTTGGTGATGATGCCGTTGGACATGGCTCCGTTGGGCACGATAATGCGGACATTATCCGGCGTGGTCAGGATAGTATTGAAAACCTGGATATCGGTAACCGTGCCACTCACGCCCTGGGCGGTAATGTAGTCGCCGACCTTGTAGGGCCGAAACATCAGAATTAACGCTCCGCCGGCAAAATTCGCCAGGCTGCCCTGCAGGGCCAGACCCACAGCCAGACCGGCGGCACCGAGCACCGCGATAAATGAGGTGGTCGCAATCCCCACCATGGAGGCGACGCTGATCAATAGCAGGACTTTTAAACCGATACCGACCAGGCTTTGCAGAAAACGTGACAGTGTGGGCTCAATCTTGCTGCGTTCCATGGCTCTGGCCATGACTTTGACCAGCCGGTTGATCAGCCACAGGCCGATAATGAGCACGACAATGGCAAGCACGAGCTGGGGACCAAACTGCATTAACAGCTCAACACCCTTGTCTGTGTAACTTGAGAGTTTTTCCGGACTGAAGATCTCGTCCATCAATCTGACTCCTTACCGGCGGCACTGCCGTGGCTTGTTTTGAGCTGGGTGCGCACAGAGACTCGCACTATGTGAACAGGTGTTTTTTCTGTATTAGAGTCTGAAATAGTAGGCGATAAATTGCCAGGAAAAAAGGCCGGCCTTTTGCAGGCGATTTATCGGTTGGTGAGCTATCTGCCCGGGGGCTGGCCGTCACGGCGGAAACAAATTTCTTTTTATTGAAAGCGTCCGGCTGCTGGTGTCGGCGAGTAGTCCGCCATATACTTTTAGTGCAAGTCTGTCTATGTTGAACAGCGCAATCACGCCGGGTTGAATATAATAATGACATTACAACAGCAAAAATGGTTATTTCGTGGTGCCGCCCTCGTGGTGCTCGTGATTCTGGCCATCTATGTTTGGCAGCGTTATACGGCAGAGACGGTTCACGACGGGCTGGTCAGCGGTAATGGCCGTATCGAGGCCGTGGAGATCGACGTGGCCGCCAGGACGCCCGGGCGTATTGATGCGATCCTGGTAGAAGAGGGCGAGTTCGTTTCCACCGGCCAGGCACTGGCGCGCATGGATACCCGCTCGCTGGAGGCCCAGCGGCAGCAGGCCGAGGCCCAGTTGCGACAGGCCGGGGATGCGGTGACCACCGCCCGCAGTCAGCTCGCTCAGCGCCAGAGTGAAAAAGCGGCGGCCGAGGCGCTGGTGGTCCAGCGCCAGGCGGAACTGACCGCGATGCAAAAGCGCGCCAAACGTATCGCCGAGCTGGCGGAAAAAGGTGCGGTCTCGGCACAGGAGGCGGACGATGCCAGCGCCAATGTCGAAAGTGCTGCCGCGGCATTGAGTGCTGCCCGCGCCCAGGTGGCGGCCACGGAGGCGGCCATTGCCACCGCACGCACCCGGATCGACAGTGCCCGGTCTGCCGTGGAGGCAGCCCGGGCGGCGGTGGAACGGATTCAAAGCGACATCGATGACAGCACCCTCGTTGCCCCGCGCGACGGACGGGTGCAGTTTATCGTGGCTCGTCCCGGCGAGGTCATTGGCGCTGGCGGACGGGTATTGAACCTGGTGGACCTCACCGATGTGTATATGACCTTCTTTTTGCCGACCGCTGCGGCAGGCCGCCTGGCAATTGGTGCCGAGGTACGCATCGTGCTCGATGCAGCACCGGACTATGTCATTCCCGCCAACATCTCCTTTGTTGCCGACGTGGCACAGTTCACGCCCAAGACGGTCGAGACGGCCAGCGAACGGGAGAAGCTGATGTTTCGCGTGCGCGCACGTATCCCTCGTGAGTTGTTGAATAAATACATTGAGCAGGTGAAAACCGGTCTGCCCGGCGTTGCCTACGTCCGGCTCGATTCCGCGACGCCCTGGCCCGATCACCTGCAGCACAATCTGGTGCAATGAGCGGAACGGAGGGTGTGCAGCGTTCGCCGGGAGCCGATCCTGTCGCGCGGCTGCACGAGGTGGGTTTGCGTTATGGCAAGACGCGGGCACTCGATCCCGTCACACTCGATCTGCCCGCCGGCTGCATGGTCGGTGTCATCGGCCCGGACGGGGTGGGCAAGTCGAGTCTGTTCGCACTCATTGCCGGTGCCAGAAAGATCCAGACCGGCCGCATCGAAGTTCTCGGTGGTGACATGGCCAGGGCGCGGCACCGCCGCCGGGTCTGTCCGCGCATCGCCTACATGCCGCAGGGACTGGGCAAAAACCTTTATGCCACCCTGTCGGTGTTCGAGAATATCGACTTTTTTGGGCGATTGTTCGGTCATGCAAAAGAGGAACGCGAGCGCCGTATCGATGAGCTGTTGCAGGCCACCGGGCTGGCACCCTTCAAGGATCGCCCGGTCGGTAAACTCTCCGGCGGCATGAAACAGAAACTGGGCCTGTGCTGTGCGCTGATCCACGACCCCGATTTATTAATCCTCGATGAACCTACCACCGGTGTCGATCCTCTCTCGCGTCGGCAGTTCTGGAAACTGATCGACCGTATTCGCAGCAATCATCCCGGCATGAGCGTGCTGGTGGCGACCGCCTACATGGAAGAAGCGGCGCGCTTCGACCATCTGGTGGCGATGAATGCCGGGCAGGTGCTGGCTACCGGCACACCCCAACAAATTCTGGATCAAACAGAGACTGATAACCTCGAACAGGCTTTTATTCATCTGCTGCCCGAGGCGCTGCGGACGGCGTATCAACCAGTGAAGATGATCCCGCGTGAGACAGGCGAGGAGGAACAGGTCGCTATCGAGGCGCGCGATCTGACCATGCGCTTTGGCGATTTTACAGCCGTCGATCATGCCAGCTTCAGTATTCGGCGGGGTGAGATCTTCGGCTTCATAGGCTCCAACGGTTGCGGCAAGACCACTACCATGAAAATGCTCACCGGCCTGCTGCCCGCCAGCGAGGGTGAGGCATGGCTGTTCGGCCATCCGGTGGACCCGCATGATATCGATACCCGTCGTCGGGTGGGTTATATGACCCAGTCCTTCTCGCTCTACGGCGAATTGACGGTACGCCAGAATCTGGTGCTGCATGCCCGGCTGTTTGGTATGGCGGCGGAGACGATCACCGCCCGGGTGCAGGAGATGGCTCACCGTTTCGAGTTAACCCCGAACATGGATGAGTTGCCGGGAGCGTTGCCACTGGGCGAACGCCAGCGCCTCTCGCTGGCGGTGGCGATGATTCACGATCCGGAGATATTGATTCTGGATGAGCCGACTTCGGGTGTGGACCCTATTGCACGCGACCATTTCTGGAATGAGTTGATCGAACTGGCACGGCGCGACAACGTGACCATCTTTATTTCTACCCATTTTATGAACGAGGCCGAGCGTTGCGATCGTGTTTCACTCATGCATGCCGGCAAGGTACTGGTGACGGATACGCCTTTCGCCATTACACAGGAAACCGGCGCTGACAATCTCGAGCTAGCCTTTATCCATCACCTCGAAGTAGCCGTATCACGGACAACCTCGGAACCGGATGCGCTGGATGAGGCCATGCAAAACGAGGCAGGAAAAACGGTTCAGAACGCCGGGGCGAGCGGCGGTAGATGGCGACGCAGTCTGCGCCGCCTGTTCAGTTATACCCGGCGCGAAGGGCTGGAGCTGCAACGCGATCCCATCCGGTTAACCCTGGCCGTGCTTGGCAGCGCTCTGTTGATGCTGGTACTGGGTTACGGCATCAGCATGGATGTGGAAGACCTTACCTTTGCCGTTCTCGATCGCGATCAGACTACCGTCAGCCGGGATTACAGACTGAATCTGTCCGGCTCGCGTTATTTCCAGGAACAGGCGCCCCTGCAAAGCTATGCCGAACTGGACCGGCGCATGCGTAGTGGCGAACTCAGCCTGGCTGTTGAAATACCGCCAGGCTTTGCGCGCGATCTGGCGCGCGGCGATCAGGTGGAGATCGGTGCCTGGATCGATGGCAGCATGCCGCAACGCGCCGAAATTGCGCGCGGTTACGTGCAGGGCATACATCAGCACTGGATCGCCGGCAGAATGCGCACGGAGTATGGCGATGCGACGCTGGCCACGCCGGCGACCATTGAAACACGTTTTCGTTATAACCCGGATGTGAAAAGTCTGCCTGCGATGGTGCCAGCGGTAATTCCATTATTGTTGATCCTGATTCCGGCGATCCTCAGCGCGCTGGCAGTGGTGCGCGAGAAGGAACTGGGTTCTATCGTCAATCTTTATGTTACTCCTGTGAGCCGGCTGGAGTTCCTGATTGGCAAGCAGATTCCCTATGTGGTGTTGTCGTTGTTCAGTTTCGTGTTGCTGACGATGCTGGCTATCTTTGTCTTTGGCGTACCGTTCACCGGCAGTCTGCTGACACTGGCCGTTGGCGCTATACTCTACGTGATGGCGGCAACGGCTTATGGATTGCTGATTTCCACTTTCGTGCGTAGCCAGATCGCCGCGCTGTTTGGTACTGCAATTCTCTCCATGTTGCCAGCGGTTACCCTTTCGGGAATGCTCACTCCGGTTACCTCACTGGAAGGGGCGGGGCGGATCATTGGCGAGATGTTCCCCACCACCCACTTTATGACTATCGCGCGCGGTACCTTCTCCAAGGCACTGGGTTTTTCCGATTTGCAAACCAGCTTCGTGCCACTGATCCTTGCGACTCCCGTGCTGCTCGGTCTTGGCGCGCTGATATTGAAGAAGCAGGAGCGCTAAATGCGGGCCGCGCACAATATTCTTCATCTGGGAATCAAGGAGCTGCGTAGCCTGGCGCGCGATCCGATCATGCTGGTGCTGATTGTCTATGCCTTTACCTTCGCGATCTACACTGCCGCGACCGCGATTCCCGAGATTCTGCACAAAGCACCTATCGCCGTGGTCGACGAGGATCGTTCGGCGCTTTCGCAGCGCATTACCGACAGTTTTTATCCGCCGTATTTCCTGCCGCCGATCATGATCGACGCGGCGGAAATGGATACACGCATGGATGCCGGGCTCGACACCTTTGCTTTGCATATTCCTGCCGGATTTCAGCGCGATGTCCTGGCCGGGCACCATCCCGCGTTGCAACTTAATGTGGATGCTACGCGCATGAGCCAGGCTTTTATCGGCACCGGCTATGTTCAGGCGATCGTCAGCGGTGAGATAAATACCTTCGTGCAGGATTATCGCGCCACTCCCGATATGCCGGTCGATCTGGCCCTGCGTGCCCGTTTCAATCCCGAGCTGAACGATGCCTGGTTCGGTGCGGTTGTCGAATTGATCGGCAATATTACTATGCTGGCGATCGTGTTAACCGGCGCCGCATTGATCCGAGAGCGCGAACACGGCACGGTGGAGCATCTGCTTGCCATGCCGGTCACCCCCTTTGAGATAATGAGTGCCAAGGTCTGGGCGATGATGCTGGTGGTACTGCTCGCCTCGGCGTTTGCTCTGCAGGTATTGATACGCGGCATACTGGCCGTGCCCATTGAAGGATCGCTCGGGTTGTTTCTGTTCGGTACGGCGCTGCATCTGTTTGCCACGACCTCCATGGGCATCTTCCTTGGCACGGTCGCCCGCTCCATGCCCCAGCTCGGACTGTTGCTGTTTCTGGTGCTGTTGCCGCTGGAAATGTTATCGGGCGGTACCACTCCGCGCGAGAGCATGCCTGAGATCGTGCGCACCATTATGCTCGCGGCACCCAACACGCATTTCGTCTCCCTCTCCCAGGCCATATTGTTCCGCGGTGCCGGGTTGAATGTAGTCTGGCCGCAACTGCTGGCCCTGATTGTCATCGGCGGCGCGCTGTTTGCCCTGTCACTGGCCCGTTTTCGTAAAACACTGGGGACCATGACCTGATTATCGCGATTCTCGCATTGCTCATACCTTGTAACGGTTCCAGGCCTGGGAAGTGGAAATTACCTCGGCGGCAACATCCGGATCGTGGGCCGGCGAAAGCCCAGCCGGTAAACCAGCAGTACCCCCACACCGGCCACGGCCAGACCGATCACGTCGGTCAGAATCAGCCGGTCGCCAAAGAAGGCCCACGCCATCAGCATGGTCACCGGCGGGCTGAGATAGAACAGGCTGGCCACACGGGTGGCATCGTGGCGGACCAGCAGTCGCCACATGCTCCAGTAGGCGCCCAGCGATACCACCAGGATCAACCAGCTCATTGTGGCAATAAACGGCAGGGTCCAGTCGGTGGCAAAGTCCTCGATCAACCAGGCCGGCAGCAGCAGGGCCAGCGTTGTGGCCGCACTTTGATAAAACAGCGTGGTATCGTCGCCCAGACGGGGCGCCTGGCTGTGTCGCTCGCGGCGGCGTTGCATCAGACTCGCCACGGTGATTGCCACCACTGAACCGAAGGGGATCAGATACGCCAGTATTCCGATGGAGGTGTCCTGGGATATCCGGGCGACCACGGCAATTAACACCCCACAAAAGCCGAGGATCAATCCCAGCCACTGCCAGGCATCAGTGCGTTCGCCGAGTACCGGGCCGGACAGGGCGCCGGTCAGCAGCGGCTGCAGTGCGGTTACCAGGGCAACGATGCCTGCCGGCACACCCATATCCAGTGAGACCAGCACGCAGGCCAGCCAGACACCATGCGCGAGTATCCCGACTGTCGCTGTATAACCGGCCGCCTGGTGGCCCGGCCAGGTGAGTCGACCGTGCAGACCAAGCCATAGTCCCAGCAACACGGTTAAAATCAGATAACGCCAGAACAACAGGGTCCACGGTCCGGCAAACGGCAGCCCGTATTCGGCACCGATAAAACCCGAGTTCCACAGCAGTACGAACAGCAGTTCGAGCCCGAACAGGCGAAGCATGATTTGTTTCATAAAGTGATTAACCTTAAGACCAATAATGGGTGCGTCATTAAAAGACCGTCGTTGCAATCAGGGCTGGGTCGCAATAGATTAGGTTTTATCTGTGCAAGAGACAATAAAAATTTTGAATAAGCGAACTATGACGATGAATATTCTGATCACCGGCGGCGCACAGGGTATTGGCAAGGGTCTGACCGACTATTTTCTGAGGCAAAAGCATAATGTCGTCATCGTTGATATCGATGAAGAGGCGCTGGCTGCCTGTCGCGAGGAGTATGCGCAATTTACCAGTCAGCTGCTTGTCCGACGCTGCGATACCAGCAGTGAAGCCGAAGTGCGCGACGCCGTATTGGCCATGGACGATCGGTTCGGACAAATCGATGCGGTGGTGAACAACGCCGCGATTGCCGATCCAGAGACCGGCCCAATCGAAGAGCTGGATCTGGCCCAGTGGGAGCGGCGCCTGCAGGTGAACCTGACCGGTTATTTCCTGGTGGCCAAGCATACGATCCCGGCGCTGCGCAAAACCCGGGGAAGCCTCGTTAATATCGCCTCGACCCGGGCTCTCCAGTCCGAGCCCCATACCGAAGCTTATGCTGCCAGCAAGGGCGGCGTGGTGGCCTTCACCCATGCCCTGGCGGTAAGCCTGGGACCGGCTATCCGGGTCAACTGCATCAGCCCGGGCTGGATTGCCACCGACGACTGGCAGGCGCCTTCCCGGCGCAAGGCACCGGAGCTGAGTGAACGCGATCACCACCAGCATCCTGCCGGGCGGGTTGGACGTCCTGCAGATATCGCCGGGATGGTGGATTATTTGATCAGTGAGGCAGCGGGTTTTGTCAGCGGGCAGAATTTTGTCATCGATGGGGGAATGACGCGCAAAATGATCTACGAGGAATGACAGGACAAACCGGTGAGTGAGGGCCGCAGAAGATCACAGATTCACTGTATCGGGATCAGATCGTTTATTCAGGCTCACCGCATGGCGTCGAATATCCTTCCAGGGATCATCTCGCTGTCCGAGCCGCCGGCGGATATTTTTCAGGTGATAGCTCTGTGGCCCCAGGTCGCTATCATTGACTTCGTCCCAGTCCAGTGGTGTTGCAACGGGCGCATTGGGCTTATCACGAACTGAGTACGGGAGGACCGCGCTCTGGCCATAGGCATTGCGCATCACATCCAGATAGATACGCCCGCCGCGCTGGTCCTTGCGCTGTTCAGTGGTCAATTCCTCCGGGTAGTTATCAGCAAGGCGTTTTGCCATGGCTTTGGCATAATCGCGGACCGCGTCAAACTGAATGTCGGGATTCAGCGGCGCCACCACGTGCAGGCCGCGCGAACCGGTGGTCATGACGAATGCGGTCATTCCCAGGGCCTCCATGAGCCTGCGAACGCGTCTGGCGGCCTGGCGCACCGGTGAAAAATCGTCGCCGGACGGATCCAGGTCAAATACCAGTTTATCGGCGTACTCTATCGCGGAAGTGCAGGAGAGCCAGCCGTGAAAAGTGATAACCGCCTGGTTTGCCAGATACACCAGGCTGGCTTCATCATTGCAAACAGGATGGAGAATGAATTTACGTTTGTCATCGGCCAGAGGGGTCTTGATCTGGCCAAGCCAGTCAGGAAAATAGTCACTGCGTTCCTGTTGAATAAATCCCTCTTCTTCAATGCCATCCGGATAGCGTTGCAGAGTGAGTGGGCGCTCGCGCATATGCGGTAACATGGCTCTGGCTATGTCACGATAATAATCGATCAGATCACCTTTCGTGATCTGTTGTTCCGGGAAAAAAACCTTGTCACGGTTCGAGAGCGTGATTTTTTTGTTCCCGTATGAGAGCTGTTCACTCATGGTCTCGATACCGGTTGGGGGTTCTCGCGCACTACCTCTTCGGGGTTTTTGTCATCACGCAGGCCAATATAACGTGGGTGACGTAGCCGCCCGTCACTGGTCCATTCAGTAAATCCGATTTCCGCCACCATCTCAGGTTTAACCCAATGAACGCCCTTTGCGGAGGCCTCGTGTTTTTCCTCGAACGGGCAGGTGCTGGTTACCAGTTTTTTCAGCTTTTTTTTCAGATCTTCCAGCGTTGTATCGTCAAAACCGGTACCAACCTTTCCCGCATAGTGAAAACGCTTTTTTTCATAATAGCCCATCAGTAAAGCGCCGAAACCGTGTCGGGAACCGCCAGGGTCAGTGAAGCCGCCTATAACAAGCTCCTGCTGATGGACGCATTTGAATTTCAGCCATTTTTCAGATCGTGAGTGAATATAGCTGCTTTGTGCATCCTTGGCGATGATTCCCTCCCAGCCTTTCTTACAAGCCTGTTTGTGAAAGTCTTTCCCATGTTCGTTACGATGGGGAGTATAACGCAGGCCGCTGGAGAAATTTATTGCCTGTTTGAGAAGACTTTTTCGTACACGCAAGGGTAAGGCAGTGAGGTCGTATCCGTCAAAAAACAGGATGTCGAATATGTAATAATAAACCTTGATGTTGCTCTGGCGGGCCTGTTGCGCGCTATGGATTTTTATTCGCTGTTGTAGTCGCGAGAAATTGGTCAGCTTGCCTGAAAAAGCGACGATTTCACCGTCGAGGATCATCGGATGCTTCTGTTTTTCCATCTGGTCAATGAGTTCGGGGTAAGTGGCGTTAAGGGACTTTTTATTTCGCGACAACAGCCTGACGCGCCCTTCGTGGATGAATGTCAGCGCTCGCTCACCGTCAAATTTACGTTCATATAACCATTGTTTATCGGAAAAATAATCGTCTGTTAATGTCGCCAGCATTGGAGATGTCCAGTCGGGTTGCTTTACGGACTTGATTTTACTCCTGTGCGTATTGCTTAGGTTTTCGAGTAATCTGTTCATCAGGAACTTTTTCCCGTCGAATCCTGTTCGGCAACGTCATCCAGAACTCGTCCGGTTTTGACAGATTCGGGTTGTGTTCTGTTCGGTTTACGACGAGCGTCGGCGTATTGATCATTCATTTTTATAATTAACCATTGGGCTTTTTTGCCGCCGCGTATACGTTTTACGGCATAACCACCCTGCAGCTTCTCACCTGATAACCATACCTCGATCAGCCCGTCTTTGAGAGAGTCCTCCATACTGCGGCGTTCGTCGTTAGAACCTTTATTGGCGCGCAGATTTTTGTAAGTTCCACGGTCCCAAATCATGACAGTGCCGCCGCCATACTCGCCCTTTGGAATAACGCCTTCAAAGTCTGCATAGGCCACGGGGTGATCCTCGGTGCGTATCGCCAGCCGCTTCTCGGCCGGATCGGTAGACAGTCCTTTGGGAACGGCCCAGGAGAGCAAGGTCCCATTAACCTCCAGGCGAAAGTCATAATGCAGATGGCTGGCGTCGTGTTTCTGGATTACAAAGCATCGACCGCTGCGCTTTTTGCTCTTTCCCCGGGGTTCAGAGGTACGACGAAAGTCGCGTTTTTTATGGTAGGTATCCAGTTTTCCCATAATATTACGCTCATTGGTGTTCGCTTGTGCAATCTGCACTGTAAATATATTAGCCCAGACAGCCCGAAACAAAAACCGATCACTATTAAAATCAGGGCGATTTTCGGGCGATATTTTCTCTTTCTACTGGTATCGGATCTGATAATAAAAGCGATTTCTGTTTTCTGTGAGAATTCATACCGTAAAAAATGTGACATAAACCTCCATTATGCTTTGAGCTGCTTTATAAGTGGCTATCAACTGTCCGGGATGATCTGTATGCGACATGCTCTGCTAATGCTTTTTATGTGCATTCTGATGAGGCCGGTATTGTCCGGTGAGCTGCTCGAGTATCATGTCAATAAAGTTGATGATTATTTCGTTTTGCATCTTGATATGCGAGTCAAGGCAAACTACCGACAGGTTAATTCTGTATTGATGGATTTTGCCAAAATGCCGGAAGTTAATGACACCGTGGTTGAAAGCCGGCTGCTCGAACGAATTGGCGACAGGCATAAGATTTTTTTTGCCAGCGAAGCATGTATCTGGGTTTTTTGCGAGAGAATAGAACAGGTGGCTATGGTCACTGAGCTGGGGCAGGGGTACATTATGTCGAATATTCTTGTAGAGGAAAGCGATTTACGTCATGGAAGAAGCTTGTGGCATCTCATCGACGAAGGCAGTACGACCCGGGTGATCTACGATGCGGAATATATACCGGATTTCTGGGTGCCACCTCTTATCGGCTCTGCTCTGGCCAGGGAAAAAATGCTAAGCGAGGGGCTCAAAACTATCAATGGCATGGAACGGGTTATTGCAGACCAACGAACAGGCCAATGATCTTGCCTTGGATGTATTTATTGAATTCCACCACTTAAAAGCTCAACCAGTTTCTCTGCTGTCACAGGTCTGCTGAAATAATATCCCTGAGCGACATCGCAGCCATGTTGCCTGAGAAATCTGAACTGATTTTGTGTTTCGATTCTTTCAACCAGTTTTAGCGATTATCAGGCTTTGTGTCGTTACCGGCCGATATCTTAATATCGATAACTGCCTTCCACCTCGTCGCGGCTCAGTACGCCATAGATGCG
>NZ_JAVLAZ010000068.1:0-13478 GCF_031581315.1 Thiohalophilus sp.
CTTAACCTTGGAATCTGGCAGGCCTTCAAGGAAAACACTATCACCATTCCGTTTCCGCAGCGGGATGTATATATCAAATCGACCCCGGAGTCTGGAAGCTAAGCTGCCGAAGGGTTATATAACAAGCAAAAAATAATGCTCTTCTCGCAAAGGCGCAGAGCTTTCGAAGTGAAACAAGCTGTTCCAGACTTGCACGGACTTCCACCCCGGATTCGACTTTTCTGACCAGGCGATGCTTTGACGTTTATTTCCCTGGCGAGCTTCGCGTCTCTGTGAGAATTTACAGCTTTTTACTGGGTGTTGTTCTGAGGTGAAAGCAGGCAATCCCCGTGTGTGAGCCACCGCATTGCTCTGGCCGGTTTCTAGACTGTTTTGTTTTTATTTTCTTTGTGAATTCTGTGGCTCTGCTAGAGTTTATTACTTTTTGAACCGGTTTTTGTGCCGTGAAAATTTACAACCACTTCTTGAACTTGAACAGAATTAACAGGGCGATAGCCAGTATGGTCATGCCACCGAGGGTGAAGAAGTAGGCATATTCCAGTTTCAGTTCCGGCATGTTCTCGAAGTTCATGCCGAAGAGGCCGGCGATGAAGGTCAGGGGCAGGAAGATGGCGGAGAGGACGGTCAGCACGCGCACGATCTCGTTGGTACGATGCGCGACGGCGGAAAAATGTAATTGCACCAGCGCTTCGGCTTCATTTTTCTGATCCTGGGCGAATTTGATGATACGTTGTACGTGTTCGACCAGATCGTTGAATCGCACGGTCAGATGGTCATCGAACTCGGTGTCGGTATCTTCACGCCAGGCCTGCAGGGCGGTGATCTGTTCGTCGCAGAGTCGTTCCAGTTTTCGCAGATCACTGGTGTAATCCATCACCGCCAGCCAGTCACTGAAGTCGTGGCGGGGATCGAGCAGATCACGGCGCCATTCATCATAGCGTTCCAGTAGTGGTTCACGTAGAGCCAGATAACGGTCCACCATGTAGGTCATCAGCTGGTGCATCAGACCGGCCGGCCGCCGCGGGATGCGCACGGTTTTGTCGAGCAGGCGCGGCTTGATCAGGGAGACTGAAACGCTGTCGGCGGGACGGATCGTCAACAACAGGTGCTCAAGCACAAAGAACACCGCCGGACGGGTCTGGAAATCTCCGGTCTGATCAGCCGGGGAGAGGCCACGGAAGATCAGCATCTCGTAATCCTGGGTGCCGTCGTAAAAGGAGGGGTGTTCCAGATTCTGGCTGTCGCGCAGGTGCCGTTCGTGGATGGTAACACCACTCAGACGCCGGACCTGTTGTGGCCAGTCGATATCCTCGCCGCGAATAATATCCAGCCAGAGAAAGCCGGTTTCCGGCACTGACTCGGGTAAAGTCTCCAGCTGTCTCACCCGCTGGTGGTCGATGACCAGAATATCCATGATAGGGATCCTGTGATAGGGGCCCTGTCAGGCTACTGCATTGGCCGTGGCGGATTCAAATTCAATTTATCAGGCTGGCCCGGTAATTGCATTTCAGGACGCATGAGACGTGTTTTTTCAATGATTTTGCTGGGTTTTGGCTTGCTGTCGGCTTCGTCGAGCTGGGCAGGTCTGCGGATCTATTCGACCCCGCTGGCGGACGCCGACTGGCAGTTACAGGGAACGGCATTGATTTGCCGCCTGACACACGAGATTGCCGGTTACGGTGTCGCCGAATTCCGCCAGCAGAGCGATGGCCGGCTGGTGTTTCAGGTGCAGGTCGAGCAACCCGCTTCGGCGACCGCTGGCGAGGCGCGCCTGCTGTCACTGCCGGCCAGCTGGCAGCACTATGAGGAGGGCCGGGATCTGGGTGATCTGCCGGTGGTTCCGGGCAAGATACCCTTCTATCTGGGGGAGTCCGGGGCGCGTCGGGTGATGGCGGAACTGGAAGTGGGACTGTTTCCGACGCTCATCTACAAGGACTGGGTCGAGCCGCAGGATGTTGTCCGGGTCCGGCTTTCACCGCTGGGCTTTTCGACAGTCGTGGACGAATTTCGCGCCTGCGTCGAAGGACTGCTGCCGTACACCTATGAGGATGTGCGCAAGACCGTGCTGCTCTACAAAACCAATCAGACCCGTCCGTCGCGGGACCAGCGCGATCAGCTGGATCAACTGGTTCGTTATCTGCGTCAGGACGGGGAAGTTGAGCAGGTACGCATCGAAGGTTATACCGATAGCCTGGGCCTGTCGCGGATCAACCTGGTAGTGGCCAACCAGCGGGTCGATGCGGTCCAGGCCTATCTGGTGGAACAGGGTGTGGATGCCGGATTAATTACGACCCGGGCTTACGAGGAGACCGAGGCGAAGTTCGACAACCGGACCGAGGCAGGCCGGCGCAAGAATCGGCGGGTGGAGATTATTCTCAGTCGCTGACGTTCAGCGCCGGGCGACGTTTCCCCGCATTTCGGGCGCATGCTGGAGGCTCTGCAGCGTTGAGTCGGTGTCAGCGGCAGCGTCGGCATTGGCCTCGCTGTAGATGGCGGTCACTGAAAACAGGACCAGGATGATCAGAGTTAGTCGTCCCATACTTGTCCCTGTGTAGGCTTATTGATGTAATACCCTTTTATAGCACGATTTTTCGTACGGGCTAAAGGGTAAAGCGCCAGTTTGTGACGAATCCCGCGATTTAGAGACTATTTCGCCGCTTTTCAGGCTTAAATTGCTCCCTGTGGGGGGCATTTTGCCGGACTCGAGAAAGCGTTGGTGCAGCCGAACCGGTCCGCCTCCCACCACGTTTTTTCTTGTCTTTTCCGGTATAATGCGCGGCGTTTTATCCAATCTGGCGTAATTTTCCTCGCGACGGAGCCGAATTTCATGAGCGATATCAAGAAGGTAGTGCTGGCCTATTCCGGTGGCCTGGATACATCCATCATTCTCAAGTGGCTGGAGCAGACTTACGGCTGCGAGGTGGTGACGTTTACCGCCGATATCGGCCAGGGCGAGGAGGTCGAGCCGGCCCGGGCCAAGGCCGAGGCCATGGGTGTCAAGGAAATCTATATCGAGGACCTGCGCGAGGAATATGCCCGCGATTATGTCTTTCCCATGTTTCGTGCCAATACCATCTACGAAGGGGAATACCTGCTCGGCACCTCCATCGCCCGGCCATTGATCGCCAAGCGGCTGGTGGAGATCGCCAATCAGACCGGTGCCGACGCGATTTCCCACGGTGCCACCGGCAAGGGCAATGACCAGGTCCGTTTCGAGCTGGGCGCCTATGCGCTCAAGCCGGACGTGAAGGTCATTGCCCCCTGGCGCGAGTGGGACCTCAATTCCCGCGAGAAGCTGATGACCTACGCCGAGCAGCACGATATTCCGGTGGATTTCAAAAAGTCCGGCAAGAAGTCGCCCTATTCGATGGACGCCAACCTGCTGCACATCTCTTATGAGGGCGGCATTCTCGAGGACCCCTGGGCCGAGCCCGAGGAGGATATGTGGCGCTGGAGTGTCTCCCCCGAGGCGGCACCGGATACCCCGACTGAACTGGAACTGCGTTACGAGCGCGGGGACATCGTGGCCATCAACGGCGAAGCCATGAGCCCGGCCCGGGTGATGAGCACCCTCAACGAGGTGGCCGGCGCCAACGGCATCGGCCGCGACGACCTGGTCGAGAACCGCTACGTGGGTATGAAATCCCGCGGCTGTTATGAAACCCCGGCCGGTACGGTAATGCTCAAGGCCCACCGGGCGATCGAATCCCTGACCCTGGATCGTGAGGTGGCCCATCTCAAGGATGAGCTGATGCCCAAATACGCCTCCTTGATTTACAACGGCTACTGGTGGTCACCGGAGCGCGAGATGCTGCAGACCATGATCGACGCCTCGCAGGAGCATGTGAACGGGCTGGTGCGGCTCAAGCTCTACAAGGGCAATGTCATCGTTACCGGACGCCGGTCCGACAGTGACTCGCTGTTTGATGAGAAAATCGCTACGTTCGAAGAGGATGCGGGCGCCTATGACCAGAAGGATGCCGAGGGCTTCATCAAGCTCAACGCCCTGCGCCTGCGGCTTGCCGCCAAACGCCGTTCCGACTGAGCGAACCCCCCCCCTCTCTCCCCGCCCGGGTCGCCGGGCGGGAAACCCTTATAAAATTCAATAGGTTGGAATAATTTTTACCAATATTGCGTCTATTTACCCGGGCGGCACAGGGTAAAGTTTCCTCTCCGCTGACCGACAACCTGCTACATCATTGAAATCCGGGAGGATTTCTCTTATTCAACGCCAGGGATCGGGAACTGCAAGAAGTAATGTATGGCTTTTGTCCCCGAGGCGGTGACACTCGATACCCTGTCCAACGGCTGGAAAACGGCACTCGATTTTCTGGATGAGCCGATCTGTCTGCTCGATCTGGATGATCGGGTGGTGCAGGCCAACAAAACGTTCTTTGCTCGCCTGGGCTGCCAGCCCGAGGAGGTGATCGGTCAGCCGGTTACCCGTTTTTTCCACCCTGAAGGGGAAGAAGATCCCTGTCCGATCTGTCGGGCGCGTCTGGCGCAAAAGGATACCGTGGTGACCCTGGAGGCCGATGATCCGCGTAATCATTCGGACCGTTCGATTCAGGTGCGCATTGGTGTGGTTCGCGATGAACAGGGCAATCCGAGCGGGATTATTCAGCACATCCAGGATCTGAGCCTGATACGCGCGGCGGAAAACAAGTATCTCGACACCCAGAAACAGTTTCGTGACCTGTTCGAAGCTTCGCCCGATCCTCAGATCATTGTGAACGGCGACGGCATTATCGAACAGGCTAACGCCCAGTGTTTCGGTGTTTTCGGATACAAGAATATCGAGCTGATTGGCGAGTCGGTGGAGATTCTGATACCGGAAGAATTGCGTGATCGCCATGTTGGCCTGCGACAGATGTTTTCGAACGCGCCACGCCCCAGAACCATGGGTAGCGGTGAACTGTCCTGTCGACGCAAGGATGGCACGACCCTGCCGGTAGAAGTCAGCCTGACACCAATTAGTGCCAACAATGAAGTTTCAGTCTGCGCAGTCATCCGGGATGTGAGCGAGCGCAAACAGGCTGAACGTGAACTGCACCGTTTGGCCAGTTTCCCGGAATTGAGCCCGATACCGATTATGGAGGTCACTCTAACGGGAGAAATTACCTACACCAATTCTGCGGCGGATGACAGCTTTGTACGTTTGAATGTTCTGGGTACCGATCATCCTGCTCTGTTGAATCTGAGCGAGATGATAGAAAAAGTCAGGCAAAGTGACCGCGCTGTATTACGCAGTATTGAAGTCGGCGCGATGGTTTATGAACAGCAGTTCTCCTATGTTCGGGAAAATAAGGTGGTGCGGATCTATTCCTGGGATATCACCGAAATCCGCGATATGGCAGATGAGATGGAGTATTTTGCCACACACGACAGTCTGACCGGACTGGTTAACCGCAGTGAATTCGATCGCCGGATAAACCAGTTAATCGATCAGAGTCTGCGGGAAAACAGGGAACATGCGCTATGTTATATCGATCTGGATCAGTTCAAGATTATCAACGATAAATGCGGCCACAGTGCCGGCGATGAGCTGTTGCGTCAGCTGGGCAGGTTGCTACAGGACAAAATCCGCGACACGGATACTCTGGCACGACTTGGCGGTGATGAATTCGGGCTGTTGCTGACTGGCTGTGGCGTGGATAAGGCCCGGGAAATTGCCGAACAGATTCGAAAAACGATTGCTGAATATCGGTTCGTTTGGGAAAACAACGTGTTTACCGTGGGCGCCAGTATCGGCCTGGTGCCTGTTACACGCCACAGCGGCGGGGTCAAGGATCTGATGAGCGCCGCAGATACCGCCTGCTATGTTGCCAAGGATACCGGACGGGATCGGGTACATGTCTATCAGCAGGACGACTATGAACTGGGTCGCCATATCAAGAATATCGAATGGGCCCACCGCCTGCAGCAGGCTCTGAGTGAAGACCAGTTTTGCCTGTACAAGCAAAGTATTCGTTCCACGCAGAACCCGAGTGACGAGCGCTATGAATTGCTGGTCAGGATGGTGGAAGAAGACGGGACTCACTGCTCCCCGGGGGCTTTCATTCCGGCGGCGGAGCGCTTTAATTTAATCAAAAACGTGGACAAGTGGGTGGTTAATGAGGCTTTTCGCCTTATCAGTACCGGCTGTCTCAACACCCATGAGGTTTCTATCAACCTTTCCGGAGATTCGCTGGGTGATACCGACATGATCAATTATGTCGTCAAAAAGCTAGAGGAATACGATATTGACCCTCATGGTCTGATTTTCGAGATTACCGAAACCGCGATGATTACCAATCTGGCCAATGCGCAAAAATTCATGTCCATGATGCACGACGTGGGTTGCCGTTTCGCGCTGGATGATTTTGGTAGCGGAGTCAGTTCATTCGCCTATTTACAGAACCTGCATGTGGATTACCTGAAGATTGACGGTGATCTTATCCGCAACAGCGTGGTCAACAAGATCAACGCATCAATGATCAAGGCGATTAACGATATTGGCCATGCCATGGGTGTCAAGACCGTGGCCGAGTTTGTTGAGGACGAAGTGATTTACGAGAAAATGGTCGAAATCGGCATCGATTATGTGCAGGGTTACCATATCGATCATCCGAAGATGGTGAAAAAGTGATCGGCAGTTTATCAGGTCGGTTGTTTACCCGACAGTATTGATGCGACCCGCTGTAATTCTTCTTCGGTATTGACGCCCGGCCCGGGTACCTGCCTGGCTGTGACAACCTTGATTCGGCGCCCGTGATACAAAACCCGTAGCTGTTCCAGCGATTCTATCCGTTCCAGTGCACAGCTGCCCCACGCGATATATTGTTTGACGAATCCCGCACGATACGCATACAGACCGATGTGCCGGTGAAAGTGGCTGAAGTCTTCCAGCATTGGCGTTGATTCACGAAATGCCTCGCGATCCCAGGGGATCGGCGCGCGGCTGAAGTAGAGGGCATTGTCCTCATGGTCGCGGACCAGTTTAATCACATTCCAGTCGAACAGCTCCTCGACACTCTCCGCTGGCGTACTGAGTGTGGCCATCTCGGCCTGGCTGTCCCGGGCCAGGGCATGTCCCACCTGATTCAGGCAGGCGCCCGGCATCAGTGGCTCGTCCCCCTGCATATTGACGATGATGGTCTCATCGGGCAGGTTGAATTTTTCGATCACTTCATGAATACGCTCGGTACCGGAATTGTGGTTGTCCGATGTCAGGCAACGATCCACCGGGAAGTTCACTGTCGCTTCCAGAATACGTTCGTCGTCGGTGGCCACGATAATTCGCTCGGCATCGCTTTGCAGGGCATTATCGATGACGTGCGCAATCATCGGCTTGCCGGCGATCTCGCGCAGCGGCTTCCCGGGCAGACGACTGGAGGCGTAGCGGGCGGGGATGACAATATGAAAGCTCATGTGTTGTTATCTTTATCTGCAGTATTGCGCTTGTGTGAATCAAGTAACCGGTCCAGTGTCAATTCTACTTCCTCGACCGTGATCCGGTCCATGGTGCCGGGATCCCGCACCCGGATACCCCAGGGTAATTCCGACACCGGTTTGTGGAACTTGTCCAGCACGGCGTCGGGATAGTGATTGATAGTCCATTGCCGGCTCAAATAGGGGCCTGTCCGATCCGGGTTGGCGCAGGCATACAGGCCGATGACCGGCGTATCCACCGTGGTGGCCATGTGGGCCGGTCCCGAGTCCGGTGAGATCAGTGCCGTGGCATTTTCCAGAACCGCCAGTAACTGTTTTAATGAGGTTTTGCCGACCAGGTTAGTGAGATTGGCGTTGTCGGCCTTCTCTTCGATGGCCGCGGCCAGTTGCTGTTCGGCGGCGCTGTTGCCACCGGTCAGATAGACCTGCAAGCCATGCTCTCTGGCGGCATACTCGGCCACCTGCGCATAACCATCCACCTGCCAGTTGCGATAGGCGCTGCTGGCACTGGGGCTGATGACCAGATAGGGCCGGGCCGGGTCAGCGAGCTGCTCCGCTTTCTGGCGATCCGCAGCCGGGATGGGAATATCCCAGCGCAGCTGTTTGTCCTTGATGCCCAGGGCCTGACTGAAACCAAACAGTCCGTCCATGACGTGCTGATGGGCTCTGGCCTCGATCCGGCGATTGGTGAATAGCCATTGCAGATCCCGGGCCCGGGCACGATCAAAACCCAGCCGGATCGGGGCATTGACCAGACGGCTCAACAGACTGGCCCGCAGGGCAATTTGCATGTGCAGCAGAGCGTCGAAGCGACGGCCATTCAGCTGTCGATGTACATCACGGTAGGCGGCCAGCCCGCGTGCCTTATCGAACACGATGAATTCGATATCGGGAATACCCTGCAGCAGGGCATATTCGGTCTTGCCGATGATCCAGGTCAGCCGGGTTTGTGGCCAGGCCTGTTGTATAGTGCGCACCACCGGCAGGGTATGACAGATGTCGCCGATGGCGGAGAGGCGCAAAATGCACAGGCTGGCCGGGGGCGAGGTAAAGGGCAGAGGCATAGCGTTATTTTTGTTGTTTAAAAATGATAGCCCAGATGCTCGTCGATAAATTCACGAATACAGCCATAGCCGCCGTTTTTCTCCAGTACTACATCGACAATCTTTTTGATTGAACCGACCGCGTCGGCGGGACAGGCACTGAAGCCGACGGCGTGGATAATGTCGCGATCGTTGATGTCGTCACCGATATAGGCCACCTGGCCGAGATCAATCTCCAGTTCGACGCAGTACCGCTTGAGAATATCCAGTTTCGGTTCGGTACCGACATAAAACTTTTCAATCCCCAGCGTTTTACAGCGTTCGGCAATGATCGTGCTTTTGAAGCCGGAGCTCAATACCGCTACCGGCACGCCCTCGCGTTGCAGATGAATAATGCCGCGTCCGTCCTTGGTATCGAAGCGTTTGACCTCTTCGCCACCCTCGGTGTAATACATGCCGCCGTCGGTCATGACCCCGTCGATGTCCAGGGCGAGCAGTTTGATATCCGAGCGAATCGCCACAGGCTCAGACAATATGATAGCCGATGGCGTCGGCGATGGGGCGCAGGGTACCGATCAGCTGCCGGAAGGCATCATGATCCAGCTGTTGCGAGGCATCGGATTTGGCGACGGACGGATCGGGATGCACCTCGATCAGCAGACCGTCGACGCCCATGGCGGTGGCGGCGCGGGCGAGATCCGGCACCCCGTAGCGATAACCCATGGCATGACTGGGATCGACAATGACCGGCAGGTTGGTATATTCCTTGAGGTAGGCCACGCCGCACAGATCCAGGGTGAAACGAGTTTTGGTTTCAAAGGTACGAATACCGCGTTCGCAGAGAATGACGTTGTCGTTACCGCCGGAGAGGACAAACTCGGCGGCCTGCACGAATTCCTGCAGTGTGGTGCCGAAACCGCGCTTGATCAGGATCGGTTTGTTACTGCGGCCGCAGGTGCGCAGGATTCCCTGGTCGTACATGGCCTTGGCACCGATCTGGACGATGTCGGTGGTTTCTATCACTTCGTTCACATGGGTGGAGTCGCGCACCTCGGTAATGATGTTCAGGCCGTATTCCCCGCGCATCTTGTCCAGCAGGCGCAGTCCCTCATCTCCCAGACCCTGGAAACTGTAGGGCGAGGTACGTGGCTTGTAACAGCCGGCGCGCAGGGTGGAGATGCCCAGTTCCTTCATCAGTTTGGCCGAGGAGGTAATTTGCTCTTCGGATTCCACCGAGCAGGGGCCGCCGATGATCATGGTATTGCGGGTGTTGCCACCGATGCTGATATCACCGATGTCGATACGACGTTTTTCCGGCAGGTATTCGGCACTGGATAACTGCATGTCGTTGGGGAAGGCAAAGCTTTCCACGACCATACTTTGATATTCTTTTGGCACTTCCTGCAGGGCCGAGGGAGTGACCATCACATGATAGTCGGGTTTTTTGATATGAAACGCGTCCAGCTCCCAGCCGATCTTGTCGAGGGTTTTCTGGTCGATGTCTTTGTCGAAATGGATAATCATACTTCACCTTTAACGAGATTCATGAAGGTGACCGAACCGGTCACTTCATGCTTGCTATTGACGACGGGTAAATAATTGACGGGGAACGTCTGTTCCTGAATATAGGCCAGCAGTTCCTGTACGGTAAAATCCTCGCGCGCGGCAGCGGGCGACGGATTGATCATGTCGGCGACTTCCAGGGCATTGAGATTATCGATATGTTTCAGCAGCCCTTTGCGCACATCGGCATTGGTAATCATGCCCAGCAACGCACCACTTTCATCGGCCACCAGGGTAAATCCGAGCTTGTTGTCCTCGATGGACTGCAGGATGTTGCGCACACTCAGCTCATCGGGGCGTAATAATGGTGTCTCATCCAGTTGGCGCATGAAATCGCCGACCAGGTAGTGCGAGCCGATGTCATGAGTCTTGAGATTCAGCATGGCCGCGCCAATCGAATCACTGTTCATCAGGTAGGAGCCGGAGACGGCCGCATACACGCCCATGTTGCGCAAAATGAAAGAGACTTCGTGATTCACGCCGCCATCGACATGAATCCGGGTTTCGGGAAATCGCTGGCGGAACTGGCGAATCTTGCGGAAATTGTGCTTGTCGAAGGTGCCGCCGCTCTGGCCCGGCGTGGTCGCCATGATCAGCACAAAGTCGAGTTGTCTCGCGTAAGGCGCAAAGACATCGATGTCGGTGCTGGAGCTGATGGCCAGGCCGGTTCGGGCCTGAATGGTTGCCGGGATCGCGAGCTCCTCCTGGAGTTCCTCGTACTGGAAGCAGACCGCATCTATATCATGCGCCGCGATCTGATCGTAATAACGGCTCGGCCGGGGGGTAATGATGTGCAGATCGATCGGTGTGTTGCTCAATTGCCGGATCCGGGCAATGTCCTCGAAAACCGCGGGGTCGTCATTACAGTCGATGTGAAAAAAGTCCGTCCCGTGCGCGTCCAGCTCGGCAACGATGTCCCGGAGTTCCTTGTGTTTGTTGGAGTAGATCGAGGCGGAAATTTTCATAGTAAACGTCGTTCAACTGTCAGCCCGCGGCCGACATGGTGGTGGATACGGTGTCCGAAACGGATTCTGGTGCCAGATAAACGGCCCAAGACTGCTTTTCGGAGGCCGTTGCAGTGTATTACAGCCGGCCTGACAGGTACAGCCGCGCCAGGCTCCGGGGTGAATCGCCCGCGGCGTCACCGGCGCATTATACCATTAATGTCAGTGAGTTATAGTAGCGAAAGCGTGACCGGTGTCCGACGAAAAAGAAAAGCCGGCCCAAACATCGGCCGGCTGCAGTTTCCAGGAGGAGATCGGAAAAAACCGGTCAGTTGTCCGGTGTATTGCCGGCCAACCGTGTACCGGGTATGACACCGCGCTGGTGCAGATCGTTCAGAATTTGCCGTCCGCCCTCGATGACAACGGCGGGCTCGGGGTGATTGAGTTCCGTGGCAATCTGCTCCAGCATTGCCTCGCCGCTGGCAAGCTCGCTGTTATCAATCAGCGCCAACAGCCGGGCGGTGACCGGATTCAGCTCCATGAAAGTGATCTCATCCCGCGCATCGCGGTAGACCAGTAACCAGGTCGGCTGTTCGCCGGGCTGATCGGGGCGAAAATCGGGGCCAATGAGCTGGACGGGATAGTGGTAGCTGAGCGGCCAGGCCAGGGGGGAAAGCAGGGGCCGGCCTTTGAGCAGATGGCCTTCGGGATCGATCCGGGACCAGTCCGGTTCCTGTTCGGACAGGCTCAATGCCAGCTCGACCCACTCGTAATGGGCCAGCTCGAACAAAAACGGCGGATCATCCGCTTCGGCGGTACGTTCGTGCTCCAGGTAGTGAAGAAACTCCCGGGGCATTTCCGGAAATAGCGGGGTGGTGGCCCTGTGACGGGCAAAATAGTCACGAATCAGCCGGTGCCATTTTTCGTCATCCAGGAGCCGGCGCAGGACGGGAAAGCTGTCGGCCATGAAGCCTTCGACATTGTTGTAAAACAGCTCCCGGTAAATGGCCATGCGCCGATCTTCGACACCGGCCGGGGCCGGGCTGGCCTGCGGATCGCGGATGTGCGCGGCAAAGCGATATTGCTGTTGTTGAAAATCCGTCATCTCAGTTTGATTGCTCGTGCAATTCCTGTTGTGGCCGGGCCTGCTGTTGCAGGGTGCTGATCGTGTCAACTTCGCCCAGCAGTTCCTCGACCGGCGGCAGATTGAAATCCCGCTCCAGCATGGTCGGGATCACGCCGAAATGCTGATAGGTCTTTTTCAACAAATCCCAGACCGGATCGATCACCGGGGCCCCGTGGGTGTCGACGATCAGGTCCTCGGCTTCATTGTAGTGTCCGGCAACATGGATATAACTGATACGCTCGGCAGGGAGTGCACGCAAAAATTCTTCGGCGTCATAGCGGTGATTGACGCTATTGACGTAAATATTATTTACATCCAGCAAAAGCCGGCAGTCAGCTTCTTCGAGCACGGCGTTGATGAATTCAATTTCTTCCATCTGTTTGCCCGGTGCCGCATAGTAGGAGACATTCTCCACCGCAATGGGCTGCTCCAGGATGTCCTGTACACGGCGGATACGTCCGGCGACATAATGCACGGCTTCCTCGGTAAACGGAATCGGCATCAGATCGTAAAGGTGTCCGTCGTCGCTACAGTAGCTCAGGTGTTCGGTATAGATTCGAATGTTGTGTTGCTTGAGAAACCGCTTGAGACGTTGCAAAAAAGCTTCGTCCAGCGGTGCGGGACTGCCCAGTGACAGGGACAGGCCATGTGTCACAAAGGGATAGCGTTCGGTAAATTCGCGTAACTTGCGGCCGTAACTGCCGCCGACGCCGATCCAGTTCTCCGGGGCGATTTCCATGAAATCGACCTGCGAAGGAAACGGGTCCGCGAGCGGGTCCATGATGGACCGCCGCAGACCCAGTCCGGCGCCATGAACAGGATAAGTTGTCGTGTTCATGTCAGTTCCTTTGGCCGCTTATTTACTGCCGCCGCATTTACCTTCGCCGCACTTGCCTTCCTGCTTGGCCTTGTCGCCGCCGCATTTACCTTCCATGTTCTTCTTCATTTCCTTATTGCCGCCGCATTTACCTTCGCCGCACTTGCCTTCCATGTCATTTTTCTTGCTATCGCGGCCTTCGCCACAACGACCTTCATTGTCGGACTTCTTGCTACCGCCACATTTACCTTCCATGTGGCTGTCGGCCAGTTGCATGTAGCCGCTGGACAGTTCGCTCATGGCAAAGGGGTTGCTGCCGGCTTCGGCCGCCGTGGCGACGTTGCTGGCGGCCATGCTGGCGGCAAAGGCCGTACCCAGGGCAAGTGTCAGGGTTTTCGATGATTTACTGTTAGACATAATCTGCATTCTCCATGTGTGTCGTTGTTGGTTATTTATTTAGTCGTGGTAGCGGGCTAAACCTTACAACAGAAATGATATAAAAAAACCACGCCAATCCCGAATTGTGACCCTGTCGGAGCCCGATGGTTCCTGGC
>NZ_JAVLAZ010000004.1:0-32655 GCF_031581315.1 Thiohalophilus sp.
CTCATCCAGGTTAACGTAGCAGGGATATAGTGGTAGGCCGGACATAGCAACGCGGTGTCCGGCAATAGGAGGGGTTGCCCGATACCGCTTTGCTTTATCGGGCCTGCGACTTTCTCTGAATATGCCAGTTCCACCGATGATTCAACCCACTGTTTTTTCTGTGTGGGTCGGTGTGTTGGGTGTTTCGGTGGTTATCCCTGTTTGGTACAGGTATGCCGTAGAAGGAAAGCGCTAATCTCTCGCAGAGACGCCACGGCGCAGAGAAACTGAACTAGTTTTTCTCCGCGTCTCTGCGCCTCTGCGAACTCTGCGTTAATTATCAGTAGCCCTGGGAATAGCATCACTCATCCAGGTTAACGTAGCAGGGATATAGTGGGCGAGACCCTCGAGGATGCCGGCGGCGTAGTTGCCGTTCATATCCAGAAAATCGCCCCGGGCGATATACAGTCGATCGGCATAGTTGTTTTGCCGGGCCATTTCGGTGGCCTGTTGTTTAAGGGCATCGCTGGCGTTGTTGACGAGGGTTGCCTGGATTTCACTGGTCAGGACCTCAAGATCATTGCCGCTGTCGCCGGAGAAGACGGTTGAATCGATGGAGAACTGTTGTTCCTGCATCAAGAACCGGATCGCCTCCAGTTTGTTGGCCCGTTGCGGGAGGATATCCAGCAGGCCAATCTGTTTGAGGTCATCGATACTCCAGATGAGGTTGTAACGTATGGGCCGGGCATCCAGCCGTTGCCGGATGTCGCTCAGTAAAGTATCGACTGATATATCGACAGGGGCATAATAACTGAGCTTGTAATCGTTTTGCTTGTGAACTTCCTGCAGGGTCAGGGCGTCAATATCCTGTAACCAGCCGGCAATATCGGTGCGCTGGTAATCGCCCCAGTCCCGGCTGATTTCTTCCTGCCATGAGCTCATGAGCTGCCAGTGATCCCCCTCAATGGCATATAACGTGGTACCGACGTCGCCGATCGCGTAATCGGGCATCGGTAACTGCCATTCCCGGATTGCCTCGTTCAATAACATTTTGTCACGCCCGGACACATAAGCCAGGTATACCTCCTCCCGTTCCACCAGCTGGCGCAGTAGAGGACGGGCCAGGGGCGACTCGGGCGGATGGCCATTGGGGATCAGGGTTCGATCCAGGTCAGTGCAGATCAACACGCGCTCAGTCATGGTCGATACGAAACAGGCTTTTGCCCTTGATGGCCCAGTGGCCAATTAATGCGGCGGCGGCACTCCAGCCCTGCTTGCGGGTACCGCCGGGAGTGAATTTGCTGCCGTGGACAAACTCGGGAAAGCTCCAGGGTTCTCCATCGCTGTCCAGGGCATTGGCCTGATGAATACCGGCCAGGTACTGTTGGGCAAGTGAATCTTTGCCGCGGCGCGCCAGGTCGGCAACATAAAAGCCGGTCAGCATCGGCCATAGACCGCCATTATGATATTCATGCGGTTTGTTCTTGAAAGTATAGGAGAAAGTCATTTGCAGATCCGTCCAGTCCCGATCGGGGGGATGAATGACCGGATGAAATGCCGGGATCAGGTTCAGGTTTTTCGGTGTAATGGTATAAATAAAGTCATCCACCGCTTCACTTTGTTCTTCCTCGGCCACATCCAGCAGCGAGGCGAGAATATTGGCAAAGGCATCGAAACGATAGCCATAGCCGGTAGGGGAGAAAAAAGGCATCCAGTATCGCCCGGCACAGCCGGATTCCGCTTCCCGCCCCTTGCGATAAAGAATCTCGTGATAGGCATCATCGGGGATGCCATCCCCGTTATGGAACCAGTAGTTGGCCTGAATCAGGTGTTTGAGGTGAGCGATGCGCTCCTTGAGAGGATGATCACTGGTGCCCTGCAGATCTTGATGCACGGTTCGCAGGGTGCGCAAGGCCTGTAAATAGAGTAGCTGGTCATACAATACATAACCGGAATGCAGGTATTCATCGGCCCAGTCACCGGCTTGTGGCACATAAATGAGCCCGCGATTGTTGAATTCCCAGGCGCCGAGCAGGAAGCGGATTTTCTCCAGTACCGGCACCATTTTTTCGATGAATTCGCGATCGCCACTGGCTTTCCAATACTCGCCACAGCCAATGACAAACCAGAGACAGGCATCCACCCGGCCGGTGGTTCCGCCATAGCTGACACGTTGCGCGGCCGGGTCCACGTTACTGGGAATTTCGCCATGGGGGCCTTGATAGCGCGCCAGTGTCTGTAATGTTTCCCTGGCCGCCTCGAGCAGATCCGGTTCCCCGGTGAGCAGGGCGGCCAGCGAGAGGATAACGCCGTCACGGGACCAGATACGTCGATAATTGTCGTTGTCTGTCGGGCTGGCAAGAAAACCAACGCGAGTCCGGCATTCATGCAGGAGATCGCAGGCTTTCTGGTAACCGTTTTCTTCGACGTGACTGGAGGCAGCATGTCTTGACATGAGAACAGGAACTCGCCAAGTTATAGAGTCATTACACAAATCAGTGTATGTTGATTTGAAGAACGAATCAACGCAGGAGTCCACGCTTGAAATCTCAGCAACCGTATCAGGTTTATTTCGACCGGGAGCAACTGTTCCATGCCGCCGTGCAACGTTGGGTGGAACTGGCCAACGAGTCGATTCGCGCCCGTAACAGTTTTCACGTTGCGCTGGCCGGCGGTTCGACGCCGAAACGGGTTTACCAACTGTTACAGCGGGAGAGTCTTGACTGGGACAGGATCCATCTTTACTGGGGCGATGAACGGGATGTTCCGGCCGATCATCCCGACAGCAATTACCGGATGGTCCGTGAAGCCCTGATCGATCATATCCCGATCCCGGAGGCCAATGTACATCCCATCCATGTTCAGCCCGATATTGAGACCACGGTGGAGGAGTATCGTCAGGTGCTGGAAAATGTCCATCGGGGAGCCAATGGTTATCCCTGTTTTGATCTGATTATGCTGGGTGTCGGTGATGACGGGCATATCGCATCACTGTTTCCTGAAAGCTCGGCACTGTCGGTCACCGATACCCCGGTGGTCAGTGTCTATGTCGAAAAACTTAACAGCTGGCGTGTGACCCTGACCTATCCGGTGCTCAATACGGCCCGCTATCTCATGCTGCTGGTCAGTGGCGAGGCGAAAACACCGGTGGTCGCCCGGGTATTTGGTTCCGAAGCCGAGCGCAAATACCCGGTCCAGAAACTGGCCCCCCAGGGGCGCATTGAATGGTACCTGGATCGGTCCGCCGCCAGCGAGCTGCCGGAGTCGACGTGATTATTGCCGGGGATCTGGGTGGGACAAACTGTCGGCTCCTGTTGGCCGAGGTGCAGTCGGGCCAGGTTGTCGTTCGTGGTGAGCAGCACTATCCTGCCCGCGACTTTACCGAGTTTGAGACGATCCTGGAACGCTTTGTGAATGAATACGGTCTTTATTCACAAATAACGTCGGCCTGTTTTGCGGTAGCCGGGCCGGTCCGGGATCGGCGTGTTGCCCTGACCAATCTGCCCTGGACGCTGGATAGCGAGCGACTGGAACAGCGTTTTGCCATCCGGCGGGTCAGTCTGATTAATGACTTTGTCGCCAATGCCTATAGCCTGGCGGCACTCAACGAGACGGATTATCACACTCTGCAGACAGGCCAGGTGAGCGGCGGTAATCGGGTCGTGCTGGGGCCCGGCACCGGCCTGGGCATGGCGCTGGTCAGTGTCAATCAGGACACGTTGACGGTCCTGCCTTCTGAAGGCGGACACATGGACTTCGCGCCGCTGGATGACGAACAGGCCGATCTGTTGCGGTTTTTACAGCGAAGCAGTGTGCGTGTCAGTTACGAGCAGATCCTCTCGGGGCCAGGGCTGGTACGGCTGTATGGTTATTATGCCTGGCGCCAGGGCGTCGAAGTCGAACCGGTATTACACAGTGATGACGCGCCGGCGACTATCAGCCGCCTGGCAATGGTGGAGGAGGAGCCAGAGGCCGTGAAGGCACTGAACCTGTTTTTCCGTATCTATGGCAGCTGCGCTGCCAACCTGGCCCTGGTGGGGCTGGCCACCGGCGGCGTTTATCTGGCCGGGGGTATCACAGCCCATCTGCTTGCGGCCCTGGAAGAGAGCGACTTTCTCGAAACCTTCAACAACAAACCGCCAATGAAAGAGCTGCTCGAGACAATGCCGATCAAAGCCATCACCACCCCCCGCGCCGGCCTGCTCGGCGCCGCCTGGTATGCCGGAAACCGATAAATACCACCTGTGTACGGTGAGGAAGATCATTCTTTTTTTACGGGCCCGGATAATCAACGCGGAGGACGCAGAGGCGCGGAGACGCGGAGTTTTATTGGTGCTTATATCAGTTGATTTAATGCATTTTATGCACGGCTTAACGCGTTCGAAGCAAATAAGGTGTACATAAGAGTAGCTTGTTTCTGATATGGCCTCGCGAGAGAGAATGGAGAAGCCATATAACAATGATTATTTAGAAATCACTTCTCCGCGACTCTGCGCCTCCGCGTCCTCCGCGTTGTATTCCACCGTCCAGGAACAGATCCCGAACTGTCAGTGTATCCGTAGTATGGAGATTTACTCTTCGTCGAGTGAGTTGCGCCAGTCGTGGTCTTCGTGGTCGAAGAGGCGGGTGTCTTCGGGCGGGCCCCAGCTGCCGGCGGGATAGGTGTGGATGAATTCGTTGTCGCTGTCCCAGGCCTTGACGATGGGATCGACAATTTCCCAGGCCAGCTGGATTTCATCGTAACGTAAAAACAGCGATCGGTCGTTTTCGATGACATCCAGCAGCAGGGTTTCGTAGGCATCGAGCGAATAGGCGTTAATGCCGCAATAACTGGCGTCCATGCGGGTGGTGTGGGTCTGCATCTCCAGCCCCGGTTCCTTGACCTGCAGCTCCATGCGCAGACATTCCTGCGGCTGGATCCCCAGCAGTATCCAGTTGGGTTTGAGTTTTTCAATCTGGGTCTTGCGAAACAGCTGTTGTGGTGGATGCTTGAAACGGATGCTGATCATGGAGCTGTTCCTGGCCAGCCGCTTCCCGGTACGCAGATAGAACGGTACACCGCGCCAGCGCCAGTTATCGATATACAGTTTCAGCGAGGCGTAGGTTTCGGTGGTGCTGTCGGCGGGGACGCCGTCTTCATCGACATAACCGGCAACATTCTGGCCGTCGATCTTGCCACGGGTATACTGGGCACGATAGGCGTGCGCATTGGTGGCGCGCCGGGGAATAGGGCGGATCGACTTGAGCACCTTGGCCTTCTCGTCGCGCAGGGACTCGGCATCCAGATTGGCGGGCGGTTCCATGGCAACCAGCGTCAGCATCTGCAACAGGTGGCTCTGGATCATGTCGCGCATGGCGCCGACATGATCGTAAAACGCAGCGCGCCCGGCGATGCCCTGGGTTTCCGAGTGGGTGATCTGCACGTGGTCGATGTAATTGCGGTTCCACAACGGCTCCAGCATCAGGTTAGCAAAACGGAATACCAGCACGTTCTGCACCATGCCCTTGCCAAGATAATGATCGATACGGAATATCTGTTTTTCGTGGAAGGTTTTTTGCAGGTTTTCGTCCAGCTGAGTGGCGCTTTGCACGTCATAGCCGAACGGCTTTTCGATTACCAGACGGCGCCAGCCCTGATCCTCATTGTTCAGCCCCGCGCTGGCAATGGCCTGGCTGACTGCCGAGTAGTAGGAAGGCGGAATCGCCATGTAAAACACCAGGTTTGTCGGGATGCCTGAATGAGATTCCAGGTAGGCCTTGAGATCCTGCAATGACTCGCCCTGGGTCATATCCCCACTGAAAACATGCAGGCGCTGTAACAGGCGTTGCAGAACGTTTTCGTCGAGGCCGTCGCGAGCACGCTCGCGTAACAGTTCAGTGACTTCGTCATGCCATTGCGCTTCGCTCATTGCCTTGCGGGTAAAACCGACGACGCACATGTCATCCGGAAGCCGGTTAGCTTCTTCCAGATGGTAGAGGGAGGGCAGCAGCTTGTTGCGCGCCAGGTTGCCGGTCGCGCCGAAAACAATAAAGGTGCAGGGTTCCAGTTCCATCATTCGGATTTTACCGCATGGCCGCCAAAGGCTTCGCGCATCTTGGCCAGGATCCGGTTGGCATAGGCCGTCTCATCCTGGCTGGCAAAACGCATTTGCAGGGCCAGCGCGAGTACCGGTGCGGCGGTGCCCTGATCGATGCTCTCCATCACCGTCCAGCGCCCCTCGCCGGAGTCGGCGACATAGGGACGGATATTGGCCAGTTGCTGATCCTGTTGTAAAAACTCGGCGCTCAGATCCAGCAGCCAGCTGCGCACTACCGACCCGTGACGCCACAGTTCGCTGATCTGTCCCAGATCAAGATCAAACTCCTGTTTGCCCTGCAGCAGGGCGAAGCCTTCGGCATAGGCCTGCATCATGCCGTATTCGATGCCGTTGTGGATCATCTTGGTGAAGTGGCCGGCACCGGCCGGACCCACATGGGCCCAGCCGCTGTCAGCAGAGGGGGCCAGCGCCTTGAGTACCGGCAGCAGCGGTTCCACGTGCGCGCGCTCCCCGCCGACCATCATGCAGTAACCTTCACTCAGTCCCCAGACCCCGCCGGAGGTGCCGGCATCGACAAAACCAATCTGGTGTTCGGCCAGCATGGCCGCGCGGCGCTGGCTGTTGTGATAATTGGCATTGCCGCCGTCGACCACGATATCGCCCGGTTCCAGCAGGCCGGGCAGGGTCTGCAGGGTCTGTTCGGTCACCTCGCCGGCCGGCAGCATCAGCCAGACGATACGTGGTGCCGGCAGTTGCTCAATCGCCTGCTCCAGGCTGTCTGCGGGGAGCAGATTTTCCTCCGCCGCCAGCTGGTTGACGATATCGGGCGAGCGGTTATACCCGACCACCTCGATATCCTGACGCAACAGCCGCCGGGCCATATTGGCCCCCATCTTGCCCAGACCAATCAGTGCAATACGCATGAGGATTCCCGTCCTGATTCAATAGTTACCACCTAACTTAGCACAGCCTGGCCGGGAGTGAGAATCTTCCTGCAGCAGGTCACTTGTCCAAGGTTCTGGAATAAAACGCGGAGGTCGCGGAGGCGCAGAGGCGCGGAGAAAATTTGTAAAAGTTGGCAGATAGCAGATGGCAGTCAACAGCGGAAGGAAAGTTGTCCCGCGATTTAATAGATCGGGTAAGGTGCATGGCGGTTACGATCAACCTGCAATAACAAGGGGTGAATACAAGTTATGCGGATAGGCATTGTTATTCCGGCAGATAATGACGTCAAGCAAGCAACAAATTATTTAATTGCATTCTCCGCGCCTCCGCGCCTCCGCGACCTCCGCGTTATTTTCCAGAGAGGCGAGAAGTGAGAGGTTTTTACAGCTCGATTTTTTCCTTGTAGGCGGGCAGGCGGGCGTTCCAGTCGTATTGCTGGCGGAACTGTTCCTGCAGGATTTCGCGTTTGTCCTGCTCGCCGTGCACCAGATAGAGTTTCGGTCGGGGTTTGAAGTGGCTGGCCCATTCGAGCAGTTGTTGCTGGTCGGCATGGGCGCTGAAGCCGCCGAGGGTATGGATGTGGGCTTTTACCTGGACTTCGTGACCGAACAGCTTGAGCCGCTCGGTACCGTCGACCAGGGCGCGGCCGGGTGTGCCGGCGGCCTGAAAGCCGACGATGATCAGGTGGGTATTGTTTTTCCAGAGGTTGTTTTTCAAATGATGGCTGATACGTCCCCCGGTGCACATGCCGCTGCCGGCAATGATAATTGCGCCACCTTGAATCGGGTTGATTTGCATCGACTCCTCGACGGTACGGGTACAGCGCAGACCCGGTAACCACTCCTCCCAGCGATGTTTGACCGTCTCGACAAAGGTCTGCGCATCGTCGTCGTTGAACAAATGCAGATAGCGAAAATAGAGTTCACTGGCGGAAATCGCCATGGGACTGTCGAGAAAGATCTGCTGCTGGGGCAGGCGTCCCTGGCGATAAAACTTGCCCAGCCAGAACAGTATTTCCTGGGTGCGGCCCACGGCGAAGGCGGGGATCAGGACATTGCCACCGGCATGATTGGCGGCTTGCAGGGCCTGATGAAATTCTTCCACGGTATCGGAGTAAGATCGATGGTTGCGATCTCCGTAAGTGGATTCGAGCAACACGGTATCGGCCTGTTGCAGGAACTCGGGATCCTGCAACAGCGGATGGTGGGTACTGCCAAGATCGCCGGAGAAGACGAGTCGCCGGGGCGGGTCGGTGTCCTCGAGCGTCAGTTCCACAATCGCCGAACCAAGGATATGCCCGGCATCATGGTACTGGAGCTGTATGTCCGGGGTAATCGGGGTACGCTGCTGGTAATCGAGTGTCTGCCGCAGTTGCAGTGTGGTCTCGACGTCCTTGTCGGTATAAAGTGGCTCAAGCGGGGCTTTGTCGGCCCGACGGCGATGTTTGTTTTCCCATTCGGTATCTTTCATCTGTATAAAGGCCGCATCGTGCAGCATGATCTCGATGAGATCGTGGGTGGCCCGGGTCATGTATATCGGCCCCCGGTAGCCCTCCTTCACCAGTTTGGGTAACAGGCCGCTGTGATCCAGATGGGCATGGGAGAGCACGACTGCATCGATCTCCGCCACGCTAAACTCAAAGGGCGCTTCATTGGCCTGATCGGCGCCGCGACCCTGATGTAAACCGCATTCGAGCAACAAGGTGCTGCGGTCGGTGCGTATCAGATAGGCCGAGCCGGTCACTTCGCCGATGGCTCCAAGAAACTGCAGATTTGCCATACCTGTCCCCCTGTGTCGCATTGCCGGTGCCTGGCGCTTTATCTGACACTTTACACGTAAAACTGGCGTTCGGAATACCGGTCGACGTACAAGATGCCTGTCACTTCCAGGACCGTCGGTTACAGGGGAGGATTCACCGGGTGTCCGGGAAGCGCAGGCTCCCCGAATGCAAAGGGATGGGAACTTGATGCGGCGTTGAAAACGTCTGTTCAGCCGGGTCGGTGAGGCGGGTCAGACACCGCCATTGCAGGACGGCGCACTATCCAAACTGTTTTTGTCAACTATACTGGAAATAACAAGACGAAATTCTTCTCCAGCGCTCGGGCCCGGCCCGACCAACCCTCAATGACGAGGAAGGAGGTGTGTGATGAGAAGGCGGTTATATTTTGTACTTCCCGATGTTAAATCGGCCCAGGCGATTCATGACGAATTGTTACTGGCGAAAATCGAAGAACGGCATATCCATGTGCTGGCCCGTTCCGATATGGAGCTGGGCGATCTGCCTGAAGCGTCCCTGTTGCAGCGCAGTGATCTGGTCCATGGCGCCCAGCTCGGGGCGATTGTCGGGGCCTTTGCCGGTGTGTTACTCGGCAGTCTGGCCGTGATGATGGGCTATATCGTCGCCGGTCTGGAGGTCTGGTCGGTTGGCTCGATCACCGTCGGTGGTGCGCTGATCGGGCTGTTTGCCTCGACCATGGTGGCTGTCAACATCCCCAATACCCGGCTGGAAGCCTTCTGGGCCAAGATCGAGCAGGGGCACCTGTTGATGATGGTCGATGTGCCCGTGGAACAGGTCGAAACGCTCTCGGATAAGGTCAAACAGCACCACCCGGAAGCCGACGTGCGCGATGTCGACCCGACCATTCCGGCCTTTCCCTGAGTCGATGGCGGTCGAGGGCCTTGCATGCTGCGGGGTAAGGCAGTAAATTTGCCCCCGCAGGATTGCCGGGTCTATATATAAGGTGTTACAATCCGGCACGAATTTGGTGTTATTCAGGAAGTGGGCCTCGCGCCCACTTTTTGTTTAGGGGTGTACCGAAAAATGGGACGGGCAACAGACAGGCTGACCACACTGATCGCCTCGGCCGTACAGGCACTGGGCTATGAGCTGGTGGGCGTCGAGCATCAGTCCCAGGGCAAGCATACAGTGGTTCGGGTCTTTATTGACTCGCCAGAGGGGATCACCCTGGAAGATTGTGAGCAGGCCAGTCACCAGATTAGCGGTGTGCTGGATGTCGAGGATCCGATCCGGGGGCAGTATAATCTCGAGGTCTCCTCGCCGGGGCTGGATAGACCCCTGTTTACGCCTGAACATTACACCCGCTTTATCGGTGAGAAAGCCAGGCTGCGCTTGCGTCATGCAGTTGACGGGCGGCGCAAAGTGGCGGGGCGTATCGAGAGCGTGGACGGCAATGTCGTCCGGATTATCGATGATGCCGGTGAGGTGTATGAATTAAACGTGGATCAGGTTGAAAAAGCCAACCTGATCCCCGATTACGATGCGATTATGCAGAGTCATTAATCGCTTTGTGAAACGAAGCGACAACCGATTTAAACAGTTAGCTTGCATTTGATTTTGCTTTCAGAGGCCGGGTTATGAACAAAGAAATTTTGATGGTGGTTGATGCGGTATCCAACGAGAAAGGCGTGGAGAAGGATACCATTTTTGGCGCCATCGAGGGTGCGCTGGCCACAGCGACCAAAAAGCGCTACAACACCGATGTTGATTTGCGAGTCAGTATCGATAGGGATAATGGCGACTATCAAACCTTTCGTCGCTGGGAAGTGGTGGAAGATGACGCCATGGAGCACCCGGAGCGCGAAACCACAGTGAGCGCGGCACAGTATGAAGAGCCTGATATTCAGGTTGGTGAATTTGTCGAGGAAGAGGTCGAGTCGATTGAGTTCGGGCGTATCGCCGCGCAGACGGCCAAGCAGGTCATCGTGCAAAAAGTTCGCGAAGCCGAGCGCGCCCAGATTATTGAAGAATATGAAAGCAAGGTCGGCCAGCTGGTGATGGGCGTGGTCAAGCGGGTTGAACGCGGCAATGTCTATCTCGATCTGGGTGGCAACGCCGATGCGATTATTCCGCGCGAAGACATGATTCCGCGTGAATCGGTACGCCCCGGTGATCGGATTCGCGGCTATCTCAAGGAAATTCGTCCCGAAGCGCGTGGCCCGCAACTGTTCGTCAGCCGTACCGCGCCCGAGTTTTTGATCGAACTGTTCAAAATTGAGGTCCCTGAGATCGGTGAAGGCCTCATCGACATTCTCGGCGCCTCGCGCGATCCCGGCTCCCGCGCCAAAATTGCAGTACGCAGTAATGATTCGCGCATCGATCCGGTTGGTGCCTGCGTGGGTATGCGCGGGTCGCGGGTCCAGGCGGTGTCCAACGAGCTGTCCGGCGAACGTATCGATATTGTTCTGTGGGATGAGAATCCCGCCCAGTTTGTGATCAACGCCATGTCACCGGCGGATGTTGAATCCATCGTGGTGGATGAGGATACCAACACCATGGATATCGCTGTGGCCGAGGAACAGCTGTCCCAGGCCATCGGTCGGGGCGGCCAGAACGTTAAACTGGCCAGTGAGCTGACCCGCTGGACATTGAATGTCATGTCCGTCGCGGATATGGAAAGCAAGAGTGAAGAGGAATCCGAGCGGGTTCAAAAGCAATTTATGCACTCGCTGGACGTGGATGAAGAAGTGGCTTCTATCCTGGTACAGGAAGGTTTCACCACTATCGATGAAGTTGCCTATGTCCCCATGGATGAACTGCTGGCGATTGAGGAATTCGATGAGGCGATTGCTGAAGAATTGCGAGGCCGGGCCAAGGATGTTCTGTTGACCCGGGCCATCAGCACCGAGGAAACCGTCGACAGCACCGAGCCGGCGGAAGACTTGCTCAATATGGAAGGTATGGAACAGAACCTGGCCTACAAGCTGGCCGGTAAGGGAATCTGCAGCATGGAAGATCTGGCCGAGCAATCCGTCGATGAGCTGATGGAAATTGATGAGATGGATGAAGAAAAAGCCGCGCAACTGATTATGAAAGCGCGTGAACCCTGGTTTGCCGAAGAACAGAGTCAGTAACGACAAACCAGAACGCTGAGGAAGCAGGAGAGAGAGTATATGGCAGATGTAACCGTCCGACAGTTCGCAGAAGTGGTAGGTATATCGGTAGATCGGCTGCTGGAACAATTCAAGGAAGCAGGCCTGCCGGTGTCCGACGCTGATGCAACGATTACGGATGCCGAAAAGATGGAACTGCTGTCGTTCCTGCGCAATAAACATGGCGCAGAAGGCGAAGGTATCAAGGAACCGAAGAAAATCACCTTGAGCCGCAAGTCTACCAGCGAGCTTCGCCAGACTGGCGGGCACAGCAAAGGTAAATCAGTCACCGTTGAAGTGCGCAAGAAGCGGACTTACGTCAAGCGTAGTACGGTGATGGAGCAGGAACAGGAAAAGGCCGAACAAGTTCTGGCTGAAAAGGCCAAGCTCGAAGAAGAACGACGTCAGGCCGAAGAAGCAGTCAAGCAACGTGAAGCGGAATTGCAGGCCAAACGCAGCGCCGAGGAAGAAGAACGCAAAGCGCGCGAAGCCGAACTCGAAGCCAAGCGCAAGGCCGAAGAAGAAGCCGCTGCCGCCAAACAGCAACAGGAAGAGATTACGCGCAAACAGGCCGAGGAGGTCAAGGAAACCAAGCCGGGCGCACGTCCCGCCAAGGCGAAGAAAGGCAAGGAACGGCAAGATGACGATAGCAGTACCCGCTATGGTCGCAAGGAGTTGCACGTCACCGCCGACAAGTCGGGCAAGCGTCGCAAGCGTTCCTCGGGCAAACCCCGTCCTGTTGCAGCTGGTTCATCCGGGGAACACGGTTTCCAGCGGCCCAATGCGCCGATCGTGCATGAAGTGGCACTGCCTGAAACCATTACCGTCTCCGAGCTGGCGCAGAAAATGTCCGTCAAGGCTGCCGAAGTGATCAAGGTGATGATGGGCATGGGCTCCATGGTGACCATCAACCAGGTTCTGGATCAGGAAACCGCTGCCGTGGTGGTCGAGGAGATGGGGCACACTGTCAAACTGCTCAAAGCTGACGCGATCGAAGAGGATCTGGTCATCGAGGACGAAGTCGGTGAAGCGGTTCATCGTGCGCCGGTGGTGACCATTATGGGTCATGTCGATCACGGCAAAACCTCCCTGCTCGATTACATTCGTCGCAGCAAGGTGGCATCCGGGGAAGCCGGTGGCATTACCCAGCATATCGGCGCCTACCATGTCGAGCAGGAAAACGGCGATATCACCTTTCTGGATACCCCGGGCCATGCGGCGTTTACTGCCATGCGTGCCCGTGGCGCCCAGGCAACGGACATCGTGATTCTGGTGGTCGCTGCCGATGATGGCGTCATGCCGCAGACCAAGGAAGCGGTACAGCATGCCAAGGCCGCCGGTGTGCCGTTGATCGTGGCGGTCAACAAGATGGATAAACCCGAAGCCAATCCCGATCAGGTCAAAAATGAACTGGCCCAGCTGGATGTCATCCCCGAAGAGTGGGGTGGTGATACCATGTTTGTCCATGTTTCTGCCGAGACCGGCGATGGCATTGAGTCGCTGCTGGAAGCGATTCTGCTGGTTTCCGAAGTGCTGGAACTCAAGGCGACCTGCGAGGGTAATGCCCAGGGCGTGGTGATCGAATCGCGTCTGGATAAGGGGCGCGGCCCGGTCGCCACGGTTCTGGTTCAGAAAGGGACCCTGCGCAAAGGAGACATCCTGCTGGCCGGTCTTGAGTACGGCCGCGTGCGCGCCATGCTCAATGAAAAAGCCGAACAGGTGGAAGAAGCCGGTCCCTCGATTCCGGTCGAGATCCTCGGCCTTTCCGGCACGCCCAGTGCCGGTGACGATGCGGTGGTTGTGCCCAACGAACGCAAGGCGCGTGAAGTTGCGATGTACCGTCAGGGTAAATTCCGTGATGTGAAACTGGCCCGTCAGCAGGCTGCCAAACTCGAGAACATGTTCTCGCAGATGGAAGAGGGCGAGGTCGGCGTGGTCAATGTCGTGCTCAAGGCGGACGTGCAGGGTTCGGTCGAAGCGATTGCCGACGCACTGCAGAAACTCTCCACCGACGAGGTCAAGGTCAAGATCGTCGCCAGTGGTGTGGGTGGTATTACCGAGTCGGACGTGAACCTGGCCGTGGCGTCCAACGCCATTTTGATCGGCTTTAACGTACGTGCCGATGCGGTAGCCAAGCGTCTGATCGACGAGGAAGAGGTCGATCTGCATTACTACAGTGTTATCTATGATTTGATCGATGAAGTGAAAGCCGCGATGAGCGGCCTGCTCTCGCCCGAGACCCGGGAACAGATCCTGGGTCTGGCCGAAGTCCGTGATGTCTTTCGCTCACCCAAGCTGGGCGCCATCGCCGGCTGTATGGTGACCGAGGGCGTGGTCAAGCGGCATAACCCGATCCGCGTATTGCGCGAGAACGTGGTGATTTACGAAGGGGAACTGGAATCCCTGCGTCGTTACAAGGACGACGTTAACGAAGTGAAACAGGGCATTGAATGCGGCATCGGCGTCAAGAACTACAATGACGTCAAGGTCGGCGATCAAATCGAAGTCTATGAACGGATCCAGGTCGCACGTCAGATCTGATCCGCCACAGACAGCGTTTATTACCCAACGGCAGGCTCATGGCCAAAGACTTCAGCCGCACCCGGCGCATCGGCGAACAGATGCAGCGCGAACTGGCAACCCTGATTCAGCAGGAGATCCAGGATCCGCGCCTGGGCATGGTAACCGTTTCCGCCGTGGAAGTTTCGCGCGATCTGGCGCATGCCAAAGTCTTTATTACCGTGCTCGACGATCAACAACAGGATATTGCCGCCAGCCTGGATGTGCTTAATCGGGCCAGCGGTTTTCTGCGCCATGAACTGGGCCGGCGCATGATTTTGCGCACCGTACCGGTGTTGCGTTTCGTGTACGACGAATCCATGGCACGGGGTAACGCCCTGTCGCAGCTGATCGATGAAGCGGTTAAATCCGATAAGCAACGCGACGAGTGAGGTAGTCAGTTAGTGGCAAGACGTCGTCCCAAAGGCCGTCCCGTCAACGGCATATTATTACTGGACAAGCCTATCGGGCTGACCTCCAATGCCGCACTGCAGCAGGTCAAGCGGCTGTTCAAGGCCGCCAAGGCCGGCCACACCGGCAATCTGGACCCGCTGGCCAGCGGTCTGTTGCCGCTCTGTTTCGGCGAGGCGACCAAGTTTTCCGGGTTTTTGCTCGATTCGGACAAACGCTATCTGGCCACCTGCCAGCTGGGCGTGACGACCACCAGCGCCGACGCCGAGGGTGACGTGCTGGAACGCAAGCCGGTGGGCGAATACAGCCGGGCCGAGGTTGAGGCGATTCTGGCGCGGTTTACCGGCGAGATCGAGCAGATCCCGCCGATGCACTCGGCCATCAAGGTCAACGGCCAGCCGCTCTACAAGCTCGCCCATCAGGGCAAGGAGATCGAACGAAAGCCGCGCCGGGTTACCCTCTACAGCCTGGAGCTGGTCAGCCTGGAAGGCGATCAGATGGTGCTGGAGGTGCATTGTTCCAAGGGGACGTACGTCCGCACACTGGCCGAGGATATCGGCCACCAGCTGGGCTGTGGGGCCCACCTGTCGGCCTTGCGCCGCACCGCCGCCGGTCCTTTTTCCGCGGCGCATGCGGTCACCCTGCCAGAGCTGGAACAGCTGGCCGAGAGTGAGGATCTGGCGGCCCTGGATCAGGCCCTGTTACCGGTCGAGGCGGCCCTGGATGACTGGCCCGAGCTGCTGCTGACGGACAACACGGCCTATTACCTGTGTCAGGGGCAGGCGGTGCAGATTGCCCGGGCCCCGACCAGCGGTCTGGTGCGCCTGTTTGTTGGCGACGAGCACCGTTTTATCGGCGTGGGCCGGATTCTGGGCGACGGCCGGGTGGCGCCCCAGCGACTGGTGAGCGGCGCTGGCTGAGACGGGCACCACTCAAGAGAAAAAAGCGGGTATTTCCTCGTGGAGTGCTTGTATAACCGACCGGGGCGCGGGTAGAATACGCGCTCTGATTTTTAGGCAAAATGATTGTATAACAGGAGCTTGCGAATGGCCTTAAGCGCCGAACATAAGTCCACGATTGTGAACGAATATGCCCGTTCTACCGGTGATACCGGTTCCGCGGAAGTCCAGGTTGCATTGCTGACAGCTCGAATTACTGAACTGTCCGATCACTTCAAAACGCACAAGCAGGATCACCACTCCCGTCAGGGGCTGCTGCGCATGGTCAGCAAACGACGTAAACTGCTCGACTATCTGAAGAACCGGGATCTGGAGCGTTACCGTCAGCTGATTACCAGTCTGGGTCTGCGCAAGTAATTCACGCCGGTAGAAGGACAATTCATGGCAGTTACAACAAAAGAATTCAAATATGGTGATCACACCGTAACGCTGGAAACCGGGGAAATTGCCCGCCAGGCCACCGGTGCCGTCAAGATCAGTATGGGTGAGACGGTGGTGCTGGTGACCGTGGTGGCCGAAAAAGAGGCGGTCGAAGGCCGCGACTTTTTCCCGCTGACGGTCAACTACCAGGAAAAAACCTACGCAGTCGGCAAAATCCCCGGCGGCTTCCTCAAACGCGAGGCCCGACCGTCGGAAAACGAAACCCTCACCTGCCGCCTCATCGATCGTCCTATCCGCCCCCTGTTCCCCAAAGGTTTTGCCAACGAAGTCCAGGTTATCGCCACGGTCCTCTCCCTGGACCCCGATGCAGCGCCCGATGTGGTTGCTCTGCTGGGAACCTCGGCCGCGCTGGCTATCTCCGGTGTGCCCTTTAACGGCCCGATTGGCGCGGCTCGCGTCGGTTACCAGGACGGCAACTATCTGCTGAACCCGGGCACCGAGGCGCTGGAAGGCTCCGAGCTGGATCTGGTGGTCGCCGGCACCGAGAACGCCGTGCTGATGGTCGAATCCGAAGCCCAACTGCTCAGTGAAGAGGTCATGCTGGGCGCCGTGATGTACGGTCACGAACAGATGCAGACCGCGATCCAGGCCATCAAGGAATTCGCCGCCGAGGTGGGAACCCCCGCCTGGGACTGGCAGCCGCCGGCCGTGGACGAGGCGCTACACAAGGCGGTCGCCGAAGCGGGCGAAGCCAGCTTCAACGAAGCCTACACCATCAAGGAAAAGATGGCCCGTTATGATCGGCTGGGCGAAATTCGCAAAGAGATCCTGGCAAAACTGGTCTCCGACGAGGAGGGCGGTTACAGCGAATCAGAGGTCCAGGGCGCCATCGGCAAGCTGGAGAAGAAGGTTGTACGCGGCCGGATCATCAACGGTGAACCGCGTATCGACGGCCGCGACACACGCACAGTGCGAGACATTACCGTAAAAACCGGCGTGCTCCCACGTACCCACGGCTCGGCCCTGTTTACCCGTGGCGAGACCCAGGCGCTGGTGGTCACCACCCTCGGCACCGACCGCGATTCGCAGGTTATCGACGCTCTGGAAGGTACCTACCGCGAGCCGTTCATGCTGCAGTACAACTTCCCGCCCTATTGTGTGGGCGAGACCGGGCGCACCGGTACGCCGGGTCGCCGCGAGATCGGCCATGGCCGTCTCGCCAAGCGCGGCGTGATCGGCGTGATGCCGGACATGGAAGAGTATCCCTATTCCCTGCGCGTGGTTTCCGAGATCACCGAGTCCAACGGTTCCAGCTCCATGGCCTCCGTGTGCGGCTCCAGCCTCTCCATGATGGATGCCGGCGTGCCGCTCAAGGCACCGGTGGCCGGCATTGCCATGGGCCTGATCAAGGAAGAGAACAAGTTTGCCGTGCTCACCGACATCCTGGGTGACGAAGATCACCTGGGCGACATGGACTTCAAGGTGGCTGGCAGCGAGAACGGCGTCACCGCCCTGCAGATGGATATCAAGATCGACGGTATCACCCGTGAAATCATGCAAGCGGCGCTGGAGCAGGCCAAAGAAGGCCGCCTGCACATCCTGGGCAAGATGAATGCCGTGCTCGACAAGCCCCGTCAGGAGCTCTCCAGCTACGCCCCGCGCTTTATCACCATGAAGATCAACCCGGACAAGATCCGCGATGTGATCGGCAAGGGTGGCGCCACGATTCGTGCGATCACCGAGGAGACTGGCACCAGCATCGATATTACCGATGACGGGGTGGTCAAGATCGCCTCCAACGACCAGGTGGCCGCCGAGGAAGCCCGGCGCCAGGTCGAGCAGCTGACCGCCGATGTTGAAGTCGGCAAGGTCTACGAAGGCAAAGTCGCCAAGCTGATGGACTTCGGGGCCTTCGTCACCATCCTGCCCGGCAAGGACGGCCTGGTCCACGTCTCGCAAATCTGCGAGGAGCGCGTCGAGAATGTCAGCGATAAGCTCAAGGAAGGCGAGATGGTCAAGGTCAAGGTCCTGGAGATCGACAAACAGGGCCGCATCCGCCTCAGCATGAAGGCCGTCGGCCAGTAAGCCGAACCTGCCAAATGCTTGATAAAAAAGGGTCTCTCGAGGCCCTTTTTTTGTGTCAGTTAGAGAGACCCTGGGAGTAAACGCAGAGTTCGCAGAGGCGCAGAGACGCGGAGAATAAATAATTAAATCAATACCTTAATTAACTCAGGCAACAATACCCGGTTTTTCTCTGCGCCTCCGCGCCTCTGCGTGCTCCGCGTAAAATTGCAGAGAGTTCGAAAAGAGAGAGGGGGAAAATCTGGATTGGCCCGGTCTGTGCATATTTACCGGCAGAGGTGAATGTTTGCCGCCCCGGGGCGGCGCTTGCTGCGAGGAGAGAGAATGAGAGCAATGAGGAAACTGGGCGGTTTGCTGTTGCTGTGTGGCGTGCTGGCGGGCTGTGTTCTGCCGGCGCCGCCGGATCCGGTGCAATCACCGGATAAGGCCATGGTGTTCGGTCACGTTGTGGCGCCACAGGAGATCACTAAAATTGAGTTCCGGGAATACGGCAAATTCTATCTGCCGCCGTTCAAGATTCCGCCGCGGGTACTGGTGTTTGAGAACGGCGATTTTATGGTCGAGAATATCAAGCCCGGAAAATATTACATTGCCGCGGTCTATTCCCGTTTCAAGGATTACACCTTTGTTAAAGACAACCGCACCGCTTATCAGAACATGATCCATGTCCGGCCGGGCGAGGTGAAATTTGCCGGTTCGTTTGTCATCCATGAACTGACCGATACTTCGCGTTTTCGGCGCAACGTCGTCCTGCGCAAGATACGCAAACCGGCCGAGCGGGATGTTTTACGTAATATGTACGAATTCACCCAGGGCACCGGCTGGCAGGCCCGGATCGATCGGCGACTGAAAGAACTGCGCATGTAGGCCCGACTGTGTAGAGGGAATGACTGCCCGCAAATTGCCGATAAAGCACAGCATTCCCGTGTCTTGCAAAATCAAAGAATCTGGAACCACCAAACCACTGAATAGAGAGATTCGCTGGTGTCAGTGTCCCCGGTGCTTCTCTGTCTCCTGCCTGTATTGATATCCGGCGCGTTACTTATCCGAGTCGACTTGATCGTCGGCGACCAGATCGCGGAGGGTGATGTTTTTGAGTTGATCGCTGGCGGCCTGTTGATAGTTATCGAAAACCTCGTCGACCACCGGATCGGCGGGCAGGCGCCCGGGGTTGGCAATCTCATCTTCATCGGCCTGACGGATACATTCAATAATGCTCGACAAATCGAGTTTTTCCGGGGCGCGGCCAGGGAGATAGCGGGGCGGTTCGTGTTCGGTGCGCACCAGCAGCTGCGCCTCGACCAGTTTATCAAGGATTGGATGCAGGCTCTGCTCGACCAGGTTCAGATGATGCGCCAGTTCCGGCAAGGTCCATTCGACCTGTTGCTGATAATAACGGCGCCCGATGGCGACCATGGCTGCCAGGGTCAGTTTTTCCTTGAGGCGATTGCTCAGGCGCAGATGGCGTGACTCGCGCCAGCGACGCTCCGGATACTGGTGATAAAAGGCAATGCTGGCACCGATCAGCAGAATCAGCCAGCTGATATAGAGCCAGATGATGAATAGAAACAGCGTGGCAAAGGCCGAATAGATGGCAATAGTGCGAGGTGAGGAGGCGACCAGCTCGGCGAAACCCCAGCCAACGGTTTGCCAGAGAATACCGGCCACCGTTGCGCCGACCAGTGCCGAGCGAACTCGCACGCGGGTATTGGGTACCAGTACATAAATAAATGCAAATGCGAGAATGACCAGGATGTAGGGAAGTGTCTGGTTGAAGCTTTGCAATAACCAGCCAACCATCGCGGTGTTTTCAAGTTGCGTATACAGGGTACTGCTGGAGATGGATGCGGTAACGCTGATGGCAGCGAAGATGAGCAGGGGACCGATCAGGATGACGCTGAAATAGTCGCTGAAACGTCGTGCCATGGAGCGGTTTTCACTGACTTGCCAGGTATAATTGAAGGCTCGTTCGACTTTCTGTGTCAAAGAGATAACGGTATACAACAGCAGAATCAGGCCAACGGAGCCGAGCACCCCGGCCTTGACGTTTTCGACAAAATCGATGATCTGACGGGTGACTTCAGCACCGCGTTCTCCCAGTGGCGTGAGCAGGTTCAGGAGGATGGGTTCCAGCTGGTTGTGTACGCCAAACCCCTTGAGGACCGAGAAACTGACAGCCAGCAATGGCACCATCGCCAGCAGGGTGGTGTAGACCAGGCTCATGGCGCGCAGGTTCAGCTCGCCGGTGGCGAGATCCCGGCTGATCAGATAAATCACCCGCAGTATACCGATACCGCGGGCTCGCCAGGACGACAGTTGCCGAAGATCGTGTTCCCAGAGGATATTGATCAGGTGATGGCGAATCTGATTAAGGGATTTCATTCGACCTTACTCTGGTTCCCATGATGGGACCGGGCCAGATAACCGCTGTCGCCGCCTCGCGTGGAAAGCGCCGACAGACAGAACAAACAGGTAGCGCGCAACGTCAATGACAAGCCTTTCATCAATGCCCCCGCCTGTTCGGAAAAAGAAATACCGCCAGGGCACGCCAATGAACGCGAGCAGAAAGGGAGTCCGGCTTTCATCGTTGCGTTCATCAGCGCCTGTTTGCGGCTTCAAATAATCCTGATTCGATTATTTGTTGGCCCGGTTTTCGATCAGGTTATCGACCACGGCCGGGTCGGCGAGGGTTGAGGTATCGCCCAGGTTATCCAGATCGTTTTCGGCGATCTTGCGCAAGATACGGCGCATGATCTTGCCGGAGCGGGTTTTGGGCAGACCGGGCGCCCACTGGATGACATCGGGTTTGGCAATGGGGCCGATTTCCTGGCGTACCAGATCGAGCAATTCCGCCTTGAGTTCGTCGCTGGGCTCAACCCCTTTGATGGTGGTGACATAGGCATAGATCCCCTGGCCCTTGATGTCATGCGGATAGCCGACAACGGCGGCTTCGGCGACCTTTTCATGCAGGACCAGGGCCGATTCGACCTCGGCGGTCCCCATGCGGTGGCCGGAGACATTGAGGACGTCGTCCATGCGCCCGGTAATCCAGTAATAGCCATCGGCGTCACGTCGGGCGCCGTCACCGCTGAAATAATAACCGGGGTAAGTTTTGAAATAGGTGTCCACAAAGCGTTGATGATCGCCATAGACGGTTCGCATTTGTGACGGCCATGGTTGGGTAATGACCAGGGCGCCGGTTGCCTCACCTTCGCCCTCGATCAACTGGTTGGTCTCGGTATCAATAATGCCGGGTTTGACGCCGAAGAAGGGGCGGGTGGCCGAGCCGGGCTTGAGGCGGGTGGCCCCCGGCAGTGGTGTAATCAAATGCCCGCCGGTTTCAGTCTGCCACCAGGTATCGACGATCGGGCAGCGTCCGTCACCCACGACCTTGTGATACCACTCCCAGGCTTCGGGATTGATCGGCTCGCCCACGGTACCGAGCAGTCGCAGGGACTGACGCGAAGTCTTTTTGACCGGGTCTTCGCCTTCACGCATCAATGCGCGGATTGCCGTCGGTGCGGTATAAAAAACGGTTACCTTGTGCTTGTCGACGACCTGCCAGAAGCGTGAAGCGTCGGGGTAGTTCGGTACACCCTCGAAGAACAGTGTGGTGGTGCCGTTGGCCAGGGGACCATATAACAGATAACTGTGACCGGTGATCCAGCCGACGTCGGCGGAACACCAGTAGATGTCCCCCTCGTGCAGGTCGAAGGTATATTTTGTGGTAATGGCGGTGAACAGGAGATAACCGGCGGTGGTATGCAGCACGCCTTTCGGTTTGCCGGTGGAGCCGGAGGTGTACAGAATAAACAGGGGGTCCTCGGCATCCATCTCTTCCGGCGGGCAGTCAGCGGAGGCCTTTTCAACGGCTTCGTGATACCAGATATCCCGTTGCTCGTGCCACTCGGTTTTGCCGCCGGTGCGCCGTACGGTCAGTACGGTGTGGACGTTCGGGCACTCTTGCAGAGCCTTGTCAGTATTGGCTTTGAGCGGGACGGCCTTGCCACCGCGCACCCCTTCATCGGCGGTAATCACGACCCGGCAGTCGGAATCCAGGATCCGATCCTTGAGCGATTCGGGCGAGAAGCCGCCGAAGACCACCGAATGCACGGCACCGATACGGGCACAGGCCAGCATGGCATAACCGGCTTCGGGAATCATCGGCATATAAATACAGACCCGATCACCTTTTTTAACGCCGCGCTCTTTCAGGACATTGGCGAGCCGGGAGACCTGTTCATGCAACTCCCGATAGGTGATGTCTTTGGCATCGTTCGGGTCGTCGCCTTCCCAGATGATCGCCGTCTGATCGCCCCTTTCCTCCAGGTGACGATCGATACAATTGTAAGCCACATTCAGTTTGCCGCCTTCAAACCATTTGATATAGAGGTTATCGGGGTCAAAACTCCAGTCCAGCACCCTGTCCCAGGGCTTGTACCAGCTGAGGAATTTTTCCGCCTGTTCGGCCCAGAAGCCCTCCGGATCATCAATCGAGCGTTGATACATGGCCTGGTAATCGGCTTCGCTGATGTTGGCCTGGGCAGCGAAATCCGCGGGGATGTCATATATCTTCTCTTGGGACATGCGTGACTCCTGATAATTGTTATTCGAAATTAAAGTCGGTTGTCTTACATTCCGGGGGGCGGCAGGTAGGTGCTGTCTTTCGACGGGTTGCCGCTGGCTCCGTCCACCGGGCACTGGCTACTGGCACAGCCCAGATGGCGCTGAATGAAAAAGAAGCCAATGAACAATACCGGGAAAGCTGCCACGCCCAGCCATCGGGCGCCACCGCTAAAATTATGCGGCTCCAGCAGCCAGATGACGAAACTTTCACCACTGATATAGAACACGATAGCGTATAGAACCCAGCCGATTCGACGGATCAACGGGTGGTGTAACAGGGTATCGGCAAGTGGCGTTCTCATGCACTCTTTTTAACAGGACTGCCCCGACGCTTCAAGCATTTCGACCCGGCACAGGGTGATTATTCATCGCTAATTTGCTGATTAATAAGTGATTTTACCGGCGCTTTCGGATCGACCAGACGTTGGGCCAGCACTTCGAAAATCCCGGCGGCGGTGCGGGCGTCGCCGCGGGCCGTATGTCGCTGCAGGACCTCGATATGGCAGGCCCGGGCAACCTGTTCCAGTTCGTAATGGGCGAGACGTCCACTCCAGGCCTGATACATCAGCATGGTATCGAGCGTGGGGTGTTTGAGTTTGCAGCCAAGCCATTCATAGAGCGTCCGGTTGAGAAAACGCAGATCAAACTGCAGATGATGCCCGACCAGCACACTGTCCTGCAGGAAGGCGAGTACCTCCGGCAGGACCTCTTTCAGTGTTGGGGCATTGCGGACATCCGTGTCGTCGATACCGTGAATCTGGCGGGACGCGTCCGGAATAGGCCTTTGCGGATTGATAAGCTGATAAACCTCGCGGCCGGTCGGTTGCAGGCCATCGTATTCGAGCAGGGCAATCGAGACGATCTCATCGCCCCCGTAGGCCTGAAAGCCGGTGGTTTCGGTATCCATTACTACAAAACGGCAATGGGCCACGGGGGTGAGTAACAGGCTGCGGCGGTTGCTGAGTCGGCAGGTTTCCCACAGACGATACAGCGCCGGATCATCCGGTGGTCCACGATGACCGAACAGTTTTTGATAGAGCGCCTGCAGCAGGGAAGGCGTGGCCATGATTAAAATGCCGCGCGACCGAACTGGCCCTGCAGTTTGTCCTGCAGGCGCTTGATGGCACGCATGGCCATGCGCAGCATGGAGCGCTGTTGTTCGTTCAGCTTTTCGGGATAGATACGTTTGTCCAGAGGTTGTTGCGTCTGTTTTTGCTGAATCTGGTTTTGCAGAATCATATCGAGCAGTTCCTCGTAGGCAAAACTGACCGCATCGACCAGATCGGCACTGAGCACGCCGCGATGCACCAGGCTTTTGAGCCGGTCCAGGGTATTGCGCTGGCTGATAGCATTGGCCAGAGCGTAGACCCGGGCGGCGTCGGCGATAATACGCAGCCCGTTACGTTTAATATCGATACTGCCTTTTTCCTCTTCAGCATCGGAAGTGACCAGGCGATTGAACAGACCGATGGCCGGTTTGCCTTCGGCGTCATGTTCCACCATGTAATCCAGCAGACGATGGTTCTTCTGCAAATTGTCCAGCAGGTGGCGTCGCAGGGTATAGGTCAGCGTGTCATCACCGTACAGGGTATCGAAGTCAAACATGATATTGGACCAGATGGCCCCTTTCATATTGGGCTTGTCGATCAGATGGTTCAGTTGTTGTTGCCATTGGGAGAGTGTTTTACGGTACATCGGGTTACGCGCCATGATGTTCCCGGGGCAGAGAATGTAACCGGCCTGATCCAGGTTCGGGTTCAGTTTTTCGGCAAACTGTTCAAACCAGTTCAACGTTGCGCTATCCGGTTCGCCGTCCCGATCGTCGATGATGAGGCCATTGTCCTGATCAGGGTTGAGTAACATTTCCTGTCGGCCGCCGGAGCCCATGATCAGCAGGGCATAACGGCAGGGGGGCGGGCCATGTTCCGGCGCCATCTCATCCAGAGTTAATTGCACCACCCGACGCTGCAGGCGCAGATGGGCGTGGCTGAGCAGGCGTACGGCCTGACTGGCATAACGATTGTTTTGCTGGCATTGTCCGGCATACTGATAAAGCGCCTCGTAATGTTGCCGGCATTCAGTCAGATCGCCGGCCTGATCGATACGCTCCAGCAGACTATTGTCGCCACTGATCAGCGAGCGCAGCAGATCGGTTTGCGAGACCAGCCCGACCGGACGCTCATTTTCGATTACGATCAAATATTTGGTGTTATAGCTTGCCAGAAGATCATGGACCTGCCAGATGGGCGAGCTGGAGTCGATGGTTCGCGGCGTATCGCAGGTGGCCCTGTCCAGCGGTTGTTCCGGCGTGGCGCCCTTGAGGGCCAGGGCTTCGGCCAGCCCGGCATAGGTCAATACACCAAACAGTTCATCCTGATCGTCAAGTACGCCCAGGCTGCCAATCTTGCGCTCCTGCATGATCGAAAAGGCTTCCCGCAGGCTCAGACCGACGCGACAGGTCGACAGCGGTGATTTCATGATGCCACGTACCGGTTGGGCAAGCGGGCCGTGTTCCACCTGGCTGCGCCAGGAGCGGCGGCGAATACGCTCGGCAATGACCCGGCTGATCAGATCGGCAATAGCCGGGTGGGCGCTTTCCAGTTGTTTCAGTTCGTCACCGGGGATTTCCAGCAGTTGTGCCGGCGCCAGGGCAGTGGCGGTCGAATGGTAGGCGCTTTTGTCCAGATAATTGGAGAGGCCGAGTAATTCGCCGGGGGCGGTGGAATACTGCATACCGTTCTGACGCCGGATACCGATTTCGCCGGACAGGAGCAGGTAAATTTTGCCTGTATAGGTTTCACCCTGATGAAACAGAATCTCGCTGGCTTCCAGATGGCGCTCGTTCGCTGCGGCGAACAGGGCGCGGCGATCGGCGGCGGGCAGGTCACGCACCAATGGCAGCGCGTTGAGTTGTGGATCGGCGGATGGCGCCATGGCATCGATCCCGGGAAGTTTTAGATGACTATACTATACTGGCAGAATCGAGACCAAACCGATACATGGCCCAAGAGATGTTTCTGTTTCAAGACAAACCCCTGTCGCCTGATTTGCAGACGTTGCTGGATGCCGTTGCCTTGCTGGATATCAGTGAGTTCCGTTTGTTCGAGCTGGCCTATCGGGCGTGGTATGGTAACGACGCGGGGTCGCGTCAACTGGAACAGGATTTTGCCGACTATATGTTTTGCGATGAGGTGCCAATCTGGGTGCGTCACTATGCCCGGGGTGTCGTGAAACAGGCCGCTTTGTCCCAATCGGGAAAATTTCCCTACCCGCCCAAAGACCGGCCTGCCGATTCTGCGTCGATACGCCGGGGCCTGAGAGTGCTTCTGGGACTGATTTTTATTCTGGTGTTTCTGATTGTCGTCAGTAGCCTGTCACCGGAGTGGTTACAATTCGGAAACGAGTGCTATTTTCCGCCGTGTTATTGAACAGATAGTTGCCTCTCGCTATAGGGTGAAGGCGAATAGCCTGTGTCGTTCTTTACCGACCAAAGCCGGAGGTTTCGGGGATTGGTGACAAGGGTCTGGTCGCCCGGGATGGTTCGGTGTATGGTTAATTCATACCGCCAGACAATAATAACTTGAGGGGACGTCGGTATGCTTGACTGGGTGTTTGTCCTGATTACTGCGGCGATTGCCTATCACGGGCTGACCTACCGGGATGACAGTGGGGAGACGGAGATCGGCCATCTACTATTCGGTTCGATTGCCCTGCTGTTTTGTATCCGCGTTTTGATGGTCGATATTATCGGGGTAGTCTGACCCTCACATCTTGTAACTACGCTGCTGTTTATCCTGCTCCGGGTCGCGTAATTTACGCTCTTCTTCGGGCAGGGCCAGCTGTTCTTTCAGGTATCTCGCACGATCCTCGATGGTTGGTGGCTTTTCCGGTTGCAGGCGTAGAAACCGGGTAATCCAGTTCGGCCCGTCGGCCAGCTCCGGCATCAGTTCGAGGGCTTTTTCGTAATCGCGGATGGCGGCTTTATAACGGCCTATACGATCGTACAGGATGCCGCGGTTGGCGTAGGTCGGGGCAAATTCGGGATCGCTTTCAATGGCCTGATTGAAGACTGACATGGCTTCATCATATCGTTCGAGCTGAATCAAGCTGCGCGCCTTGCCGCGTAGAGCAGGCAGCAACTTATTATTGGCCTGCAGGGCCGCTTCGTATTCCTCTATCGCCTCGTTGTAACGGCCATCCTCGAAATGGCGATTGGCGGCTTCGTAGGCTTTCTCGCCGGGCACGTGTTCGCGGGCCAGTCCTTCATAGACCATCCAGCCCAGCCAGAGCAATCCGAGGCCGATCGCCAGTGTCTTGAGGGTTCGGTAAAGCGGATCATCCATTGCCAGGTAATCCTGTGATTTGCAGGTTGAACAGGAAAGAAAATATCAGACAGAGAAAAATGCTGATAAAGCGGGCGCGATTGAGCTGCCCTTCGATCTCTGTCTGCGTTAATTCGGTGTTGGTCTTGCGTTGCAGGCGTCGCACGCTGAATACCCAGATCAGTTTGCTGACTGGTATGAACAGCAGCCCGGCTAGAACCAGTACAGAAATAATAAAATAAAGCATACACGGTATCGTATTACAAATTTTAAAGCGGGGAAAGAAAAGGGAGGGCCGAAGCCCTCCCTTTGTCTGTTGCCTGATGTAAAGCTTACGGTTTATCGACGTCCATGTGGATATCGCCGATATCTTCATGCAGGACTTCGATTTCCCGTTCGGGAACCGTCGACATTTCCATCTTGTAAGCCAGGAACCACATCATGAACACACCCAGTGCCCACCATAGCAGTTGCCAGGTCCAGATGGACGGCATGCCGAATAGCCAGGTGCTGGGGTCGTTCGGATTGCCGAAGAGGGTGTTGCCGATCACCGCGCCGGGACCGATGCCAAAGAAGAACCAGACCAGCACAATGATCCAGGCGGTCGGTACCAGTTTCTTCTTGGCGGCCGGTACGCTGGCATGCCCGCGCAGGAAGCTGTGGTAGGTCATCTTGTGATCATGGTCCGCCTTGTTCTGGGTGAAGAACGAGACAATGACGGCAATGCCCAGGTTAAAGATGATCCCCCAGCCAGCGGAGTGGATGGTCCACGGCCAGCGGCCCCATGGCATGAGATCCGCACCGATTTTCTCGGTCAGGGTCACGGCGATGAGACCGGCAATCAGTCCCAGTACCACACCCTGACGAGTCAGCCACGGGAAGTAGCAGACCGCCATCAGCGCCGGCCACATCTGGAAGCCGTAGGCTACCGCCAGACCGCCCAGCAATACCAGGGCATCGGTCGCGGTGGTCGCCACCATCAGCGCCGCCAGCACGATAATGGCAACACCAACCCGGCCCCACAGTTTCTGCTGGGCATGCGTGGCGTTGGGCAGCACATAGCGCTTGAGCAGATCCCGGGTCAGCATGCCGCCAGCGGTGGACATATAGGCCGCGCCGGTGGACTGCATGGCCGCCAGGGCACAGACCGCCAGCAGGCCGGCAAACCAGGGCGTCGCTTCACCCAGCAGATAGATATACTGGGGTACCAGCATGCCCTGTTTACCTTCGGAGTCCATCAGGTCCACACCGTGCAGGCCTTCGGCCATGGCGTTATTGACCAGCTCCGGATGGGCCGCCAGGAAGGCTGTGTCAGCCCCCAGGAAATGGCCCCCCAGGCCCTGAATGGCGGTGAAGACCATCAGGATGATGCCGATCCCGAAGGCAGAGGCCCACACCTGTTGCGGGGCGAACGGCTTCGGATTGTGGTTGGAGAAGGCCCACATGGAGAACGCCGGCGAGGACTGGATCCCCATCAGGGCGAACATGTAGGTCAGCACCATAATCGCGGTCCAGGCGCCACCGACCGGGTTTTCCACCCCGAGTCCCGAGACAAACTGGATCACGCCGGGAATCGCAATGTAGTGACTGTAGCCGGCCGGCGTTCGCGTCTCGTCAAACTGCGACAGCGCCGCGATGCCGTCGTTGAGCCGATCCCAGCCGCCGACATAATTGAGGGCTATAATACCAATGGCGACAATCCCCACCGCCAGCATAATGGCCTGCAGGGTATCCACGTAGGCCACCGCGCGTAGCCCGCCGGAGGCGACGTAAATCAATACCACCGCGGACAACAGCCACATGCCGACGTCGACGCCCAGCATGCCGTCGGTCAGCACGTTGAACAGGAAACCGGACGCACGCAGCTGCAGACCCAGATAGGGCACCGAGAAGATCAGGGCCACCAGCACCACCAGCAGGCGGATCGAGTCGGTTTTGAAATAGTTGGCGAACATTTCACCCGGGGTGACGAAGCCGAAGCGTTTGCCCAGAATCCATTGCCGCTTGAGGAACAGTACCCCGGTGAAGGGAATGGTGATGGCATAGAACGAGGCGTAGGCATACTGGAACCCGTCGCGATACAACAGTCCGGGGTGGCCCATGAATGTCCAGCCGGAGAAGGATGTTGCCGTTGCAGCCAGTACGAAAACCCACAACGAAATACTTCGTCCTGCGATGAAGTAGTCCGACGCGGTTTTGGCGGTCATTGCACCTCTGATACCCCAGAAGATGCAGTAACCCCAGTACAGTGCAACGAATATGAATAGCCAAATGATTTTCGCATCCATATTACGTTACCCCCTTGTCGATTAGGTATGGTGGATTGTTGTTTTTAAAGGGCCGTTGCAGCCCGGTATTATCGCCTTGAATATGCGCCTTATTGGGGCATAAATAGAAGCATAGAGCATAATTCAACATCTTGCCGGGTTTCGCAATCCTTTTGTCGATATACGGGCAAGGTTAAGTTTCTATGAATATTAAAAACTGGTAATAAACTGAATGAAGGAGAGCGCCGTAACCGTTGGACAGTGCAATCGGGATCAGGAAGTGATTCTCGTAATGAGGCGAAGCTCTCAATGAGAATTAAACAGCCTATTTTTCAATGCACCCTGGCATCTCAGCGAGAGATAACAATGTCTTCCACTGGTAGGGCGCGAGGAGCGCGTCAGTTACGGGGGAGCTGGGTTTCGATCGTCTGGATGTAACGTTGAATCAGGCTGCTGGTATCCATTCCCGGGTTGATAAACTGGGCACCGATGCGGTATCCGCCGTTTTCCATGGTGCCGATCGGGATGATATTGCGGATTTCCAGGTTGACCGCTACGGGCTGGGCGTCGGGAATGGCCAGTGTGCAGTTTTCGTAGATCTGGCCTTCCTCGAACTCGATGGACTGATCCGTATGATGCAACGCCAGTCCGCCAACACTCAGATCCAGGGTGGGGAGTTGCACGTTCTCGTCATCCTGATTCGTCAATTCACAGGAAACGGCAGAGCTCATGGGTAACCGGATGCGATAAAACTCACGTCGCTGGACCCATAACAGGGTATCGGGCAGCTGGCAGGCGATGGCCGGTTTGCCATGGCGCTTGGCGCGTTGAAAGCCGGTCGCGTTGAACTGCGCCGTAATACCTTCGTAGGAGGTTTTGAATACCGCGCGCTCGGCTTCGAGCAATTTGCGGGTTATTTTTTCATCAGAACCGTAGTCCAGTACCAGCAGGTTTTTCTCGGGCAAGATATCAACAATCAACGTCAGTAATGAATACTTCCCCTGGCCGAAATGGGCAGTAATCATATTTTTGCCTTTACTTAACTGGCGGAGTTTTTGAACAATCGCCGCTTTGCTGTACAGCAGATACTGATCGACATTCTCGATATTATCGCGTTGTCCCTGATCCGGGGCATCCGGTTTGTCCTGATGATTGGTCATAGTGTTACAGCGACGTTGTTATCTTAGTTGTTGACGTTTTCACGGGTACCGAACAGCTTTTGCCACCAGCGTCGGCGGTTACCCGGTAGCGGAAGTTCGGTTTGCAAGTCGACCGGTTTGACTAATGACAATACCCAGCCCGGCAATGGCGGGTTGGTACTGAACCCGCATGATACCCCGAGGTTGTTGGGATCGTATATTTTTATAAAAGCCGGATCTTTGGGCTCATCGGCATAGACAATACCACAATAGTCCTCATCGTGTTCCTGTCGAAGCAATTTGTCGATTTCGGTAATGAAGGTGTCCAGTTGTTCCCGGTTGGCGGGCGCTTGCGGCGGGGGTTCTCCCACCGCATAGATATACCAGCTCTTGTCCTGTTCGCGCAGGGTTTGCCAGAGCGTATCCAGTTGCGGCCAGCGCAGCATACTGGTGAAACTGCCGCGAAAGGCTTGCAGGTAGGTGGGCTGTGTTTGTGTCATACGGTTCCTTTATCGGCACTACGGGTGGAATTTTAACATTAAATCAGACGCCTGGCGGCCCGGATCCTTACCCGGATTCACCAGCAGGTGCCGGCACAGGACTGTCCGGCTCGTAGCGGTCAGTATCGCTCGCGGCTATCCGATCCGGCGCCCCATTGCCGATAGCCCAGTCCCGGAAACCCTGCAAACTGCCGTGTTGAATTTCTTCGGGGACGGGATGACCGAGGGACTGCTACGCGCTGACAAGCGGGACAAACGGTTGCCCGGGAGAAAATGGAGCGGACCGGTGGGGAGGGGGCGAAGCGACCTCTATAAAAAAAGGGACGAGGGCCGAGGGACGAGGAACGAGGAGAAGAAACAGATTGTTTATCAGTCATTTCGGTAACTTCTAAACTACTGGTGCAGGCGTGATTATCTGATCAAATTCAAGATAGGTTTTCCTCGTTACTCGTCCCTCGTAACTCGGCCCTGTTATTTTATTTATACCACCGCGTAAATTCATTCACCGGCAGCCGTTCCAGGCGATACTGGTTGACCGGGTGATCCGGATCGGCGTAACCGAGGGCCATGCCGCAGACCACCTGCAGATCGCCGGGTAAATCGAGCGTTTGGCGAATGATGTCGGGGAATTCGGCCAGCGAGGCCTGCGGGCAGGTGTCCAGGCCGAACCCTTTGGCGGCCAGCATGACGTTCTGGATGAACAGGCCCATGTCCAGCCATGAGCCTTTTTCCAGTTGCCGGTCGATCAGAAATAACAGACCGACCGGCGCGTCGAAAAAACGGTAATTGCGATACCAGGCGGCTTTTTGCTTGTCGCGATCCTCGCGTCCGATGTCGAGTGCCTGGTAAAGCGCGAGACCGCAGCTCTTGCGCCGTTCACGATAGGGAGTGTTCCACTCGCGCGGATAGTAGGCATAGTCGGGGTTTTCACTCTGGCCGCTGTCGCGGGCCTGAATAATCGTCTCGCCCAACTGCTGTTTGGTTTTGCCCTCCAGAACACAGACCTGCCAGGGTTGTATATTGACCCCGGAAGGTGCCCAGCGGGCCAGTTCCAGAACCGCTTCTACTGTTTCGCGTGACACCGGTTTATCCAGATAGGCGCGTGTGGAATGGCGCTCGCGAATCGCCTCATGCACAGTCACAGACATATTCTTCACTCGTTGGCATTTAAAGTTCAGCTGGCGTATGGTCGATAATTCCCGAACCGGAATGACGATAGCCTAACACCATTTTTATAGCATGACGAAGCGGGACAACAGCAACATTGAGTGATAGCGAGGATGACAAAAACGGGGTAGTCGTGATTCGGGGCGTGAACCAGCAGGGAGGCCGCCTGCGCCCGGGCGACTGGGCCGAACGGCTGGGTGCCAGTCTGGCCCATTTCGGTCGCGATAATCGCCTGCGTTATGATCAGGCCGTGCAGCCTTGCATTATTGACGGTGAGAAATGCCTGGTGGTGGCCCGGGGCCTGGCCGAGAGCAACCCGGCGGCCTATGACTTTCTCATGGCGTTCGCCCGAAGCAACGACCTCAAGATCCGCATCGACCGCCGCCACGG
>NZ_JAVLAZ010000004.1:32755-35096 GCF_031581315.1 Thiohalophilus sp.
CGTTCGCGGATTTCGTCCAGGCTCTTGCAGTCGATGCACAGCGTGGCGGTGGGTCGGGCTTCAAGACGGCGGATACCGATTTCGATGCCGCACTGTTCACAGTAGCCGTATTCACCGTTGTCGATGGCGTTCAGGGACTCATCGATTTTCTTGATCAGCTTGCGTTCGCGATCCCGGGTACGCAGTTCCATCGTGAAGTCGGACTCCTGGCTGGCCCGGTCATTGGGATCCGGGAAGTTGGCGGCTTCGTCCTGCATGTGATGAACAGTCCGGTCCACTTCCTCCATCAGTTCGCGCTTCCAGTTGTGCAATATTTCACGGAAGTGCTGTGACATCGGCTCGTTCATGTACTCCTCGCCCTTTTTCATCTGATAGGGCGTGATCTCACCGGCATGTTCGGTGACTGACTTGCGTGGAGCCGTCTTTTTAGCGGTTTTCTTCGCGGTTGGTTTCTTCTTGGCTACCGCCTTTTTCTTGGCCGTTGACTTCTTCGCTGCGGTCTTCTTTTTGGCCACGGTTTTCTTTTTCGCCGTGGTTTTCTTCGCGGCGGGCTTTTTCTTGCTGGTTTTCTTCTTCGCCGTCGCTTTCTTGGCGGTTTTCTTCTTCGCGGTCTTTTTCTTTGCGGCCATGTGCAATGGTCTCCTGGCGGACACTGTTCCGTAAAAAATAACGCGCTTTTCTACCAGAATCCGCCCGCAGGCGCAATAAACGCGTGGTCTGACGAGCGGTTTTTTTCCGACGGTTTTATGGGGGGGACGCTTAACCGCATGAAAATCATGGAATTCTACAGGACATGGCAGGTGGCAAAATCATCGGTTTCAGGTAAGCTGGCGCGCTTTTGGAACAATGCAAAGAGTGGAGAGCGATGGCGGAACTGGCAGCACTGTTATTTGATGTGGACGGTACCCTGGCGGATACCGAGCGGGATGGCCACCGGGTGGCCTTCAACCGGGCCTTTGCCGAGGCCGGACTGGCCTGGGAATGGGATGTTCCCCTCTACGGCGAGTTATTGAGCATCACCGGCGGCAAGGAACGGATGCGCCATTATCTGGAACAGTATCAGCCCGCCGCGACCTTACCGGGCAATCCGGCAGACTGGATTGCCGATCTGCATCGCGCCAAGACCCGCCATTACGAAGCATTGCTGGGCGAGGGCGGCATCCCGTTGCGCTCCGGTGTCGAACGGCTGTTGCGCGAGGCCCGGGATGCCGGCTACCGACTGGCAATTGCCACGACCACCACCCCGGCCAATGTCACCGCGCTGCTGGAAAATGCCGTGGGGCCCGAGGCGCTGGATTGGTTCGAGGTCATTGCCGCCGGCGATGTGGTGCCGGCGAAAAAACCGGCCCCGGATATTTATCATTACGCCATGGCGAAAATGGCGCTTGACCCGGCTCAATGTATCGCATTCGAGGATTCCCATAACGGGATTCTGGCGAGCAAGGGAGCGGGTTTGAAAACCATCATCACCGTCAATGACTACACACGCGACCATGATTTCGACAGTGCGGAACTGGTACTGGACAGTTTTGGCGAGCCGCAGCAGCCGTTTGAGGTCCTGTCCGGATCGCCGGCTGTTCTCAATGGTGCCGAGTACCTGGACATGGCGCTGATCAAACGGGTGCATTCAGGCTAACGCAGTAATGCTCTAACCACTGAACACACCGACGATATCGAACTCAACGACTCCGCAGTCGTGTGTGCAGGGAGTCTGTCAGAAGAAAAATCGGTGTTTTCAATGTTACAGGTTTGCCATCTCATCGGCGGCACCGGCGGCGCATTTCCCCGGGGTTTCGGTGCGCTTGTAACAAGGTTAAAGTTCAGATATGTCTGAGACAGCCTCCCGTCGTATCGATCGTATACAACCCTTTCGGGTGATGGCCCTGCTGGCGGAGGCCCGAGAGCTTGAGCAGCAGGGCCACGATGTGGTGCATATGGAGATCGGTGAGCCCGATTTTCCCACGCCGGCGCCGGTCCTCGAGGCGGCCAGCCGGGCGATCGCCGACGGTGAGGTGCACTATACGCCGGCGGTGGGTCTTTCAACCCTGCGCGAGGCGATCGCCGGTTTTTATCAGGATCGCTATGGCCTGTCGGTGCCGGCACAGCGGATCGTGGTGACGCCGGGGGCATCCGGGGCGCTGCTGCTGGCCCTCGGTGTGTTGCTGGAACCGGGGCAGGGCGTGATGCTGGCCGATCCCGGTTATCCCTGCAATCGCAATTTCGCCCATTTTCTCGACGCCCGCGTGCAGCCGGTACCGGTGCAGGCCGATACTGGCTATCAGCTGAGCCTGGCGCAGGTGCAACAGCACTGGCAGGCCGACACCCGGGTGGTGATGCTCGC
>NZ_JAVLAZ010000004.1:35196-38808 GCF_031581315.1 Thiohalophilus sp.
GCCTGGCGCAGGTGCAACAGCACTGGCAGGCCGACACCCGGGTGGTGATGCTCGCTTCACCGGCCAACCCTACCGGAACTCTGATTCCGCCCGACGAGCTTTGGGCGATCATCGACTGGGTCGAGCGCCAGGGAGGCACGGTCATTGTCGATGAGATCTATCACGGCCTGGTGTATGGCGACGCGCCGCCCACCGCGCTGGCCTGTGGCAAGCGGGTCTTTGTGATTAACAGTTTCTCCAAATATTTCGGCATGACCGGCTGGCGCATCGGCTGGCTGGTTGCACCCGCCGATCAGGTCCCGGCGCTCGACAAGCTGGCGCAGAACCTGTTTCTGTCCGCCTCGACACCGGCTCAGCATGCGGCGCTGGCGGCGTTCGAACCGCAGACCCTGGCGATTCTCGAACAGCGGCGCGAGGCATTCGAACAGCGCCGCAATTATCTGCTACCGGCGTTGCGGGCGATCGGCTTCGATATCAAGGTGGAGCCTCAGGGTGCCTTTTATCTGTATGCCGACTGCAGCCGGTTTACCGACGACAGTTTTGCCTTCGCCCGGACCCTGTTGCAGGAGGTCGGCGTGGCAATCACCCCGGGCAACGATTTCGGCGACAACCAGCCGGAACGGTATGTACGCTTTGCCTACACGACGTCGCTGGAGCGGCTGAAAGAGGGTGTGCGACGCTTGCAAAAAAGGCTGGCTCCCGATGGCTGAATCGCCCCAGACAGATCCCCTGCAGCCGCCGGGCAATCAACGCGCGGCGCGGATTTATCAGCGCACGGTTATAGTGCTGTTGTTTTTGATGGCCGTGGAACTGGTGCTGACCCTGTATAACGGATTGTGGTTTAGTGCGATTCTGATCATGGCCATCATGGTGGTGATTTTGTCACCGAAAATCATCGGTCGGCATTTTCAGCTCACCGTGCCGGCGGAGTTTCAGTTGCTGGCGGTGTTGTTTGTTTTCGCTTCATTATTTTTAGGGGAAATCCGTCATTACTATGATCGGCTCTGGTGGTGGGATATTGCCCTGCATGCCAGTTCGGGTCTGTTGCTTGGCTTGCTCGGCTTTTTGCTAATCTATGTGCTCAACGAGAACCGACGCATCGAATTGCATTTACGTCCGGGTTTTATGGCACTATTTGCGTTCTTGTTTGCGGTGACTGCCGGAACGCTATGGGAAATTTTTGAATTTGCCATCGACTACTTTGTCGGTACCACGATGCAAAAACCGATGCTTGGTGATGATTCGGGACTGACCGATACAATGTGGGATTTGATTGTCGATGCGGTCGGGGCGCTCTTAATCAGTATCTTTGGCTGGTGGTATATGAAGCGGGGCGAACGCTCCTTTATCGTCGACTGGATCAGTAAGTTCACCGATCGCAATCCCCGCTTATTCAAGTCTGACTAGCTGGCCAGATGTTGTCAGGCAAAAAAATGCCCCGCAATGCGGGGCATATTTATTCCGAAAAGGACCGCTCAGATTACTGGTTGCCCAGCACCTTTTTTTGCAGTTCCGGGCTTTGCTGAACAGCGGCAAAGATCTGGTTATATTCCTGGACAGAGAGACCGGCATCTTCGACGGCGCTTACCATGTTCTGCTGGGCCTGCTGTTGCAGTTTCTGTGCTTTTTTCGGATCTTCGACGTTTTCCAGTTTGCCCGCGAAGGATTCACGGATGCTGTTGACTTGAGCAAAGGCGTCCTTGAACTTGTTCAGGGAGGCATCGTCAACATTGGCTGCCGCCTGGCCACCTTGTTGCTGCTGTTGCTGGGCGCCGCCCTGACCCTGGCCATAGTTCTGGGCGTAAGCGCCAAGTGACAGGCTCATGCCGAACAGCGCAACCAGCAGTGATGTTTTGTTGATCTTCATAATGTAAAACTCCTCGGTTTTTTACTGACACCACTCAACGAGCAAGCTGCATGCCGATTTGTTGTGATGGGATTCTCAACCCGGGATCAAAACCGTTTGGGTGACGAAAAAATGCGGCAATGACAGTGACTTGCTGCGCGTGTAAATGTTTTGTTGACAGTATGATATGGAAGGAGTTGGATGATATTTATCCACTATTGTGTTGTGTTGGCTAACAAAGCGGTGAAAAGTGTGTAGCAATATGGCACATGTGCCGCTGTGTCAGCGGCACAGGCGAATCTCAGTTCTCATCATCCTCGCCCAGGCGCCGATAAAGTGTGCGCCGGCCAATACCGAGAATTTCCGCGGCGCGACGTTTGTTGCCATCGACCTGTTCGATGACGTGTTCGATATAGCGACGCTCCAGTTCCTGCAGGGGAATTAGTTCATTGTTATTGGCCAGCATGGCCGGTAGCGGTGTACTTGTCTGAATATCATGACTTTCAAGCAGGCGTTCGGGTAGATGCGCGATATCGATCTGGTTGGCATGACAGAACGTGACGGCCCATTCGATGATATTGGACAGCTCGCGGACGTTGCCGGGAAACGGGTAACTCTTGAGCTGTTGCAGGGCGCGATCAGTGATGCCCTGGATCGGGTGAGCGCGCCGCGCGCTGAACTCATCGATAAAGCGGGCGGTCAGCAATTCCAGATCCTCGCCGCGCTCGCGCAACGGCGGAATCTGCAGGGCGAAAGTATTCAGGCGATAGAACAGATCCTCGCGGAAATTGCCTTCGCTGACCTCGCGTTCCAGATCGCTGTTGGTGGCGGCGAGAATCCGGACTTCGACGGTCTCCTCGCGGTTGGCGCCGACCGGTCGCAGACGTTGTTCCTGCAGAACCCGCAGCAATTTGGCCTGCATGCCGATGGGCAATTCACCGATTTCATCCAGTAACAGGCTGCCGCCGCTGGCTTCCAGGAACAGGCCGCGGCGCGCCTTTTGTGCTCCGGAGAATGCCCCGGCGGCATGGCCGAACAGCTCGCTTTCCAGCAGTTCAGCCGGGATGGCGGCACAGTTGACGGCAATAAACGGGCCCTCGGCCACTTCACTTTCGGCATGCAGGGCGCGCGCCACCAGTTCCTTGCCGACCCCGCTTTCCCCTTCGATCAACACCGGCCCGGCCGCCCGGGCAATCTGACGGATCTGGCTGTAAAGCCGTTGCATGGGCGCGCTGCGCCCGACCAGGCCGTGAAAATCACCACTACCGAGTAATTCGCGATAGCGGACCAGCTCGAGGCGCAGGCGGCGGGTTTCGTTAACCCGTTGTACGCTCATTAACAGATGCTGCAGATCCACCGGTTTGGTCAGAAAGTCATCGGCACCCTGTTTGAGTGCTTCCACCGCCTGGGAGACCGTGCCGAACCCGGTAATAATGATAAAGCCGGGCGCAACCGGTAATTGCCGGGTCTGTTGCAGCAGCGCCATGGCGTCGGCACCGGGCAGGCGCAGATCGCTGATGACCAGATCGACCGGCTGGTCATTGAGCAACTGCCAGGCCTGTTCGGCGTCCGGTGCTTCCAGGGTGTGATAGCCGCTGTCCTGCAGCTCTTCGAACAACAATTTGCGTAACGAGGCGTCATCCTCGACGATCAGGATGTGGGCCGGGTTCGAGCTGTTATCCATGCGTTACTCCCTGTTGCGGGTCGACGGGCAGGACGATCCGAAAGCGTGCGCCTCCCAGCGCACTGGTTTCGATCTCGATCTG
>NZ_JAVLAZ010000004.1:38908-48301 GCF_031581315.1 Thiohalophilus sp.
CAGCTCCGGTACCGGTCGGGTCTCATCTACCTGCACGTCAATATGTCGATAACGGGCATCGCTGGCGACCTGGGTGAGGACCGCACGCACGATTCGATCGGCCCGTTGTGGCTGGCATTGCAACGGGTTGCTGCGGCCGAAGTCCATCAACTGGCGCACGATAAAATTCATCCGCTGCACTTCCTGGCGGATTTCCGACAGGGAGGCGTTAATGGCCGGACTGAGATCGCGGTGGCGCAGGGCACGCTGGGCCTGGCCGTCGACCACATTCAGAGGCGTCCCCAGTTCGTGCGCCACACCGGCGGCCAGCTGACCGATCGCCGCCATGCGTTCCGAACGGTGCAGGCGATCTTCCAGCGCGGCCTGTTCCACTTTCTGGCGGACCACCACTTCTTCCTGATTGATCAGGTTCTCCAGCATCCGGTTAAGTCCGACCGCCAGATCGTGCAGCTCCCGCGGGCCCTCGGTCGGTACCCGTTGTTCGCGCTCGCCGGCGCCGATGCGACCAATCGCCTTGCGCATGGCCGCGACATGGGAGCCGAATGCCTTGTAGTGACCGTAAAAAATCACCACGCTTAATAACAAAGCGGTCACCAGTAACACGGCCAGCCCCTGATAACGCAAGCGGGTGATATAGGATTCGAATTCGCTCGCCCGGCGCGTGACCTGCAGCATGCCGGTGATCTGGCTGGCATCGTTGGACAGTGGCAGGAAGTAGGAATAGACATCCTCGCCGTCCAGGGTGCGGTTGTATTCTTCACGGCGGTCGCCCTCGGACATTATTTCGGCAACCCGGGTACTGTCCACTGCGGGTTCGGTCGGACCGCTGGTACCAATACGCTTGCCGCTGGCATCGTATACATACGCGCCGTAGACCCGGCCTATGTGCGAGGTGGAGTCGAGCGCCTGGGCAAGTGCTCCCTCGCGGCCCTGCTCCATGGCGTAAATCACCGGTTGGCGAATGGCCCGGGCGACCAGTTCGATTTCATCCTGCATGCGTTCCCGACTCTGCTTTTCCAGCAGCTTCAGGGAGTACCAGCCAGCCGCGGCGCTCAGCGCCAGCAAAGGCAACAGGACGAATATCAGCAGTGCGGTGCGTAGATTATAGCCTTGTAGTGACACTGGGCTCCTTGATGAGTGTGAGTCATTCTGACACATGTGCGCCGCGATCCGGACGTGAGTCCTTATGTCAGTTGTGACCTCCTGGGTGTTTGCCGTCCTGCAGTTTAACATGCCGTGCGGTGCACTTCGTCCTCTGGCGCGGTGATGGGGTAGCCAGGTGCTTGATCCGGCGCGATTCTGTCGCCATTGATAGGAATGAAAAGCTGTGCAGTCAGGAGCTGGCGCAAGGAGAGACTCGCTGGCACAGGAATTGCCTTGCTAACCCGTGACCAGAATTCTCTGTAAAGTACGGGACGTACCGAACAGCCATAACACCTATTGTAAAAACATTCTGCAAAATATTTGCCGATGAATGCATGGAGTCGTAATGCAAATCAGACAACTAACCATCATGGTTTTTTTGCTGGCCCTATCGGGTCAGGCCGTGGCCAGTGACTGCGTGGAAGCCGTAGAGCATCATATTGACTCGGCCGAGCCCAGTTACAGTCAAGTGTGGCTTGAGTGGACGGCCCGGATTCGTAATAACTGTGACAAATCCTATTACACGCTGATCCGGGTCGACTTTCAGGATGCCGAGGGAAAGCGTATCCACAAATCTCTGACCAGCTCCATGGTGAAACAGGGTGATACAGTAACACTGCACAAGCGCGCGCTGGTGGATGAGGATATCTACGACAGAATCGAAAGTAGCGAGATCAGGATCGATCCCGAAGAGTTGCCGAACGAGGTGCAGTAACCGTTTTTCTTGTTTTATAAAGATCGGGACACGACGCTATCATTTTGTCGAACCGTGCGCTCTCACCGCTCAATCAAAAATATCGATTATAACGAGTAAAAATTATCTTCGATAATCAGCGTGCAGGGGCGCATCTTCTCTATCTGTTGTGGTCCAACATCAAGCCATGCTTGTGTTGAGGGTGTGGCGAACAGGACTGTTGTTATACCTTTTAATAATGACTGCAACACCTTGAGGAGAAGCACTATGAACAAGATCAAGACTCTGGCTGCCCTGACTGTCGGTGCCTGGTTGCTGGCAGGTTGTGCCGGCATCGGTGGCGAACCAGCCGAACAAACTCAGCAACGTTACGAACAAGCCATGGCGGCAGCCCAATCTGCCTATGACAAAGTCTATGCCGTGGAATTCGCCTGGCGTGATACGGAAGACCTGATGAAAGCCGCCAAAAAAGCCGCCGAGAAAGGGGAGTACGACAAGGCGATTGAACTGGCGAATCAGTCCCGACAGGAAAGCGAGATTGCCTACAATCAGTACCTTGAGCAGAAAGGCGCCGGCCCCCGTTTCTGAGGGTTGCGAGCAGGCCGGTGAGTTTCTCCGGCCTGCTTATTTGAACTGTTCAACACGTAACGCCGTGGCACCGGCCACGGCAACCGGCATAACCATAAAATTGAACACCGGAATCAAGGTGGCCAGCATCACCGCGCTACCAAAGCCCAGAGACAACAATCGTTTTTGTTGAATGGCCCGGCGAATCTCCGGAAAGCTGCGTCCCTGATTGCCCAACGGGTAATCCAGGTATTCGATACTCAACATCCAGGCACTGAAAATGATCCACAGTACCGGCGCAATCAGGTTGATGCCGGGAATCAATGTGATGATCAGCAGCGCCAGCGCTATCAACGCAAACAGCCCCATTTTCTTGATTTCCCCACTGATGGCTTTGGTCAGTTCCTCCATAAATCCTACCTCGCTGATTGGCGAGCGACCGGTCAGTTTTTTTTCCACCGCAGCGGAAAGAAAGCTGTTAAACGGTGCGCCGACCAGATTGGCCATGATGGTAAAACTGAAGAACACCGCGATGCCGGTGGTGATAGCAAAAATAAACCAGAGCAGACTGTCCAGCCATGCCAGCCAGTCAGGCAATGTCGGCATCAGCCACTCCAGCAGCACCTCGAACTGCGCGGCCAGCAGCCAGATCAAACCGGCAAAGATCAGAATGTTGATCACCAGCGGAATCACAACATGGCGCTTCACGCCGGGCTTGCCAATCAGACTCAAACCGCGCAGCAAATAGCTTGCGCCGGTAAACGGATTACTAATCATGTTAGCTCCAGAAGTTTGTGTTTAACATTTATTGCACCACAAAGAGGGATAGCAATAAACAGTCCGCGAATGAACGCAAATAAACGCAAAACTAACAGGCAGTATGAGCAGGACTAACTGCAAGGCGTGTGGATAGTTAACGCCAATTATAATATCGATACTGGATAGTGTTTTGTATTTGCGTGAATTTGCGTTTATTTGCGGATGGTAAATTCAGATTTGAAGATCGCTGCGCAGGGCGATGAGGGCGCTGCCGTAGGCCGCTTCGGTGTTGGGCGCGGTTTCTACCGGGATGTCCAGCAGGCTCTGACGGATCTGTGTCCAGGCGTCGTTGACGCTGCCGCCGCCGGCGGTGAGGATGCGTTTGGGGAAGGGGGCACCCAGCTCGGCCAGACGCTCGTAGCCCTGTTTTTCGATCTGTGCGATGCCTTCGAGCAGGCCCTGAAAAAATGTGACATCCTCGTCGGGGCGTGGCTCCAGCTGTGGGTTCAGATGCGGATCGTTGATGGGAAAACGCTCTCCCGGAGCCGGCAGGGGATAGTAATTAAGTCCGGTAGGCTGTTGCGGATCCAGTTGCGTTGTCATCGCCTGTAGTTGCTCGTCGGTGAAATACTGCTTCAATACCGCGCCGCCGCTGCTGGAAGCGCCGCCCACCAGCCACAGATCCCCGAGGGGTTGACTGTAGACGCCGTACTGGGCGGAGAGAATCGGCGAGGGTCCCACTACCTTCAGTACCAGGGTTGACCCCAGTACCGTGACCGCGTCGCCCTGCTCGCCGGCGCCGGTGGCGATAAACGAGGCGGTGCTGTCGGTGGTGCCGCTGACGATCAGGGTCTTTGCTGACAGGTTGAAACGTTTGGCCATATGATCGCTGATCGGCCCGACGACCTCGCCGGGTTGCTGCACCGTCGGTAACCAGGCGTTGTCCAGCGGCAGGGTGTCCATCCAGCGCGGCCAGGTATGGTGTTCGGCATTAAAACCGGTTTTGATGCAGTTGTTGACATCACTGATGCCATAACGATCGGTGAGTTTGCCGGTAATCCAGTCGGCCTGATGCAGACAGTGGGCGAGGGTGTTTTTATCGACGTGCATACTCAGCCATAACAGCTTGACCAGCCCGGAGTTGGGGCTGAGCACCGGATTATCCGGCGGTGCCATCGATTTGAGATGTTCGACGTAAACCGGGTCACGTTGATCGTTGTACAGCAACGCCTCGCGCAACGGTTCGCCGGCGGCATTGGTCACCAGTACCGAGCCCGAGGTGCCGTCCACGGCGATACGCTCTACCTGGGCGGGATCGACCTGTTCAAACAACTCATCCAGGACCCGCTCCACCGCCTGCCACCAGTGCAGGGGATCCTGATAGCGGCCATTACCCTCGACTCTGGCCGGCGGCAGATCGGTGCTGGCTGTGTAAAGAACCGTGGCATCCTGATTGATCGCCGTCGCCCGGCAACCGGAGGTTCCCAGATCAATCCCGATATACAATGGTGAAGAAGCAGTCATGGTGTTTACTTTCTTTCCGGGCCGTTGCCCAATTGATCGCCGCGAAGTATTTGGTTCACTTTATTTATCAATTTGAAACCTGGTGTCCTGGCGTCCTGGTGGTGAATGCTTTTGCGCTCTCGGCCCTGCCGTCACGGTAACGTGACGGCCTCGGGGGCCTGCCAGCCGCTCTGGCGGTGTTCGGCCACGACGGAGGTGTAGATACCGCCGCGCACACTGAATTTGGCGGTCAGGCGCATGAAGCGCGGCTCGGTCGCCTTCACCAGATCATCGAGAATGGTATTGGTGACTTTCTCGTGAAAGGCGCCTTCGTCGCGATAGGCCCAGACATACATCTTCAACGACTTGAGCTCGACGCATTTGGCCTCGGGTACATACTCCAGATAGAGCGTGGCGAAGTCCGGCTGGCCGGTCTTGGGACACAGACAGGTAAACTCCGGCACCTCGATGCGGATGGTGTAATCCCGTTCCGGCATCGGGTTGTCGAAGGTTTCGAGGGTTTTGCTGGGCTGGCTGGGCATGGCGCGCAACATACCCTAACCTTGTCCGGCTGACAAGCCGGGCAAGGGTAGGGCAGGGGCGAGGTACGAGGGACGAGTGACGAGGAAAAATGCTCAAGATCAGACATTGTGGGCGCGCCTTTGGCGCGACGATTGTGTGCGGGCTCGAAATATCTATCGCGGCGCAGCCGCTCCTGCCAAACCCTCGAGGTTTGTCTTCCTCGTTACTCGTCCCTCGTACCTCGTCCCTGTTCAGTAAAGCATTGATATCCTTTGCGCCCCTTTGCGTTGAAACCATCCGGGGTATGCCCGATGGCAAAAACCGGGCGCCGGTTTTGCGAATTTGTCAATCTTGCCTCTTTATATGAGGGTACTGTATCTTGCCCGGATGCGACTGACCAAACTCAAACTCTCCGGCTTCAAATCCTTCGTCGACCCGACGACTGTTCCGCTGCCCAGCTCGCTGGTCGGGGTGGTCGGGCCCAACGGTTGTGGTAAATCCAATATCATCGACGCGGTGCGCTGGGTGATGGGCGAGTCTTCCGCCAAGCATTTGCGCGGGGATTCCATGGCCGATGTCATTTTCAACGGTTCCACCTCGCGCAAGCCGGTCGGTCAGGCCACGGTGGAGCTGGTGTTCGACAACAGCGACGGCAGCCTGGGCGGGCAGTACGCCAATTACAGCGAAATCTCCATCAAGCGCACGGTCACCCGCGACGGCCAGTCCATTTACCACCTCAACGGCACCCGCTGCCGCCGTCGGGACATCACCGATATCTTCCTGGGCACCGGCCTGGGCCCGCGCAGCTATGCGATTATCGAGCAGGGCACCATCTCACGGATCATCGAGGCCAAGCCCGAAGAGCTGCGGATCTTCCTGGAGGAGGCTGCCGGCATCTCCAAATATAAAGAGCGCCGCCGCGAGACCGAAAACCGCATTCGTCACACCCGCGAGAATCTGGATCGGCTTAACGACCTGCGCGAGGAGCTGGACAAGCAGCTCGCCAAACTGCAACGCCAGGCCAAAACGGCCGAGCGCTACAAGGTCCTCAAGGAAGAAGAACGCCTGCTGCGTGCCCAGCTGCAGGCCCTGCGCTGGAAGGGGGTCGACGAGCAGGCCCGCCAGAGCGACAACCAGCTGCGTGAACAGGAAACCGCGCTGGAAGGGGCGGTGGCCAAACAGCGGCATATCGAAACCGAAATCGAGCAGCAGCGCGGCCTGCATACCGAAGCCAGCGACAAATTCAACGAAGTCCAGAGCCGTTTTTACAGCATCGGCGCCGATATCGCCCGGCTGGAACAGTCCATCCAGCACGCCAGGGAGCGCCGTACCCAGCAGAGCCAGGATCTGCAACAGCTGGAAAAAGACTGGAATGACGCCCAGGTGCACGTCGAGGCCGATCGCAAACGGATCGAGGAACTGGAAGCGGCGCTCAAGACGATTGAACCGGATCTGCAGGCCGCCGAACAGCGCGAACAGACCGCCACCGAGGCCCTGCAGGGCGCCGAACAGGCAATGCAGGAGTGGCAGCAGGCGTGGGAAGATTTCAATCAGCAGTCCGCCGAACCGGCCCGCCAGGCCGAGGTGGAGCGCACCCGTATCCAGCATCTGGAACAGAAACTGACCCAGCTGCAGCAACGGCTGGACAAGGCCGAGCAGGACTTGCAGCAGCAATCACCGGAGCGTGTGCAGCAGGAAGTCGGCGAACAGCAGCAGCAACTGGAACAGACCGGCGAACAGGTTAATCAGGCCCAGCAGGCGCTGGCCGAAAAGCAGGAGCAGATTGCCGCGCTGCGCGATTCCACCCACCAGGTTAATGCCGACCTGGATCAGGCCCGCAGCCGATTGCAGGATCTGCGCGGTCGCAGTGCCTCGCTCGAGGCCCTGCAGCAGGCGGCGCTGGGCAAGGACGAAGGGGCGGTCAACGACTGGCTCAGCGGTCAGCAGTTGCAGGACGCGCCGCGCCTGGCCGAGGAGATGGACGTCGAAGCCGGCTGGGAACGGGCCGTGGAATGCGTGCTGGGCGGGCATCTGGAAGCGGTCTGCGTCGCCGGGGTCGATCCGCTGGCCGAAGTGCTCGGCAGTCTGCAGGAGGGCACCCTGACCCTGTTCGACACCCAGGCGCCGGGTCCGGAAACCGGCGCGGGTAACGGGACGCCATTGCTGAACAAGGTTTCGGCCCCGTGGAAACTGGATGCCCTGCTGGGCGGCGTGTATGCCGCCGAATCCCTGGCCGAGGCGCTCTCCCTGCGTGCCAGCCTTGCGGCCCAGGAGTCCGTTGTTACCCGCGAAGGGATCTGGCTGGGCGCCAACTGGCTGCGGGTGGTCAAGGACCAGGAGCAGGATCAGAAAACCGGCATTCTCAAGCGCGAGCAGGAGCTCAAGACGCTCACTACCCAGATTCAGGAAGAGAACGGCCGCGTTGTGGCCCTGCAGGAACAACTGGAAGGCGAGCGCGAGCGGTTGCGTGAGCTGGAGCAGGAGCGCGATGACGCCCAGGCCCAGTTGAATCAGGCCAGTCGCCGCCAGGCCGAACAGCAGTCCGATCTCAAGGCGCGCCAGAACCAGCTGGAGCAGGCCCAGGCCCGCCAGCAGGCGCTGCAAAAAGAACAACAGGATCTACATGCCGAAATCGAGCGCGATAAGCAGGAGCTGCACGAGTGCCGTGGCCGGCTGCAAACCGCGCTGGATACCATGTCCGGTCTGGAGCAGCAGCGCGAACAGTTAAGCAACCGCCGCGACGAATTGCGCAACACCCTGGAACAGGCCCGCGAGCAGGCCCAGAGCGTGCGCAGCGAAGCCCACGAAATCAAACTGCGCGCCGAAAAAGAGCGCACCGAGCTGAACTCCACCCGTCAGGCCCTGGAACGACTCGACAGCCAGCTCACCCAGCTCTCCGCCCGTCGCGAAGAACTGCAAAAAGCGCTGGCCGAAAGCGAGGCGCCGCTGGAGGAGATGAACAGGGAGCTGACCGACAAGCTCGACAAACGCGTGGCCGTGGAAACCGAGCTGGGCGAAGCGCGCCAGGCGATGGAAGCGATCGAGCATCAGATGCGCGAACTCGAGGAACAGCGCGTCGCGGCCGAACAGCAGGTACAGGAAGTCCGCAGTAGCCTGGAGCAGATTCGCATCAGCCAGCAGGAATTCAAGGTTCGCCGTCAGACGCTCGAAGAACAGATCACCGAATCGGGCTTCGAACTGCAGCAATTGATGCAGGAGATGCCGGAAGAGGCTAACGTGGAAAGCTGGCAACAAAACGTCGAACAGCTGGAAGCGAAGATCCAGCGTCTGGGGCCGATCAACCTGGCCGCCATCGAGGAATTCGAACAGCAGTCAGAACGCAAGAAATACCTGGATGCGCAGAACGAGGATCTGGTGCAGGCCCTGAAGACCCTGGAAGATGCGATCCACAAGATCGACAAGGAGACCCGCACCCGTTTCAAGGAAACCTACGACAAGGTCAACAGCGGGCTCAAGGATCTCTTCCCGCGCCTGTTCGGCGGCGGTCATGCCTATCTGGAGATGACTGGCGAGGACCTGCTCGAGACAGGCGTGACGGTCATGGCGCGTCCGCCCGGCAAGCGCAACAGCACCATTCACCTGTTGTCCGGTGGCGAAAAGGCCCTGACCGCGGTGGCTCTGGTGTTCGCCATCTTCGAACTGAATCCCGCGCCGTTCTGCATGCTCGACGAGGTTGATGCGCCGCTGGACGATGCCAACGTCACCCGCTACTGCGATCTGTTGAAGCATATGTCGGACAGAACACAGTTTATCTTCATCACCCATAATAAAGTGACCATGGAAGTCGCCAACCACCTGACCGGTGTTACCATGCACGAACCGGGTGTCTCGCGCATGGTTGCGGTGGACGTGGACGAGGCGGCCAAACTGGCCTCGGCCTGATTAGCGTCACTCCTGCCAGTACCTGGATTGAATACAGTCCGCGAATGAACGCCAATGCACGCGAATCTTTGAAATATTTGGGATTACAGGAGTATTTCGCGTTTATTCGCGTTCATTAGCGGACTGATTTCTGATACGTTCTGTGCCGATCAGAGTTAATTGGCGGTACTGTACTGTGCATTCATCGCATATTTATGACAAGCTCGTGCTGATATGGACCCGCTGCGGCTGACCCTCCTGGCAATCGGTGTCGCGTTCGTCGCGATTTTCTATCTGGTGATGCGTCTGCGCGCCGGGCAGAA
>NZ_JAVLAZ010000004.1:48401-49815 GCF_031581315.1 Thiohalophilus sp.
CCCGTTTTCAGCCTGGCCAATACCGTGGAGCCGGGGACGTTCGATCTCAATGCTATCGAACAGCTGCAGACGCCGGGGCTCTCCCTGTTTATGCAACTGCCCGCGCCGATCGACTCGCGCGAGGCCTTCGAGCTGATGCTCAAAACCGGTCGTAACCTGGCCGAACAGCTCGGCGGCGACCTGTGCGACGAACGGCGCAACGTCCTCACCCTGCAAACCATCGGCCACCTCAAGGAACAGATCGAAGCCTTCCTGTTCCGCCGCAAAATGGCCGGCTTGCAGAAGCAACGTTCAAAAAGATAAAAACAAACGATTCACCACCAAGACACGAAGACAACAAGTAAAATTCTTTTGACCTTATACTTTATTTGATCTGCTGGTAAGTTATGACGTTATTGTGAACCAGAAATATTTCGCTGATTTAATTTGAAAAGACCTTCTTGGTGTCTTCGTGTCTTAGCGGTGATCTTTTTTGTCAGGATTGGATTTAATTTATAATGAGTGCCAGTAATAAAGTTCAGCAACGCATCGACGAGCTGCGCGAGCAGATCGATTATCACAATTACCGTTATTACGTGCTGGACGATCCGGAGATCCCCGACGCTGAATACGATCGCCTGATGCGCGAGCTGGAAGAGCTCGAAGCCGAACACCCTGAACTGATCACCCCCGACTCCCCCACCCAGCGCGTCGGGGCCACGCCGTTATCGGCATTTGACGAAGTCAAACATGAACTGCCGATGTTGTCCCTGGGCAATGCCTTTGACGAGGATGAGGTCCAGGCTTTCGATCGCCGTGCCCGTGAGAAGCTGCAGGTCGAGACCATCGAATATGCCGTTGAACCGAAACTCGATGGACTGGCCATCAGTCTGTTGTATGAAAACGGCAAACTGGTGCGCGGCGCCACCCGTGGCGACGGGACTACCGGCGAGGATGTCACCCAGAACGTGCGCACCATCGAGACCATTCCGTTAAAGCTGCGCGGCTCCGACTATCCCGCGCGCCTGGAAGTGCGCGGCGAGGTGATCATTGCCAAACAGGATTTTGAGCAGCTCAACACGACGCGGGAGCAAGCCGGGGAGAAAACCTTTGCCAATCCGCGCAATGCCGCCGCCGGCAGCCTGCGTCAACTCGATGCGCGACTCACCGCCAAACGCCCGTTGTCGTTTTATTGCTACGGCGCGGGGCTGGTGGAAGGCGCCGAATTGCCGGATCGCCACAGCGCGACGCTGGAGCAGTTGCGCGAGTGGGGTATACGCACCAACTCCGAGACCCGGGTGGTCGAGGGAATCCAGGGCTGTCTGGATTACTACCATGATATGCAGGAAAAACGCGACAAGCTCGATTACGAGATCGACGGCCTGGTCTACAAGGTCAACCGGCGCGATCAGCAGGAACAGCTGGGGTTTGTCTC
>NZ_JAVLAZ010000069.1:0-5690 GCF_031581315.1 Thiohalophilus sp.
AGGCCCGATATAGCAACGCGGTATCGGGCATCTCCCGGGTTGCCGGACACCGCTTCGCTATGTCCGGCCTACCACTAAATAAAGCTGGCAGTTGGCAGTTGGCAGTTGGCAGTTGGCAGTTGCAAAAATTCTAAGCCGGGTTTTTGCTGTCATCTGCCATCTGATGACTGCCAACTTTTACTTCGTGAGTTTCGGCATGTTCTGCGCGTAGAAGATTTCCAACATCTCTTTTTGCAGACGCTGGTGCAGCTGTTTGCGTTTGTTTTCGGGCAGGTCCCCGGCATTGACATCAAACAGGTAGTTATCCAGGTCGAACTCTTTGAGGATCATCTTGGTGTGAAAGATGTTTTCCTGGTACATATTGACGTCCACCATTTGATAAAGATTTTTGGTGTCCTTGGCCAGAAAGTTCTGAATCGAGTTGATCTTGTGATCGATGTAATGCTTCTTGCCCCGAACATCGCGGGTGAAGCCGCGCACGCGGTAATCCATGATCACGATATCCGACTCGAAGCTGTGAATCAGGTAGTTCAATGCGCGCAGGGGTGAGATGCGCCCGCAGGTGGAGACATCGATATCCGCGCGAAAGGTGCTGATGCCGTTATCCGGGTGACTTTCCGGATAGGTATGCACGGTAATGTGACTCTTGTCGAGATGCCCGACGACCGATTCGGGTAACGGGCCCGGGGCCGCGTTGGTGTCGAGGTCTTCTTCCGGGATGACCGGTTCCTCCGAGATCAGCATGGTGACGCTGGCGCCCATGGGCTCATAGTCCTGGCGTGCCACATTGAGCACATTGGCACCGATGATGTTACTCACCTCGGTGAGGATATTGGTCAGGCGTTCGGCATTGTACTCCTCGTCGATATACTCGATATAGGCCTCCTGTTGCTCGGCGGTATCGGCATAGTTGACATCGTAGATGTTGAAACTCAGTGTCTTGGTGAGGTTATTGAACCCCATCAGACGAATCTTTCTGCTGTGTTTTTTGTCCAACAGCTTACCTCTCGTTACGCTTTTGCCAGTGGCGGGTGATAGATCATCTGCACCACGTTGCCATCCGGATCATAGCAATAAAAACTGCGGGCACCATCCCGGTGGGTCTTGGGTTTGGTCCGCATCGACACGTCATTGGCGAGCAGGAATTCATACCACTCATCCACCGCTTCGGGCGTGTCGAGAATGAAACCGATGTGATCCAGATGTTGCGGTCCGTCGAAGTCCTCCTCGCTGCGGTGCAACGCCAGATTATCGTTGCCCGAGGTGAGATAGAGATTAGCGGGGTCCGGGCGCCACTCCTCGCGCATCCCGAGCAGCTCGACATAGAACCGCTCGCAGGCGTCGAATTCCCGGACATACAGGGCAACATGACGCAAACCGGCTGTGGCAACGGGACGTTTCATCGCATTCTCCTTATGAGCCCGATCGGGAAAAAACAACCATTTTAAACCAACCGCACGGGGGCGTCAGGCGTTTTTATCCCTGTGCCGATACGCAGCACAAACTGCTAGAGATTATGTCGCCAAATCAGTCAGTTGCCACCGGGCAACCGATCAGGCGTCCGTTCCGGATGCCGGTTCGGTGAAGATACTGCGTTGCACGCTGTCCCAGACCGGCCTGCCGAACTGGCTGCGGATCACGTGTGGCAGCGCGATGGAGCCTTCCGCCAGCAGTCGATCGTGGAAGGATTTGAGCTCAAAGGGACTTTCCAGTTGCGACAAACGCTCGCGGGTCGTATTGATCAGGGCCCAGCCGGTGGCGTATCCCATAGGCACTGTCGGTGCATGGGTATACCAGCCCAGATCCGCCAGCGCCTGTTCACGCGTGAAACCCAGCCACCGCTCCATCCGCTGGGCCGCCTGCGCGAGCGAAAGCCCCCGGGTGTGCAGCTCCACATCCAGCATGATACGCAGTGCGCGCCACAGCCGGTCCTTGAGCAATACGAAACGCGACTCCGGCGTGTCGAGGAAACCCTGTTCCTGCATTAACTGCTCGCAATAGAGCGCCCAGCCTTCATACAGGGTTGCCGACGGGTTGACCAGGCGCGGCAGGGTGCTCGAACGATGGCCCCGGTTGGCGGTGACAAATTGCAAATGATGCCCGGGCCAGGCTTCGTGGACACAGGTATGGCGCAGACTGACCCTGTTGTGTTCACCCAGCGACAACGCATCCTCGACCGGGGTGACATAGTAATAGCCCTGTTGCTCGGGATCGTTAAACGGCGGCTCCATATAGGCGGCAAAGGGAATCTCATGACGCAAGAAGGTCGGCGTCTCAATAACCTTGAGTGACTCCTTGCCCGGCAGGCTGATCAGGTCGTGCTCGGCAACAAAGGTATGCGCGGCCTGCATGTTCTGCCGGTATTGTTCGAGCAGTTCTTCCGCCGCCGGGTGACGGGCATGGATCTTTTCGGTCAGTTGCCGGATATCCTCGTCTCCCTGCAACTCGACAGTGACGGCCTTCAGTTCGGTTAACGTCTCTTCAAACAGACGCTCGCCCAGGGCATGCAATTGCCGCGCACTGATCGGCAGGGCATGACGATGATGTAACAGGCGTTCGAACCAGGTTGTACCGCAGGCAAAATCACCCGCGGCCTTCGGTTGCAGCTCGACCTCCATAAAATGGGCAAACTCGTCGACGGCATGCGCGGCCTGTTCCAGTTCCGCGTTGAGTCCGTGCTTAATAAACACCGGATGTTTGCGCAGGCTGCGCAAGTAGTCCGCGCCCTGCACGGCCTCGGTATGCGCGGCTTCCAGCCACACGGGCGGGATCGCCTCCGGCTCGCTCTGCAGGTTGGACTGGGCATTACGCAAATGACGCGGAATGGCCTGCAGCCGGTTTTGCAAATGCTGTTTGTTTAATTTGAGATTATGCAGCGTTAATTGATAGATGGCGTGAACTGGCAGATAACGGGCGGGATCCCGATAACGCCAGTCATGCTCGATCAGTTCGGAGGATTCGATGACAGCAGCGCCATACATCACTTCCCGGTCTATCACCTGTGCCGCCGTCAATACCGAGGTATCAATTTCATCCAGCGCGTCGATCAGTTTTTCATTCAACGCCTTCAGGGCACCGATCTCATCGTCAGCAAACGGCGTCAGTTGTGATTCAAAACCACGTACACCCAGATCCACCGCCATCTCGGGATGAAAACGGAACCAGGCCTGGTAATAACTGTGCACGAGCCCGGGAAAGTCAGCCATAAAAATTATTCCTTGTGGTTCAGTTCAGTTGCCGGTGCGGTCATTCATCTTCCGGTTCGAGTACTTCGTAGTCATGGCTGATTTCGACACCCCCATTGGCCAGCATAATCGAAGCAGAGCAGTATTTCTCTGCCGACAGTTCCACGGCCCGCTTGACATGTTTTTCGCTGAGGCCCTTGCCTGTAATGACAAAGTGGACGTGAATATGGGTGAACACCTTTGGCTCGGTTTCAGCGCGTTCGGCATACAGCTCGGCAAAGCAATCACGAATCGGCTGGCGTGATTTTTTCAGAATATTGACCACATCAAAGCTGGTACAGCCGCCCATGCCCAGCAGCAACATTTCCATCGGACGTATGCCGAGATTGCGCCCGCCGTGTTCCGGTGGACCGTCCATCACCACCGCATGACCGCTACCTGATTCTCCGACAAAAGTGGCATCCTGGACCCATTTAATCCGCGCTTTCATTTGACTGTCATCCTCCCGAATCACACTGATTGCCTGTGCAGAACCGGCCGGCATTACCTATAATTCCGGGCGGCGACTGCAAAACCGCTGCCGCTTCAGCACCCCGGCGGGGTGACGGCATTCTCAATTCGGCGACGAAAATCGCCGGTTCTATTGTAAATACCTTTTATTGGTATACCATAGGCGGCAACCGACGTCAGCAGACTATATAAGGAAAAGCATGGTTCAGGCCAAGGTTGAAAATACGGGCATTCCCACGCTGGATCGCTTTCTGGAGCATTGCCACCGGCGCCAGTATCCGGCCAAAAGCGTCATCATCTATGCCGAGGACGACTCCGAGGTTCTCTACTACATCGTGGACGGCTCGGTTTCGGTTTTGATCGAAGACGAGGAAGGCCGGGAGATCGTGCTGGCCTATCTCAACAAGGGCGATTTCTTCGGCGAGATGGGGCTGTTCGACGAGGAACGCAATCGCAGTGCCTGGGTCCGCGCCCGCACAACCTGCGAAGTCGCCGAAATCAGCTATGCCAAATTCCGCCAGCTCTACCAGGAACACCCGGACATCCTGTTCGCCGTGGCCCGGCAGATGGCCACCCGTCTGCGCGACACCAGTCGCAAGGTCAGTGACCTGGCCTTCATGGACGTCACCGGCCGCGTCGCCCGCACCCTGCTGGACCTGTGCAAGCAACCCGATGCCATGACCCACCCCGACGGCATGCAGATCCGCATCACCCGCCAGGAAATCGGCCGCATCGTCGGCTGCTCCCGCGAAATGGTCGGCCGTGTCCTCAAAACCATGGAAGAGCAGGGACTGATCTACGTCAAGGGCAAGACGATCGTCGTCTTCGGCACCCGCTGAGTGCCACTTTTCAGGGTTGCTGGAAAATAACGCGGAGGTCGCAGAGGCGCGGAGCCGCAGAGTTTTCTGTTTTATATTTCTATTTTGTCGCAGTTAACTTTTTACTTCTACGTGGCAGCGCATTTTCGTCCCCAAAAATAGCTTTATCACCACTTCAAATTACTGCCCGATTTCTGAAACCAACGATGCAGTACGGCTATAACTGTACAAAATTATTTTCTCCGCGCCTCTGCGACTCCGCGCCCTCCGCGTTAATCCCGGTATAACTACTATTCGAACAAATCCTTGAGCCGGGCACCGGGGTCTTCGGCGACCATGAAGGCTTCGCCGATGAGGAAGGTGTGGACGTTGTTGTCGCGCAGGCGACTGACATCGCCGGGGGTGTGAATACCGCTTTCGGTGACGACGATACAATCATCGGGAATCGACGCCAGCAGTTCGAGTGTTGTTTCCAGTCGGGTTTCGAAGGTGCGCAGGTCGCGGTTATTGATACCTATCAATAGCGTTTCGAGTTTCAGGGCCCGCTGCAGTTCTTCGGCATCATGCACTTCCACCAGCACGGCCATGCCCAGTTGGTGGGCCAGGTCATGCAACTCGCGCATTTGTGCATCGTCAAGCACGGCCACGATCAGCAAAATACAATCAGCACCGATCGCCCGCGCCTCGTAAACCTGGTACGGGTCGATCATGAAATCCTTGCGCAATACCGGCAGGGAACAGGCCTCGCGGGCCTGTTGCAGGTAATCATCACTACCCTGGAAGAAATCGACATCGGTCAATACCGACAGACAGGCGGCACCGCCCTGCTCGTAGGAGCGGGCTATCTCGGCCGGTACAAACGGATCGCGCATCACACCCTTGCTGGGCGAAGCCTTTTTAATCTCGGCGATCACTGCCGCTTGATTATTCGCCAGGCGTTGCTCGATCGCGCGAACAAAACCCCGTACCGGCGATCCTTGCTCCGCGCGCTGTTGCTGTTCCGACAACGGAACCCTTGCCTGGCGTTCGGCCACCTCTTCGCGCTTGCGCTCGATTATCTTTTTCAGGATGTCGGGGGTATCAGTCATGCTATAGCAAACCTTGAAAATGGTATTTTCACCGCCAGGGTGGGACAGTGTTTACAGGTACCTATCCGCCAATAAACGCAAATGGACGC
>NZ_JAVLAZ010000069.1:5790-13224 GCF_031581315.1 Thiohalophilus sp.
GGGACAATTTCACCAGTTCATCGAGTTTGGCGGCGGCGGAACCGTCGGCGATGACTTCGGCGGCACGTTTGACGCCTGCCTCCAGACTCGGTACCAGATCGGCGGCATAGATCGCCGCGCCGGCATTGAGCTGGACAATATCCCGGGCCGGCCCGGGCTGGTTGTTGAGCAGGTTTTTAATTATCTGCAGCGACTCTTCGGCGGTGGTCACTTTCAGGGTCGCCACATCCGTGCGCTGCAGGCCGAACTGTTCCGGGGTAATGCTATAACTGCTGATCTCGCCGTCTTTCAACTCCGCCACGTGGGTCGGGGCCCCGATGCTGATCTCATCCATACCGTCTTCGGCATGTACCACCAGCACATGTTTACTGCCCAGCTTTTTCAGAACCTCGGCCAGTGGGACCAGCAGGCGTTCGGAAAAGACTCCGAGTACCTGATAAGGCGCCCCGGCCGGATTGGTCAACGGCCCCAGGACATTGAATATCGTGCGCACGCCCATTTCGCGGCGCGGCCCGATGGCATGTTTCATGGCACTGTGGTGTTTGGGCGCGAACATGAAACCCACACCGGTTTCATCGACACAGCGCGCCACCTGCTCGGGACTCAAATCCAGGTTCACCCCCGCCGCCTCCAGGACATCGGCACTGCCACACTGGCTGGAAACCGAGCGATTGCCGTGTTTGGCCACCTGGCCGCCGGCGGCCGCTACGACGAAGGCACTGGCAGTGGAAATATTAAATGTACTGGCTGCATCACCGCCGGTCCCGCAGGTATCGACCAGATGCTCGCCCTGAACCAAGACCCGGGTTGCCAGCTCGCGCATGACCCCGGCCGCGGCGGCGATCTCATCCACCGTCTCGCCCTTCATGCGCAGCCCGACCAGAAAACCGCCGATCTGTGCCGGCGTTGCCTCACCGGTCATGATCTGGCGCATCACCTGCGTCATCTCCTCGCCGGTCAGATCGCGGTTTTCAGTCACCGCCTTGATTGCCGTTGGCATATCCATCTGGTGTCTCCTGGTATAGTGTTTTCTTTTGCTTGTTTTGTTTGTTTACACCGAAACGTGCAACCAGTATTTCAAAAGAGGCTAGATACTAGTAACTAGCAGCTAGAACCTTTCTATCCAAACGTAGATCAGGGTGCGCATAGCGCTCCCTGACAATTCTCGTTCCGGAATACGTCACATAGTCTATCGCCAATGTGACCTACTCGCTCCAACTGTGGGAGGTGATTTCATCGGCGACCGGCCTCTGCTAAAGGAACAAGTCGCGGCTAAAAGCCCCTCCCACAACAATCCTGTATCAGCCCCATAGGTCAGGTTGCGCGCAACGCTACCTGACAACTTTTGCTCCAACACCTGTCACATAGGCTATCGCCAATGTGACCTACACGCTCCAAAACTGTGGGAGGCGATTTCATCGGCGACCGGCCTCTGGTAATGGAACAGGTCGCGGCTAAAAGCCCCTCCCACAACAATCCTGTATCAGCCCGGCAGATTCTCGCTCTGGACTGTACACCACGCTTAGCGGTTCTGCTCCAGAAAGTTTCGCAACATATCATGACCGTGTTCGGTCAGGATCGATTCCGGGTGAAACTGAATCCCCTCAATAGCCATCTCTTTGTGTCGCACGCCCATGATCTCGTCCAGCTCGCCGTTATCCTGTTGGGTCCAGGCGGTGACTTCCAGGCAATCGGGTAATGAATTCTTATCGATGACCAGCGAATGATAACGCGTCGCTTCCAGCGGGTTGTCCAGTCCTTTGAATACTCCGAGATCATAATGATGGATCATCGAGGTCTTACCATGCATGATGCTGCCGGCATGCACCACCTTGCCCCCGAAGGCCTGACCGATGGCCTGATGCCCCAGACAAACGCCCAGAATGGGCAGCTTGCCGGCAAACTGACGAATCGCCTCCACCGACACCCCGGCCTCGTTCGGCGTGCAGGGCCCCGGCGAGATCACCAGGTATTCCGGCTTCAACCCGGCAATCTTATCCAGCGCAATTTGATCATTACGATAAACCTGTACCTCAACACCCAGCTCCCCGAAATACTGAACCAGGTTATAGGTAAACGAATCGTAATTGTCTATCATCAGTAACATAGAATACTCCCTGCGAAAAACGCAGAGGACGCGGAGGCGCGAAGGCGCAGAGAACTACAGTTTATTTGCAACACGATATATACCGTTCTTAATCAATGACGTCCTGAAATTAATAAGCAACCCCAGTTTCCTGCCTGTCAGCCTTAGATAGGTTAGAACCTGAGATTTATGTATATCTTTAATTTCCTCTAGCGATTTCAGCTCGATAACCACCTTGTTATCTACCATAAAGTCAGTTCTATAAACCTGATCAACCACCATCCCCTTATATTCCAGGGGAATTGGAACCTCCGACTCATATCTGATACCTCGAATCCGGAATTCATGTTTCAGGCATTCATGATACGCTGATTCCAGCAGTCCCGGACCAAGTATCCGATGCACTTCTATTGCTGCACCGATTATTTCTCCAGCAAGATCATTTTCGTGCATATGCAACTCCTTTGCATTATTGATTTCCTCCGCGTCTCCGCGACTCTGCGTCCTCCGCGTTAAATATACCAGCCTAGCGGTGCGCACCGTCCAGGCCGGCTTCGGCCAGGGCGACGGCGCGGAAGATGGCGCGGCCTTTGTTCATGGTTTCGTCCCATTCGTTGCGCGGGACGGAGTCGTGGACGATGCCGGCGCCGGCCTGGATGTGCAGTTGTTTGTCCTTGATCACGGCGGTGCGAATGGCGATGGCGGTGTCCATATTGCCGGACCAGGAGAGGTAACCCACCGCGCCGGCATAGACGCCGCGCTTGACCGGCTCCAGTTCGTCGATGATCTCCATGGCGCGAATCTTCGGCGCGCCGGAGACGGTGCCGGCCGGGAAGGTGGCGCGCAGCACGTCCATGTTGGACATACCGGCCTGGATCTTGCCGGTGACGTTGGAGACGATATGCATGACGTGTGAATAACGCTCCACGGCCATGTTTTCGGTCACTTTGACGCTGCCGGTCTCGGCAATGCGTCCGACATCGTTGCGCCCCAGGTCGATCAACATCAGGTGTTCGGCCCGCTCCTTGGGATCGGCGAGCAGTTCGGCTTCCAGGGCCCGATCCGCTTCGTCGGTCTTGCCGCGCGGGCGGGTGCCGGCAATCGGGCGTACGGTGACAGTCTCGTCTTCCACCCGCACCAGAATCTCCGGCGAGGAGCCGACGATGTGAAAATCATCCAGATCCAGATAGAACATGTAGGGCGAGGGATTGAGACTACGCAGCGCGCGATACAGATCCAGCGGCTGCGCCTCGTAGGGGATCGACAGGCGCTGCGACAGCACCACCTGCATCACATCGCCGTCGACAATATACTGCTTGGCCTGCTCCACGGCCGACTCGAAGCCCTGTTGGGTGAAGCCGGAAACAAAATCGTCTTCGTGGATCTTCAGCGAACGCGTCTTGGGCGGCCGGGGCGGGGTTTCCTGCAAGCGGGCAATCAACTGGTCCAGCCGCGCCTGTCCCTGTTGATAGGCCCCGCTCTGGCCCGGATCGACGTAGAGCACGACATATAACTTGCCGGAGAGATTATCGAACACCACGATCTCGTCAGAGACCATCAGCAGGATATCCGGCAACCCCAGTGCATCGTCGTTGGGACACTCTGCCAGCCGCGATTCGATGTAACGAATCGTGTCATAGCCAAAGTAACCGACCAGGCCACCGTTGAAGCGCGGCAACCGGTCGTCCTCAAGCACCGTGTAGCGGGCATAAAAGGCTTCGATCCAGGCCAGGGGATCGCTGGCCTGCTCCTGTTCGATGATCTCGTTGTTGTGGTAAAGACGAATGTCGTGGCCGTGAATGCGCAGGACCGTCTGGCAGGGCAGGCCGATGATAGAATAACGGCCCCATTTCTCGCCACCCTGCACCGATTCGAACAGGTAGCTGTAGGGCCCGTGGGCCAGTTTGAGATAGGTACTTAAGGGGGTATCGAGATCGGCCAGCACCTCCCGCACCAGCGGGACGCGGTTATAGCCCTGTTTGGCGTACGCCTGAAATTGTGTCTCGTTCATAAACTGTCACCTGAAGAGTTGCCATCATATACCAAAAACCGCAGTCACTGCCTCACCAGTGGCGCCATCGGTTACCGGTATTGTTCAGCAGGTTTGGCATCTTCAGATCACAGTTGTCGTTCAGGCTGCGCCGCGCGCCGCCTGTTTGAGTAAATCGGGCAGTTCGGCCATGGAATCGATCACCGCATCGGGATTGGCATCGCGGATATCGATTCCGTGATTGTAACCGTAGCTCATGCAGACAATCTGGAAACCGGCGGCCCGCGCAGCGGTGACATCGCTGACTGAATCACCAATCATCAGCGCCTGCTCCGGCTTGACGCCGAAGAACTCGGCCACGTGCAGCAGCGGCAGGGGATCGGGCTTTTTCTTCGGCAGAGTGTCGCCACTAACCACGATCTCGAAATAATCATACAGGCCGAGCGCCTTGAGCAGCGGCACGGTGAACTGCTCCGCCTTGTTGGTCACACAACCGAGCCGATAACCGGCCTGTTTGAGATACTCCAGCCCCTCCTTGACGCCGGGATACCTCTTGCTGCGCTTGCTGGTGTTTTCAGCATACAGTTCCAGATAGATCGGATAGGCTTTGTCGAACAGTGCGTCGTCCGGCTCGCCGTCGAGCTGGCCGATCAGCGTCCGGCGGACCAGGCGCTCGACACCATTACCGACCCATTCACGGACCTTCGGCTCGCCGGGTTCCGGCATGCCCAGCCGTTTCATCATCTCATTCGCGCAATAAGCAAGATCCGGCACACTGTCCACCAGCGTGCCGTCCACATCGATCAAGATCATTTCCGGTTTTTTCAGCATTTCAGATTCCTGCATTAAAACGCAGAGGACGCGGAGTCGCGGAGAAGACAATAAATTAACAAGATGTGGGAGGCGATTTTATCGGCGATAAACAACCTTTCAAAACAGATTGAATCGCGGCTGAAAGCCCCTCCTACCCTTTTTTATATTTTTCTCCGCGCCTCTGCGGCTCCGCGAACTCCGCGTTACTTTCCCGCCCTATGGTTAACCCGCCTTGGCCAGTTCTTCCCGCATTTGTTTGATGATGGAATCATAGCGGTTGGGATCACTGTCCTGGCCCTTGCCGAAGATTGCCGAACCGGAGACAAAGGTATCCGCCCCCGCTGCCGCGATTTCGCGGATATTATCGGCCTTGACGCCGCCATCGACTTCCAGCTGGATGTCATAACCGGATTCGTCGATCAGTTTGCGCGCTTCACGCAGTTTGTCGAGCGTCCCCGGAATGAAAGACTGGCCACCAAAACCAGGGTTGACTGACATCAGCAGGATCATGTCGACCTTGTCCATGACATGCTTGAGATAGTCCAGCGGCGTGGCCGGGTTGAACACGAGGCCGGATTTGCAGCCGCTGTCGCGTACCAGCTGCAAGCTGCGGTCGATATGATCGGACGCTTCCGGATGGAAAGTGATGTAAGTGGCACCGGCCTCGGCGAAGTCGGGAATGATGCGATCCACCGGCTTGACCATCAGATGCACGTCGATGGGCGCCGTGACCCCATGCTTGCGCAGCGCCTCGCAGACCAGCGGCCCGATGGTCAGGTTGGGCACATAGTGGTTGTCCATGACATCGAAATGGACAATGTCCGCGCCAGCTTTCAGTACGTTGTCCACTTCCTCGCCCAGGCGGGCAAAGTCCGCGGACAGGATGGACGGGGCAATTTGATAATCGGCCATGGGTTCGCCTCTTCGCTTGTTTATATTAAAGTGTCGCCGGCCGCGCTGTAGCGCGACCTGCTGAAAAATGAACCGCAGACTTTACCTGATTGGATCGGATTTTTCAGCCTTTTGTGGCAACATGACTGCGGATTTGAGCCCCGCCTGGCATTTTTCCCAGGGCGGGTGCGGGCACAAACCCCCTCTAATTACAAGGGATTATGATGCGCAATTTGTATACCGCCTTATTGATAAGCTTCGCGCTGGTCAGCCCACTCCTGGCGGCCTCGGACAAAGCCAAAGAACAGCGCTGGGCGGATCAGATCGTCGACACATTGATGGTCGGCGAAGCCCTCTGGCTGGAACCCGGCGACGAGCCGATCCTGGCCCTGGCCACCGAACACACCACCGAAGAAGCCAAAGGGGGTGCCATCGTCGTGCATGGCATCGGCGCTCACCCCAACTGGCCGGAGGTCATCCATCCACTACGCAGCCGGCTGCCCGACCATGGCTGGATGACCCTCTCGATCCAGATGCCGATCCTCGAAAACCAGGCCGACGCCCGGGACTATGAACCGCTGTTCGCGGAGGTGACTCCGCGTTTCAACGCTGCCATCGACTATCTGCGGGAACAGGGAATCGAGAATATCGTCATTCTCGCCCACAGCATGGGCGCCGCGATGAGTACCCATTATCTGGCCAGCAATCCCGACCATCCGATCCGGGCCTTCGTCGGTATCGGCATGAACCAGAGCGATATCGACATCATGGACAACGCCACCAACCTGGAGAAAATTACTATTCCGGTGCTCGATCTGTACGGCAGCCGGGATCTGGACGGGGTCATGGCTTCGGTGAAAAAGCGGGCCACAGGCGCCGCCCGTGCCGGCAACGATAACTACCGCCAGGTTGAGATCATGGGGGCCGACCATTTCTTCAACGGGCGAGCCGATACCCTGGTCAAGCGGGTCTACAGCTGGATAGATAGCCATGCACCGGGAGAGGAAGTGGCGCGATAAGAATAATCATTCTTCAGGATAAACCAAAAAACCTGAACTCGTTATGGTCCGCAAATGCACGCAAATAAACGCGAATTATTAATTTGTTGCAGTGAGATTAGCGTGTATTTGCGTACATTTGCGGATGAAAATTTTTAACACTACGTCTTCGTACCACTAACTACGTAAGCCAACAATAAGGTCAAGAATATGAACACAAACAGCCTGTTAATCGCCCTGCATATGCTCGCCGCCGTTATCTGGGTCGGCGGGATGTTTTTTGCCTATATGTGTCTGCGTCCGGTCGCCGCCACGCAGCTGGAACCACCGACAAGATTAACCCTCTGGGTCGGCACCTTCGGCAAATTTTTCCCCTGGGTCTGGGCCAGCGTCATTCTGCTGCCACTGACCGGTTACTGGATGCTGTTTACCCTGTTCGGCGGCTTTGCCAACGCCCCGATCTACGTCCACCTGATGAACGGCCTCGGCATCATTATGATTCTGATTTACCTGCATGTTTTCTTTGCCCCTTACCGGCGACTGAAACAGGCGGTCCTGCAACAGGACTGGCCAACCGGCGGCCAGAAGCTCGGACAGATCCGGATGCTGGTGGGACTCAATACCCTGCTGGGCGTGATTACCGTGGCCATTGCCAG
>NZ_JAVLAZ010000162.1:0-2465 GCF_031581315.1 Thiohalophilus sp.
CTGCGCACCTTTTCCATCGGCTTCGAGGATCAGCCCGAGGAGAAGGGCAGCGAGTTCGAATACTCGGATCAGGTGGTGGAACGCTACCAGACCCGGCACAAGCAATATCATATTCCCAACGAGGAAGTGCTGCCGCGATTGCCCGAGGCGGTGGCGCAGATGGCCGAGCCGATGTTCGGTCAGGATGCGGTGGCCTTCTACCTGCTGGCCGAACGTGTTTCGCAGGAGGTCAAGGTGGTGCAGAGTGGCCAGGGCGCCGACGAGGTGTTCGCCGGCTACTTCTGGTTTTCGCAAATGCAGCAGGATACCGCGGGCACGGACCTGGAGCGCTTTGCCCGCTATTACTTCGATCGGCCGCACAGCGAATTCAACGAGATGGTGACCGAACCCTATCGCGGCGCGGATGTCACCGGTCAGGTGATTGCCGACCTGCTGGGCGAGCCTGACGCCGACGAGTTTATCGACCGGGTGCTGCGCATGGATGTCACCACCCTGATCGTCGACGACCCGGTCAAACGAGTGGACAACATGACCATGGCCTGGGGCCTGGAGGCGCGGGTGCCGTTCCTGGATCATCAGCTGGTGGAGCTGGCCGCGCAAATGCCGCCCGAGCTCAAGCTGGGCAACGGTCCGGGCGGCGAAGGCGCCAAGCACATCCTCAAGCGGGTCGCCCGCGGCCTGGTGCCGGATGCCGTGATCGACCGGCCCAAGGGCTATTTCCCCATGCCGGCGCTCAAATATGTGCGTGGTGAATTTCTCGATTTCATGCGCGATCTGGTCAATTCCGACGCCTGCCGGGCGCGGGGAATCTACCAGCGTGAGTACGTGGACAAGCTACTGGCTGCGCCGGATCAACACTTTACGGCGCTGCGCGGTAGCAAGCTCTGGCATATGGCCCTGCTGGAACTGTGGTTTCAGACCCACGTCGATCCCTTGAAAAACGGCTGAGCCGGCAGCATTTGTATGAGTACTGGCTCGTTTTATACCAGAGTATTTTGCTATGGTATTTTCGCGGCAAACCGGTTATATTAGGTATCACTGATTTTAGTGGCGCGTCCCAGGCGGCGTTGCCGACCACAAATAGCATATCGAGGTGCGAGTAATGGATGCATTGGAACGAATCGACGACATCGTCAAAAAGAACCCGGTTGTGATCTTTATGAAAGGCACACCCACCATGCCCCAGTGCGGCTTCTCCAGCCGGGCGGCGCAGGCGCTGATGGAATGCGGCAAGGAGTTTGCCCACGTCAACATCCTGACCGATCCCGAAATCATGGAAAACCTGCCCAAGTACCAGAACTGGCCGACCTTCCCGCAGATCTACATCAACGGCGAACTGATCGGCGGCTGCGACATCACCCTGGAAATGTACCAGAAGGGTGACCTGCAGAAGATGGTGGGTGAAGCCGTCCAGTAACGGCAAGCCTCTTTCGCACGACCCAAAACCCGGCCCAGGCCGGGTTTTTTGTGCACAATAAAATCCGCTAATAAACGCGAATGAACGCAAAATGATCTTTTTGATTTATTTATAATTTGCGTTTATTCGCGTTTATTGGCGGATTAATAAATAAATTACTTTTCTTTGTGACCTCTGCGTCTTTGCGCCTCTGCGTTAAGATCTTTTTCTCGTTTTCAGCCTGGTTTCAGCTTGACCGCCTAGACTGTGTTCCCAGAGTCAGGAGGTGGCTATTATGAATACAGAGAATGAAGTCCGTGTCTGGGACGTTTTCGTCCGGTTTTTTCACTGGGCGCTGGTGTTAAGTTTTACGCTGGCCTATCTCAGCGAGGATGAATGGCTGGGATTGCATACCTTTGCCGGTTATACCGTCCTGCTGTTGATCGGCCTGCGCCTGATCTGGGGGCTGATCGGCACGCGCCATGCCCGCTTCAGTGATTTTGTCAAACGCCCGGCCGAGATCAAGCAGTATCTCAAAGAGGTATTCCTGTTACGTCCCAAACGTTATCTGGGGCACAACCCGGCCGGCGGCGCGATGATCGTGCTGATGCTGATCGCATTGCTGGTGACGACGTTGAGCGGGCTGGCAACCTATGCCGTGGAAGAGGGCGCCGGGCCGCTGGCCGGCTGGATCGCGCATGAATCCGCAAGCTGGGAAGTGGTCGAAGAGATCCACGAGTTTTTTGCCAACTTCACCCTGTTACTGGTGTTTATCCATGTGGCGGGCGTACTGCTGGAAAGTCTGCTGCATCGGGAGAATCTGGTGCGGGCGATGTTCAATGGCAAAAAATCATTACATATCGATCAATAAAGAGGAGATGATGATGCGTTACAAAGCAGGATTATTTGTTATGTTGGCGGCCGGCGGTATCGGTATCCTCGCGACTCAGGGGATGAATACGATGGACGCCGCCCGGGCGGATGATAAACTGGATTACCGGGAGGCGCGGGAACTGCGTCAGCAGGGAAAAATCCTTTCCCTGCAGGAAATCTTGCAGCGGGTTGAAAA
>NZ_JAVLAZ010000070.1:0-13046 GCF_031581315.1 Thiohalophilus sp.
CTGCGTTCGGGGCCGGTGGAGATGATGTCCACGGGGGTGCCGGTGACTTCTTCGATGCGTTTGAGATAGGCCCTGGCGTTGGCCGGCAGTTCGTCGTAGCTTTTCAGGCCGACGGTGGATTCCTGCCAGCCCGGCATGGCTTCGTAAACCGGTTCGCAACTTTCAAAGGCCTCGGCGCCGACCGGCGGGGTATCGCGTACTTCGCCGTTGCATTCGTAGCCCACGCAGATCTGGATCTGATCCAGGCCATCCAGCACGTCCATCTTGGTGATACACAGGCCGCTGACGCTGTTGATCAAGACCGAACGCCGCAGGGCTACGGCATCGAACCAGCCGCAACGCCGCGGGCGGCCGGTGGTGGAGCCGAACTCGTGGCCGCGTTCGGCCAGCCGCGCACCGACTTCATCCATTAACAGATTACCGTCGTACAGTTCCGTGGGAAACGGGCCGGAGCCGACGCGGGTGGTATAGGCTTTGGTGATCCCGAGCACGTAATCGAGATTGCGCGGGCCCATGCCGCTGCCGGTACTCGCGCCGCCGGCGGTGGTGTTGGACGAGGTGACAAACGGGTAGGTGCCGTGATCGATATCCAGCAACGCGCCCTGGGCGCCCTCGAACATAATGTTGTTGCCGGCCTGCATATGCTGATTGAGCAGTTCGGGAATATCCGCCACCAGCGGTTGCAGCTCCTCGCGCATAGCCATGGCCTGATCCAGCACCTGGTTGAAGTCGACCGGCTCGACCTTGAAATAGTTTTTCAGGGCGAAGTTATGATAATCGAGGATCTCGCCCAGTTTGGCGGCAAAGCGTTCGCGGTGGAACAGATCGCCCAGACGCAGACCGCGGCGGGAGACCTTGTCTTCATAGGCCGGACCGATGCCGCGACCTGTGGTGCCAATGGCTTTTTTGCCGCGCGCCGTCTCACGGGCATGATCCAGCGCCACATGATAGGGCAGGATCAACGGACAGGCTTCGCTGATGCGCAACCGCTCGCGGGCCGGGACGCCCTCGTTTTCAAGCATCGTCAGTTCATCGAGCAACGCCTCGGGCGAGAGCACCACCCCATTGCCGATCAGGCACTGGACGTTCTCACGCAGCACGCCGGAGGGGATCAGGTGCAACACCGTTTTCTTGTCGCCGATCACCAGGGTGTGTCCGGCATTGTGCCCGCCCTGGAAGCGCACCACGGCAGAAGCCCGATCGGTCAACAGATCGACGATCTTGCCTTTACCTTCATCTCCCCACTGGGTCCCGATAATGACGACGTTCTTGCCCATGACTTCAGCCTGTTGTTGTTATCAAATCGTTACAATCTGCCATGACTTGCCATCCCTGACCAGTTTGCGATCGCAGCCCAGTTGCTGCGGGTCGCTGTTATCGCCCGGCAGGGCACTGATCACCCGCTCTCCCTGTTGACGAAGTTGTTCGACTTGCTCGCGCAAAACGGCATCGTCCTCAACCGGGGCATAAATCGCGCCAGGCCGGGGCATTGCCGCCTCGCCCAGGTCGATCAGCGTTTTGAGATCGGTACTGAAACCGGTGGCCGCCCGGGAGCGACCGAAGACTTTGCCGATTTCGTCATAACGCCCGCCCTGGGCAATGGCCTGCCCCCGGCCCGGCACATAAGCGGCAAAGACCACGCCGGTGTGATAGTTATAACCGCGCAACTCGGCCAGATCGAAATGCAGGGGAATCGCCGGCTCATGAGCCTTGATCTGTTGCGCGACGGCCTGCAGATTATCCAGCGCCTCGCCGACTCCGTCACCGGCGAACGCCAGCAGACGGCGCGCGTCTTCGATGACAGATTCATCCCCGTTAAGCGTTGCCAGGCCGAGCAGTCCTTCGGCAATTTTTCTGTCGACCGAACTGTTATTCAGCAGCTGCTTGATCTCGGGGATCGCCTTGCGTTGCAGGGCATCGAACAGCTCGGCCTGCTGTTCTTCGGCCAGCTTCGCCTTGCGAACCAGTTGTCGATAGATACCAACGTGGCCGAGATCGAAATAGAGATTCGGTATACCGCTTTGACGCAGGGTCTCCAGCATCAGCAGAAACACTTCCACGTCGCTTTCGCTGCCGCTGTGGCCGTAAAGTTCGGCGCCCACCTGAATCGGACTGCGTGAACCGGCAAAACCGTCCGGTCGGGTATGCAAGACTGAACCGATATAGCAAAGCCGAGACGGGCCGTCCTTTTTCAAGGTATGCGCATCCATGCGGGCCACCTGCGGGGTCATGTCCGCGCGCAGCCCCATCAGTTTGCCGGTCTGTTGATCGGTCAATTTAAAGGTTTGCAAGTCGAGATCGTGGCCGGTGCCGGTCAACAGAGAATCGAGATATTCGATCATCGGTGGAATCACCAGCTCATAGCCCCAGCCGGCATACAGATCGAGCAGACGTCGGCGCAGCGTTTCCAGCCGGCGCGCCTGTTCTGGCAGGACCTCCTCGATCCCTTCCGGTAACAACCAACGATCGGATTTCATTCTGTACCTAACCTAACCCTTAATCAGATAGATCAGCAACGCTCCACCCAGCATGGCAGCCAGCCCGATACGCCGCAAAACGCGGTCGCTCATCTGGGCCACCATGATCAGACCACGACGAAAAGAGGTGGGACTGAGTGCCGGTGTGATCCCCTCAATCACCAGCACCAGTGCAATTGCCACAATCAATTCCTGCCACATGAATGACGTCCGAAAGCGTGGTTAATCAAACGTTATCGACGCGTCACTTGGCGGCGGGATTATTATCCTTGAAATACTTGAAGAAGTCGGAATCCGGTTCCAGTACCATCAGGTTGCCTTCACCCACCAACGATTTGCGGTAGGCCGTCAGGCTGCGATAGAAGGAATAAAACTCCTCGTCCTGCTGATAAGCCCCGGCATAAATGGACGCGGCCCGGGCATCACCCTCACCACGAATGCCCTGCGCCTCGCGATAGGCCTTGGCCAGCATCACGGTTTTCTGCCGTTCAGCCTCGGCGCGGATCCGCTCCGCTTCACCTTCACCTGTAGCGCGCAACTCGCTGGCTTCCTTTTCACGCGCCGATTTCATCCGTTCGAAAATGTTCTTGAAGACCCGCTCGGTCAGTTCGATACGCTTGAGACGGACATCGACGATCTCGATACCGAAACTCTCCACCCGCTCGCTCGCTTTTTTGGTGATATCGCGCATGATTTCATCGCGCGCACTGGAGATAACCTCCTGCAGTGTGCGCTCACCAAACGCGTCCAGCAGTCCCTTGTTGACGATCGATTGAAACTGCTGACGAGCCCGGGTTTCCATGCCCTGCATGGTCTTGTAGTAGGTTTCGACATCGCGGATCCGCCACTTGACGTAATAATCCACGATCAACGGTTTCTGTTCCTGGGTCAGATAACGCTGCGGGGCGGTATCGGCGGTAATGATCCGCTTTTCATACTTGCGTACGTTGTTCACGAACGGCCATTTGAAATGGATGCCCGGTTCATAATCGGCTTTCTCGATCTTACCGAGAGCAAACAGGATGGCCAGCTCTCGCTCACTGACGGTGAAAACGCTGCTGCTTCCCACCACGCCAACAATGGCGAGGATGATAACGGCGCCCAGAAGTTTCGGGTTCATTGGCGCACCTCCCTTGAACGATTGCGCTCACGGGTCTGATCCAGCCCGAAATCCTCTTTCTGGCGGGAGAACGGTCCGGAATCCTGTGAGGCGTCGCTGTTATTACTTGAACCACTGGCGCGTTGCTTCATCAGCTGGTCCAGCGGCAGATACATCAGGTTGTTACCTTCTTTGATATCAACCATAACCTTGGGGTTTTTCTCCATCAGCTCTTCCATCGCTTCCAGGTAGAGACGCTCGCGCGTAACCCGGGGCGACTTCTTGTATTCACGCATGATTTCCACGAAGCGTTCGGCATCACCCTCGGCGATAGAAACTATCTCATCGCGGTAAGCTTTGGCTTCTTCCAGAAAACGCTGCGCCTGACCTTCCGCCCGGGGCAGAATGTTGTTGGCATAAGCCCTGGCCTGGTTCATGAATTTTTCCCGGTCCTCACGCGCCGCGGCCACGTCGTCGAATGACGCCATGACTTCCTGCGGTGGCTGGGCCTTTTGCATATTGAAACCACGCACTTGTAAACCGGTCTCGTAACTGTCGAGGATGCCCTGAATCCGCTCCCAGGCTTCGGCGGCAATCTTGTCACGGCCCTGGGTGATGATGAATTCCATCTCGTTGTTACCGACAATCTCGCGCACGGCACTCTGGGTGACGTGACGCAGTGAAATTTCCGGTTCGCGCACGTGATAGAGAAAACGGCGCGAGTCGCGCACGTTGTACTGCACCACGAACTCCATATCGACGATATTCTCGTCCTTGGTAAGCATCAGGGCTTCGTTACTGCCCTCACCGATATGAACCGAACGCACCTGGGAGACATCCACGATGTCCACCGTGTCGACGAAACGCGGATACCAGTGCGGACCGGGTGGCTGGATGGTGTGGAATTTACCAAAGCGCAATACCACACCTTCCTTACCTTCGTTGACGATGTAGATGCCGGACAGTGCCCAGACCGCCAGCAACACCAGAACAATCAGGCTCAGCCCCGCGGAGCCGCCGGCGCCGGGAATGCGAGGACCGCCACCGCCGCCTTTACCGCCGAACAGGCCGCCGAACTTGGCCTGCAGCTTTTTGATCACTTCGTCGAGATCCGGGGGGCCGCCTTGCGGGTTGTTGCGATTACCCCAGGGATCCTTGTTGTTTGAACCACCAGGTTCATTCCAGGCCATGTGATGCTCCGTGATATGTGTTCTGAATCAGCGCGTGCGGTTCAATTCAGGAAAGTGGATTTTCAATGTGACCGAGAAGCAATTCTATGGGGCTTCGCTAACTGCCGCAAGGCATGCTCCGGTATTTAGCTCGCCTTGCCTGCCCCCGCTCTTTGTCAGGAAGCCAGGTGGGCAAGCCGGGCCGCGTCTTCCTCGCCGGCCAGATGCGCACCAATGGCATAATGTTTGTCCAGCGCGTCCCAGTCGGCACGGGGCATTTCGACAGTCATCAGCCAGTTACCCTGTTCGTCCACCTGTTCGCGGTGGACCTTGCCGACTTGGTATAACAGGGCGTGCAGTCGCCCCTGCGCCACCGGCAACAACAGTTCATGGCAGACCCGGCCGCGATCCAGCCGCGCCGCCAGTGCCTCGCGCAACTCGGCCAGTCCGGCGCCGTCGCGGGCCGAGAGCCAGACCCGCCAGGGCAGCCCGCGCTCGTCGTATTCAATCCGCGGCTCGCTCTCCTCAAGCTGATCGATTTTGTTGTAGACCAGCAGCTGGGGCACATCGCTGGCATCAATTTCGCTCAGTACCGCGTTGACCTGCTCGATATTGCCGTCACGCTCCGGGCTGGAGGCATCCACCACGTGCAGCAGCAGGTCCGCGTCACGGGTCTCCTGCAAGGTGGAGCGAAACGCTGCCACCAGATCATGTGGCAGATGGCGAATGAAACCCACCGTATCGGCGAGGATCAGGGCCTGACCGTCAGCCAGTTCCAGCCGGCGCAGGGTCGGATCCAGGGTCGCAAAAAGTTGGTCGGCCGCGTAGACGTGGGAGTCGGTCAGCCGGTTAAACAGGGTGGATTTGCCGGCGTTGGTGTAACCGACCAGCGAGACCGAGGGAATCTCGCGGCGCTTGCGGGCCCGGCGACCCTGCTCGCGCTGACGCTGAACCTTTTCCAGTCGCTTGTTGAGCTGACGAATCCGCTCACCAATCAGGCGGCGGTCCGTTTCCAGCTGGGTTTCACCGGGACCGCGCAGGCCGATACCGCCCTTCTGGCGCTCCAGATGGGTCCAGCCGCGCACCAGGCGCGTGGACAGGTGTTTGAGTTGCGCCAGCTCGACCTGCAGCTTGCCTTCGTGGGTCCGGGCACGCTGGGCGAAGATATCCAGAATCAGGCCGGTGCGATCCAGCACCCGGCATTTGAGCAATTGTTCCAGGTTACGTTCCTGAACCGGCGACAGGGCATGGTTAAACAGCACCAGATCGGCCCCGAGTTCCCTGACAGTCTCACGGATCTCCTCGGCCTTGCCGGTACCCACAAAATAACGGGGATGAGGAACGGCCCGGGAACCAGCGATTACCGCGATCGGTTCAGCACCGGCGGAGACAGCCAGTTCCCGAAACTCCCGGGGTTCTTCCTGTTGCTGTTCCGCTTGCAGAGCCAGATGAACCAGAACAGCCCGTTCACCGGCTTGTGGACGTTCAAACAATCATTACCACCCTCACCAACGCCGCGTTGGTGACTTCAAGCATTACCTTCATGACCCTTGGTTTCTTCCGCCATGGGCAGCTTCACGTTACGTGCCGGCACGATGGTGGAAATCGCATGCTTGTAAACCATTTGGTTAACTGTATTACGCAATAGCACCACAAACTGGTCAAATGACTCGACCTGCCCCTGCAATTTAATCCCGTTCACCAGAAAGATTGAAACGGGGACGCGTTCCTTACGCAGCGCATTGAGAAACGGATCTTGTAAGGACTGTCCTTTACTCATCGTTATTATCTCCGCATGTTATAGTTATTGTCTCAGACGATCGGGCCCGTTCTGATAACCTTATAAAAAATCAACAAAAATTCAAACTTATCTTACCACACTCATTCTGTATCAATGGGTGAGCTGGCTAACCATTTCAAGACCTGATCCCCCCTTTTTTGGTCCAGGGCATCAAATGTCCGCACCCCCGATTCGCTGCGCAGCCAGGTCAGCTGGCGTTTGGCCAGCTGGCGAGTCGCCGCCACCCCCTGTTCCTGCATTTGAGTATAGTTGATCCTGCCTTGCAAGTAGTGCCACAGCTGGCGATAGCCGACCGCCCGAATCGAGGGCATCTGCTCGTGTAAATCCCCACGCCTGAAAAGGGCTTCAACCTCCTCGACCAATCCCTGCTCGAGCATTTGTGCAAACCGGCGGGCAATGCGTTCGTGCAACACCGCCCGATCCGAGGGGATCAGCGCCAGTTTGACAAACTGCCAGGGCAACGGTTCATTCTGTTGTTGCAATTGACTCAGCGGCATCCCCGTCAACTCGTACACTTCCAGCGCCCGCTGGATACGCTGAGGATCATTGGGATGAATCCGTTCGGCGGCCTGCGGATCCACCTCGGCCAGCCGGCTGTGCATCGCCGCCCAGCCCCGTTCCAGCGCCTCCTGCTCCAGTTGCGCGCGCAGCACCGCATCGGCTGCCGGCAGGCGCGACAGGCCGTGAATCAGGGCACGAAAATAGAGCATGGTGCCGCCCACCAGCAGGGGGATACGCCCGGCGGCGGTGATCTCGGCCATTTCCCGACGGGCCAGTTCGGCAAAGCGGGCCGCCGAGCAGGCCTCGGCCGGATCCAGAAAATCGATCAACCGATGAGGCGCCTCGGCCAGTACCTCGGGCCCGGGTTTGGCCGAGCCGATATCCATGTCGCGATAGACCATCACCGAATCGACGCTGACGATCTCCACCGGCAGCGCCCGCACCAGACGCACGGCCAGGTCGGTCTTGCCCGAGGCGGTCGGCCCCATCAGGGCGATCGCCGGCGGAAGTGACGCCGGTGACACGCTCACGTTTCGAACAACGCCTGCAGCGCCCCCTGATCCCAGCGCACCCAGTAGCGAGCCGGCTGCGGATTCCGCTGCCAGTTCAAGGCATCGCGCACCAGCGCCTGCTGTTCGGCCGCACTCCAGTTTGGCGGGCAGCTCAGGACCTGCGCCAGCGCCATCTCCGGCGCCGTCCCCGCCAGGGCGGCCTCGACAAACGCCGGCAGCCACTGTCCCGCTTCGAGGGACGCCGCCGCGGCCGGCACCTGGCGCAGCAGCACTGCCGCCTCACTGACCGTACTGACATCGATGCCGTGGCCGGCCAGCCACTCGGCGTGTTGCTCCAGCCATTGCAGCGCCGTGGCGGATAACTCGATGGTCTCGGGAATCAACAGCGGCCTGGCGGTTTGCGCCTCTCCTGCGGCAAAGCTGGCCGCCAGTTGCGCCGCGCGCACCGCCGGGGCATTGATCAGCAACAACGTGCCCGCCTCTTCCACCACCAGATAACCACCCGCCAGCGTGGCGAGGACCGGTTTGTGGGAGGAAACGTCGTCGGTATTGGCCGCGGTCGGGGCCCCGGTGCTGGCGGCTTCCTGGATCGACCAGGCGGCGGGAATATTACCCTCCGCCGGGGTATAAAACGGGCGCCGCGGTTCGGCCGCCGACGGCTTGGATCCCGGCGTGGCTGGCCGGGCAACGGTGGGATCCTCGGCCAGCGCCTCGCTGACGGCGTGGACGAGAAAATCATGCACCTGGCGCGCCTGATGAAAACGGACTTCATGTTTGGTGGGATGCACATTCACATCCACTTTGAGCGGGTCCAGCTCCAGATAGAGCAGCCAGGCCGGATGCCGACCGGGATAGAGCTGACTCTGGGCCTGACGCAGGGCGTGGTTGATCAACTTGTCGCGGACGCTGCGGCCGTTGACATACACATATTGCAAATCAGCCTGGCTGCGCGCCGCCTCCGGCCGCCCCAGCCAGCCCCACAGGCGCAAGCCGTCCAGGCTGTAATCGATATGCAAAGCCTGCGCATAGAAGGCCTTGCCGCACAACCGCTCCACCCGCCGGGCCTGTTGCGCCTCGGTCCCCGCCGGCGGCAGGCGGAAAACCTCTCGCTGGTTATGCCGCAGACTGAAGCCAACCTCGAACCGGCTCAGGGCCAGGCGTTTGAGCATGTCCTCAATATAGCGGTATTCGGTGCGCTCGGTGCGCAGGAAGCGGCGCCGCGCCGGGGTATTATAAAAGAGTTCGGAGACACTCACGGTGGTACCCACCGGATGGGCCACCGGGACCAGCTGTGGGCCGGCCTCGCGATCGGTCAGGCTCAGACGCCAGGCCTCCCCGGCGTCACTGAAACGGGAGTCGACCACCAGGCGCGCCACCGAGCCAATACTGGCCAGTGCCTCGCCACGAAAGCCGAGACTGGCCAGGTTCTCCAGATCCTCCAGCCGGGCAATCTTGCTGGTCGCGTGAGGGCTGACCGCCAGCTCCAGCTCCCCGGCTCGAATCCCGTAGCCATCATCACTGATCTGAATCTGCTCCAGCCCGCCGTTGCGAATCTGCACCTCAATACGCGTGGCACCGGCATCCAGCGCATTCTCCACCAGCTCCTTGACGATCGATGCCGGCCGCTCCACCACCTCCCCGGCCGCAATCTGGTTGGCCAGAGTCGACGGCAGGCGCTGGATAATCGCATCGGGTTGATAACGGCGGGCAGGTTGCATGCGGGTAGCTTAACCGCGTTATCTCAAAAGGTGAACGGGCTTCGTTGCACAGAACCGGTTAAAAAACGCGGAGGTCGCAGAGGCGCGGAGACGCAGAGTGGAGAATTGATCTATGGACCGGGCTGCCCCACGAACATTCTTCATGGCAGGCAAGGCTTGTAGCGACCGGGGTAATGTCAGATTACGTTTTTATCGCAATCAGTTACGTTACTTCCAGCGGAATAAAACAATGATTTTCTCCGCGCCTCTGCGTCTCCGCGAACTCCGCGTTAATTTCTCGGTGCCCGGAGAAAGAGGAACGTCAGATGACGGGAATCCGCAGCACCTGACCGACGCGCAGCATGTTGTCGGAGAGGCCATTGTGCTGTTTGATGGCCGAGACGCTGACCCGGTAGCGGGCGGCAATGCCGGTGAGGGTATCACCGCGGCTGATTTCGTGCCGACGCGCCTTGCGGGTCGCCAGCAAAGTGCCGGCCGGGGCGTGGCGGGCGAAGTAACGTTTGACGCCATAGAACATGGAACGGGCCAGTTCGGTCTGATGCGCACTGCTGCGCAGTTTGCGTTCTTCGGCGGGGTTGGAGATGAACGCCGTTTCCACCAGGATCGACGGCACATCCGGCGCCTTGAGCACCCGGAAGCCGGCCTGTTCCACCTGCCGCTTGTGCAGATGATTGACATGTTTGAGACGGCCCAGCACTTCGCTGGCCACCCGGTGGCTGTCTTCGATAGTGGAGTTTTGCACCATATCCACCAGCACCATCTTCAGCAGGTCTTCCTTGTCATCCAGACTGACGCCGCCGATCAAATCGGCGCTGTTTTCACTTTCGGCCAAAAAGCGGGCGGCCTTACTACTGGCGCCACCGTCGGAGACCACATAGACCGAAGAGCCGTGCGCGCGACGATCGTGAAAGGCATCCGCATGGATGGAGATAAACAGATCGGCCTGGGCGCGGCGCGCTTTTTCCACCCGTTCGCGCAGGCTCAGGTAATAGTCGCCGGTGCGGATCATCACCGGAGCAAAGCCCGGCTCCCGTTTGAGCATCGCCTCGAGCTTGCGCGCGACGGCCATGACCACGTCTTTTTCCCGTGTCCCGAGCCGCCCCAGGGCACCGGGATCCTCACCGCCATGACCGGCATCGATGGCAATAATGAGATTGCGGGGCTTGCCGTCATTGACCGACTTGGTCACTTTCGGCGCGGCCTGCTCGCTTTGCGGCTGGTGCAGATCGATCACCAGCCGGTGACCGTAGTCGCGTTGCGGTTTGAGAACAAAACTTTTCGGCCGTACCTCGGACTTGAGGTCCAGCACAAAGCGCAGCTGATTATCCTCGCGGTGCGCATAACGGATGTTCTCGATCAGGGCCCCGTCATAGCTCAGAGTCGGCAGGCTGCCGGGAAAACGGGAATCCTTGAGATCGACCACCACCCGGTCGGGATTTTCCAGGGAGAAGAGACGATGATCCACTGGCTGGCTCAGGTCCAGCACCAGCCGGGTATGATCCGGTGCCGGCCACATGCGCACGCCTTCCACCTGCACCCCGGCGGCCGCCGCGGTCAGTGGTATAACGGACAACATCAGCCATAGCAGCGCCCGAGCTGTACGCATGGTGCTCGCCTCCCGTGTTACCTGCGTTCAATTTATTATTGTGCCGGTCGGCAGGAGAAATCAAGTAATAATTTGATATTTATTATGAAGATAGACAGGATTTCTAGAGTTTTTTCGAGATCATCGCGCCCACGGGTGGCTCAAAACGGCTCCAGTCGGGCCAGCAGGGCTTCACCGGCCTGGTCGTGAGCGATCAGTCTCGCCTGGCGGCCGTCGCCGCGTGGATCGAGATAAACCTCCACATCGGGATGGGGCAGATGGCCCTGGCCCCGCTCGGACCACTCCACCAGGCAGAGGGAGTGATCATCCAGGTAATCCCGAAAGCCCAGGTATTCCAGCTCTTCCGGGGCCGCAAGCCGATACAGATCGAAGTGAAAAACTTTTTTATGATCAAAATGATAGGGTTCGACCAGGGTATAGGTCGGGCTTTTGACCGGACCGGTGTGTCCCAGCTCCTGCAGCAGTCCCCGCACGAGGGTGGTCTTGCCGGCCCCCAGTTCGCCATGCAAAAACAGCAGACAGGGTGCCACACACAGGCGGGCCAGCCGCCGACCCAGCTGCACGGTGGCCGCTTCATTTTCGAGATACTTTTCCATCGCTCCAAGCTTAGCGGAATTTTTCGAATAACGGCATGCCGTCAGGGAAAAGAATCTGACTTGCGGGATCAGCTGTTGACGAGTCGACGCAACGGACCGAACAGATCCCCCGCCAGCAGACCGCGCTCGCCCGCCGCTCTGGCACCCTGATCCGCCGCCGCGCCGTGCAGGCAAACCCCCAGTTGTGCGGCTATCTCCAGCTCCAGCCCCTGCGCCAGCAGGGCCGCGATCACCCCGGTGAGCACATCGCCCATGCCGGCGCTGCTCATACCGGGGTTGCCCGCCGTGCAAACCGTGTTACCTGTGTCAGTGCTCACTAATGTTCCGGCCCCCTTGAGCACCACGGCTCCGCCATATTCCGTCTGCAGGCGGCGCACCGCCGCCAGCCGATCGGCCTGCACTTCGGCCGGGCTCTGGTTCAGCAGGCGCGCGGCCTCACCCGGATGGGGCGTGAGAATCCGCTGCCCGGCCCGCTGCGGATTTTCGGCCAGCAGATTAAGTCCATCGGCATCGACCACCTGCGGCGTGTCGCACCCCGCGATAACCTGCCAGATCATCCGGGCCCACTCGCCCTGCCCCAGACCGGGGCCCACCGCCAGCACCGTGGCCTGTTCAATTAATGCGTGCAGCGCCTCGCTGTTTTCCACCCCGTGGCACATCAGTTCCGGGCGGCCCCAGTTAAGGGTGGCGGCATGGGTGGCTCGGGTGGCAATGCTCACCCGTCCGGCGCCGCAGCGCAGGGCCGCCTCGCCAGCCAGCCGGGCCGCACCATTCATCCCCTGCTCCCCGCCGATGATCAGCACATGTCCGAACAGCCCCTTGTGGCTGTTGCGCGCCCGTCGCGGCAGCTGTTGTTGCAACGCCTCGAAGTCGAGCCGCCGGGCCACCGGGCTCACGCGCGCCCGCACGCTGGCCGGCAGATTGAGGGAACTGAATGCCAGCTGGCCGACATAATCGGGGGCATCGCCGGTCAGCAACCCCGTTTTCAGACCGATAAAGGTAATGGTTTCCCCGGCGCACACCGCCCGGCCGCCCGCCTGGCCGGTATTGGCATCCAGGCCGGAGGGCACATCCAGTGCCAGCACCGGCTTGCCGCTGGCATTGAGCCAGTCGATCGCCGTGGCGTAGGGCTCATTCACCTCGCCCTGAACGCCGGTCCCCAGCAGGGCATCGACCAACAGATCGATCTCCTCGCTCGGTTGCGACGCAAACGGTTCGGGAAACAGATCCATCCCCTGCAAGCGTTGCAGGGCGGCCAGGGCATCGCCGCGCAATTTATCCGGATCCCCGACCTGCAGCACACGAACCTCGCGCCCGTCGGCGTGCGCCAGGCGGGCGACCACGTAACCATCACCGCCGTTATTGCCGGTACCGCAGACCACTGTAATGTGCCGCGCCTCGGGCCAGCGTCGGGTCAGCAGACGCCAGGCCGCCTCGCCGGCACGTTCCATTAATATAGAACCGGACATGCCCTCTTCCTCGATGGCAATGCGATCGAGTTCGCGGCACTGGTCGGCGGTATAAAGATCATGCGGCAGATGAGTCATAAGGCTATGATTATGATCAT
>NZ_JAVLAZ010000163.1:0-2442 GCF_031581315.1 Thiohalophilus sp.
AGCAACGACTGGGTTAGCGCAAGGCTGCGCGGCAGAAGGCGATGTGAATCGCCCCCGATTTTCGAGATACTTTTGAGCCGGTTGAAATAGGGCTTCTCGAACTCTACCGGAGAGAGCCCGCCGATGTGGCCGTTGCAGCGGGCCTTCTAGAAGAGATCGATGTAATCGAAACATCCCGGCGGCCTTCTTCCCGATCCGGATAGATTCGCCCTCGGAAAGCGAGAAGTCACTCGCCGAACTGTCTAAGGTCGCTGGACCACAACATGATGAAAAATAAATTTTGAAAGTTGGCGCTGCCTATGAGCTGAGCAAGCTGTAAACCACTCTTCCCATATATTCATGCAGTGCCATAGTGCTTTTTTCTAGGTGGTAGGCACGGGGTATCCAGCCGATCAGTCCTGAAGGGGGCGGGGTGGAAAACTGCAGGGGTGCTGGCAGAGTATCCAGTCCTTCGCTTTCAAAAGCAGGAACGGCTCTTGCCAAGTGCCAGGCGTGGCTGACCAGAATCACCTTATCTATATTCTGCTTTTGCAGAAGGTCTGCGCTGAAGATTGCATTTTCATTGGTGTTGCGACTTCTCTCTTCCAGCCACCGGGCTTTTACACCAAAGCTTTCCACCAGCATTCTCTGCATCAGCAGGGCTTCACTGAGTTCTTCGCCATGTTTGGTTCCGCCTGCCAGTAACAACGGCAGTCCTGTTTTGCGATGCAACCAGGCTGCATAGCTCAGGCGGCTGATGCTGGCTTCACTGGGAGCATCCGGCCAACCGAATTCCTTGCCGGAATAAGAGCGTCCGCCTCCCAGTACAATAATGGCTTGCTGCTGAACTGCTGTTTCAAGGCTCAGTGGCGGGTATTTCTCTAAAGGCTGGGTCAACTGGTGGCTGACTACAGGCATGGAAAGCAGCACCAGGCTGGAAATTGCTGCCAGAATCAGGGCTGCCCCTGTTTTTGTCCATTTTCTGAAAATGAGCAAAAGCCCCAGTAGCGCCAGTAAGGTATTACCTGTTGGCGGCAAAACCAGATATTTCAGCAGATTGATCATCAACGCAGACTCGCCACATAGGTATCCATTCGGGTCAGTTTCACTTCGCGCGCGTCGTGTTCGCCTGACAGGTGGTGATTGTCGCGCAACCAAGTATCGAGGAATGCGGCCTCGAGCTCTCTCAGTCGCATGTCAGCAACCGCGCCGGCGAGCAAGCCGATCATCGACTTCATTTCCTGCCGGCGATTGCGTTGGTGATTAAAGGCGGGATTTGGCTGGCCGTGGCCATCGAGGGTGTGCTCATCACTGAGAACTCGCTCCTTCCGTGACGTTTTTGGTGCGGTGAGTGTTCAGAGGGCCGCCACGCAAGGCTAACCTCCCATGTCCCATGGTGCATCGTCGGCCTGGCCAGGGGCCGGATCTGACCATAGCACTTGAAAGGATTTGGAGCCTAGGTGAGGCAGCTACGGGTCAGGGACTGACGCCGCGAGTTTCCCTGAGGTTCCGGGGAGATTTGTACTTGTGTGGATCATGGTTGGCTGGCTTGCAAACCTCTGATTCTGAGGTAGGGGCACAGCAGGACTTGAATCTGCGACCAATCGAGTATGAGTCATCGGCCGAGGCCGGGGTGATCAACTCGGCCCCCTCGGCATCCGCCCGATTCACGGCTGGGGTGACGCGGTAGGTTTCGAAGTGCTCAACCGGTTCGTGTTGAACCTGCTCCCGAAGCTCGTCGGGGTCCTCGAGCGCCGGGGCAAGCCACGCCGGGATGCTGTCATGGGTGAGTACCAACGGCATGCGGTCGTGAACGGTCTTTGCCATGCTGCGCGCCGGCTCGGTGATGATTGCCATGGTGAGGTTGTCATCCTTGCCCTTGGCCAGCAGCCCGGCGAAGGCAAGCGGGGTGTCGTCCCGGCGATGGAAGTACCAGGGCAGCTTCTTGCCATGGCTTTCCGTCCACTCGAACCAACCATCGGCAGGCACCAGGCAGCGATGGTGACGAAAGCTACCCAGAAAGTAGCGGCTGCTCCGGAGGCTCTCGGCTCGGGCATTGATCGGCGTGGGCGCTTTGTCACCCGCCCAGTGCGGGTGAAAACCCCACTGAGCATGGGTGGCGATCGGATCGCCGCTGTCGGGGTCCGTAGCGATCACTGGTACCGGCCGACCGGGTGCGACGTTGTACGCGGGGTCCCAGTCGAGGTCGACAGGCAATCCCAGTGACTGCGCCACCCTCATTGGGGCGGTATGCAGGGCGTAACGACCGCACATCAGCGGCAGGTCCCAGTGGGTGCTCGGGATTGTTGGTCAATCAACTGCATCATTGTCGGTTTGCCTCGCTCAATCAACGCAAGAGGGCGGTCGTTAGTGCCCCGTCTCCCGTCCGTGGACGACTGATACGTCAGGGGCTTCGTCGGCATCCGATGGATTGCTTACGGGCTGGCCACATCGAGGGCAGGT
>NZ_JAVLAZ010000005.1:0-8654 GCF_031581315.1 Thiohalophilus sp.
CCGGACGTTATCTGGGGACGGCGCTCGCTGTTCTATCTGGCGGGCAAGCCGCTGCTGGTAAATGAAATTTTTCTGCCCGCGATCGAAAAACTGTGAACTTCATCTTTGACAGATACTGATTCCGCATGCCTTTGAATTATTGTTACAATACAATATCTATTCCGACCCGGCACACGACAGAGGTTGAATGAATTCGCAGCGACCGGTGACCAACCGCGATCAGATTCTTGACCGCCTGTATCAGTATTTTCTGCTGACCCGCCTGCACCGACCGATTGGTATTTTCCTGTTGTTATGGCCCACCCTGTGGGCGCTGTGGATAGCGGCCGAGGGGTTTCCGCGGCTGGATGTTTTCGTGGTGTTTATGCTGGGCGTGATCCTGATGCGCTCGGCCGGTTGCGTGATTAACGATTACGCCGATCGCGAGTTCGACCCGCATGTGGCGCGTACCCGCGAGCGACCCATCGCCAGCGGCAAGGTGCGCCCGCGCGAGGCCCTGGGATTGTTCGTGGCGCTCTGTTTGCTGGCCTTTTTGCTGGTACTGACCATGAACCGGCTGACGATCTATCTGGCCTTCGGTGGCGTGGCGCTGGCGGCGCTCTATCCGTTTATGAAGCGGTATACCCATCTGCCGCAGGTGGTGCTGGGCATGGCCTTCGGCTGGGCGATTCCCATGGCGTTTGCCGCCCAGACCGGCGCGGTCCCGAAGGTGGCCTGGCTGCTGTTTGTGATCAACGTGGTCTGGTCGGTGGCCTACGACACCATGTATGCCATGGCCGACCGCGAGGACGATCTGAAAGTCGGGGTCAAATCCACCGCCATCCTGTTCGGCGACGCGGACCGGCTGATCGTCGGCCTGCTGCAGGGGCTGGTCTTGCTGGGGCTGCTGCTGCTGGGTCGCCAGCTGGCGCTGGCAACACCTTATTATATAGGCCTGCTGGCGGCGCTGGGTTTTGCCCTGTACCAGCAGTATCTGATTCGGGATCGGGAGCCGGCAGCCTGTTTTCGCGCCTTTTTGAACAACAGCTGGCTGGGCGGGGCGGTGTTTGTCGGGCTGCTGGTGGCCTACGCCTGGGGCTGAATCCGGGGGCTGAACTCGGGGCCTGAACAGGGCCAAAGGCTGTTTTTGACTGTAAATTGCACTACAATACTATATACTACAATAAGTTAGCTTCGAAATTTAGAGCTAGATATCAAGATCCGGCCTTAACTCTGCATGCGCGAAGGCATCGGGTAAACACTGAAGGGATTCCGGGTTATCAATTAAACAAGGGGGTGTTCCCTGTTCGGATGGCTGAAAAAATCCAGGGCGGTGCCGGGACTGGTCGGAGTGCATCTTTCCGATCAGGGTATTGCCGTGGCGGCCGTGCGTTATCAGGCACAGCAGCCGGTGCTGGTTGCGTGTGAGTTTATGGCCGCCGGCCCGGCCGAACGTGCCCAGGTTCTGACCAAAGTGCTGGGCACAGACGGCCTGAACGGCATGCGGGTCAGCACCGTCCTCAACCACGGCGAGTTTGACCTGCAAATGATTGAGGCGCCGGAGGTGGCCGAAGACGAGCTGCAGGCGGCGGTGCGCTGGCGCATCAAGGACCGGCTCGAGTTCGATATCAATGAGGCGGTGCTGGACGTGTTCACCATTCCCGGTCAGCAGGAGCGCGGTCGCCGGCCCATGGTCTATGTGGTGGCGGCGCGTCAGGAGCGGGTTAAACAGTATATCGATGAACTGGAGGGCGCCGGCGCGGATCTCTGCTGTGTGGATATTCCCGAGCTGGCACAGCGCAATCTGGCCGTGCGCCTGCCCGAGGATGCGCGCGGGGTGGCCATGCTGTCGCTGGGCCCCGATTCGGGCCTGCTGACCCTGACCCGCGAAGGGGCGATTTATCTGGCGCGGGAACTGGATGTCGGTTATCGCATGCTCGAATCGGCCACTGCCACGGCCGACGGTGACAGCGGCCTGCAACTGGAAGCTGACATTTCGCCGGATCAACAGCGCGCGTTTGACACCATCGTGCTGGAAGTCCAGCGCTCGCTGGATTATTTCGAAAGCCATTTCGGGTTGCCGCCTATCGGCCATCTGGCGCTGGCCCCGACCCCGACGCCGCTGCCGGAGATGCTCGAATACATGGGTAGCAACCTCGGCGTTCAGATCAAGCCACTGGAACTGGGTGAGCTGCTCGAGGCGGATGCCCTGCCGGATCGGCGCATTCAGGCCGAGACGTTGCTGGCCATCGGGGCCGCGCTGCGGGGGCCGGGAACATGATGCCGGGCCAGCAGATCAATCTCTATCAGGACATCTTCCGCGAACAGCAACGGCCGTTCTCGGCGCGGCAGGTGGGGCTGGCGGTACTGGGCCTGATCGTGTTGCTGGCGTTGGTCTCCGGCTTTATGCAGTGGCAGCAACAGGGGCTCAATACCGAGCTGGCCGAAAAGGCGCAGCGCAAGACCGAACTGGAACAACAGGTCGCGACACTGCGCCAGAAACTTGAAGCTCGCCAGGGCGATCAGCAATTGCAGAAGGCCGTCGAAGCCCTGAATAACGAGCTGGCGGTCAAGCAACAGATTCTGCAGGCGCTGTCGGGCAGGCGCTTCGGCAATACCGACGGCTTCGTGGAACATTTGACCGGGCTGGCACGCCAGCGCATCGACGGGCTGTGGTTGACCGAACTGGCCCTGCGCCAGGGTGGCACACGCCTGGATATGCAGGGGCGCAGTCTCAAGCCCGAGTATGTGCCCAATTATTTGCAGAAACTGTCCGCAGAAACGATCTTCGCCGGCACCGAATTCGATAACCTGGCCATCAGCCGCAATGCGGATCAGCCCCGGCACATGAACTTTCAGTTGCAGAGCCGGGTGAAGCAGGAGTCGAGCGAATGAAGCAGACACTGCAACAGTGGGCTGAACGGTTTGATGCGCTGACGTTACGCGAGCGCCTTATTCTGGGCGTGGGGGCCCTGCTGGTGATCGGCATCGTCTGGCTGGAATTTGTCTATCTGGCCCAGGCCGACCAGAACAAGCGCCTGAGTAACCGCTTGCAGACCACGGACTCGCAAATCGCGGCCCTCGAACAACAGATTACGGCGCTGAACAGCGAGTCGGCGCGCGATCCCGATCAGGCCAACCGTCGGCGTCAGGAAAAATTGCAGGAGCAACTGGCCGAAGTGGATGCCCGGTTGCAGGAAAAAACCGCCAGTCTGATCAGCCCGGCGCAGATGGCGCAGGTGCTGGAGGCGGTGTTGACGCAAAAAACCGATCTCAAGCTGATCGCGGTGCGTAACCTGCCGATTCAGCCGTTGCTCGAATTATCGACCGATGCGGAAGGGGACTATCCCGACTCCGGCGTATACCGTCATGGTATGCAGATCGAATTCAGCGGCAGTTATCTCAGCACACTGGAGTACCTTCAGGCGTTGCAGGAACTGAAATGGGACTTTTACTGGGACAGTCTGCAACTGCAGGTGAAAAGCTATCCGGTCTCAAGCGTGACCATCACCGTGCATACCCTGAGTCTGAAAGAGGGCTGGATCGGTGTTTGACAGGGTTGCTACCGGATTGTTGATGTTGGGCCTGGTGTTCGCCGCGCCGGTGAGCGCACAGCTGGATGACCCGACCCGGCCGCCGGGGTATCGACTGTATGTGCCCGGTGGCAAGTCGGCGGCGCCCAGCTGGAATGTGGATACGATCAAGATCGGCGAGCGGGAACGTATCGCCGTGATCAACGGCAAGCGCGTCCGGGAGGGCGACAGCGTTAACGGCGCCAGGGTGCTGGCGATCCAGCCGGGCTATGTGCAGTTGCGCTACAAACAGGAAGAGTTCGTCATCCGGCTCGTGCCGGGCGGCATTCGCAAACAATTTCGCTAGACAATGATCGCGGCCTGGCCGCGGAACAGGCAATCGTGCTGGAAAACGCTATGACAAAAACACTGAAAATGACGCTTATCGCAGGTTGCATCGCGCAGCTGGCCGCCTGTGCCGGTACCCAGCCACCTCCGGCAACGCTGTCATCGATTGACGAGGCGCTCAACGAAGCGGGAGCTCGCCCCGCCGATCGACAGGGTGATGCCCCGGCCAGTATCAGCGAGGCGCTGATGCCGGAGTTTAATCTGCAGTTACCCGACAGTAGCGGTATCGATACCGAACCGCGCTTTGATATCAAAGTCAATCGCGCCGACGCGCGCCGTTTTTTCATGGAGCTGGTGGAAGGCACGCCGCATAACATGGTGATGCATCCGGATGTGGACGGGCGCCTTACGCTGGATTTGAAAAATGTGACCGTGGCCGACGTCATGGAAGTGGTGCGCGATGTCTACGGCTATGATTATGATCAGACCCGCACCGGCTTCAAGGTGTTCCCCAATACCCTGACCTCCCGTATTTTCAGTCTTGATTATCTGGATATCAAGCGCAAGGGCGTTTCCAATCTGCGGGTCAGTTCCGGGCAGGTTACCGAGAACGCGCCGGCCAGCGGTAGCGGACGTACGGGGGGACTGGCTGGCGGCGGGAGCAATATTAACCAGCCCGGCGGGCAGAGTAATACCCTGTCCGGCAGTTCGATCAATACCGAATCCGAGTCGGATTTCTGGAAGGGTATGGAATCGGCCCTGAAGACCATCGTGGGTAACAAGGAAGGGCGCAACGTGGTGGTCAATCGTCAGTCGGGGCTGGTGGTGGTCAATGCCATGCCGGCTGAGCTGCGCGCGGTGGAACGCTTTATTAAATCCACACAGGATGTCGTTCAGCGTCAGGTCATTCTGGAAGCCAAGATCATCGAGGTCGAACTCAATGATCGGTTCCAGAGCGGCATCAACTGGTCGGCCCTGCACGATACGGCCAATAACAGCTTTTTGATCAACCAGACCGGCGGCGGCAGTATCTTCGGTGGCTCGGGCGTGGCGGATACCACCGGTAGTGACGGGAATCTCAATCCCAGTGCCCTCAATCAGGTGGACGGCTCGGCAGCCTCGGCCTTCGGCGGCGTTTTCTCCATGGCGCTAAACGTTGGCAACGATTTTGCCGCCTTTATCGAACTGCTCGAGACTCAGGGCGATGTACAGGTGCTCTCCAGTCCCAAAGTCTCGACCATTAACAACCAGAAAGCCGTTATCAAGGTGGGCGAGGATGAGTTCTTTATCACCGACGTCGCCTCCAATACCGACATTACCACCGGCACCTCGACCACCAGCAGTAACGTGGAACTGACACCGTTCTTCAGCGGTGTGGCGCTGGATGTGATCCCGCAGATCAGCGAGGACGGCAATATCATTTTGCACATCCATCCGTCAGTCAGCACGGTTACCGAAAAAACCAAGAATATCAGCGTCTCTTCCAATACCACCTTCAGCGTGCCGCTGGCGATCAGTACCATTCGGGAGTCGGACAGCATTATCCGCGCACGCAGTGGCCAGGTGGTTGTCATCGGGGGGTTGATGCAGGACTCGGTTACCGACGAGGATGCCTCGGTGCCGTTGCTCGGGGATTTGCCGTTGATTGGCGGTCTGTTCCGTCATACCCGCGAAGTGACCCGCAAGAGCGAGCTGATCATTTTGCTCAAGCCAGTGCTGGTTGAGGGGGACGAGACCTGGTCCGATGCGGTACGTTCCTCGCAGGAACGGATCCGCCGCATGCGCAACCGGCAATAGGCAAGAGTAATGGGCGCAAGAACATGATGTATCTGCAACATTTCGGACTGCGGGAAGCGCCCTTTTCGATTACCCCGGATACGGCCTATTTCTTCTCTTACGGGCATTATGCCGACGCCCTGAATACGTTACTGGTGGCCCTGCGCAGCGGCGAGGGCTTTATCAAGGTCACCGGCGAGGTCGGCACCGGCAAAACGCTGCTTTGCCGCAAGCTGCTCAACACCATGGACAAGGACTTTGTCTCGGCCTACATTCCCAATCCCCAGTTGAGCCCTTATGGCCTGCAGGCGGGAGTGGCCTCGGAACTGGGTATTGCGTTGTCCAACCGACCGTATGGTCATCACCAGTTACAAAAAATGATCACGGATCGACTGATGGAGTTGACCAGTGAAGGCAAGAAAGTCGTGTTATGTCTCGATGAGGCCCAGGCCATGCCAACTGAAACGCTGGAGACCCTGCGCCTTTTGACCAACCTGGAAACCGAGAAATACAAACTGTTGCAGGTCGTGCTGTTCGGCCAGCCGGAACTGGACGAACGCCTCAATACCCGCCAGGTGCGCCAGCTCAAGCAACGCATTACCTTCTCCTATCGACTGGAGCCGATCGATCGCGAAGGACTCGATTCCTATGTTTCCCATCGACTGGTGGTAGCCGGCTATCAGGGGGGCGCCCTGTTCGAGCACAGGGCGATGCGAACATTGTATAAATGCAGTCGCGGTATACCGCGTTTGATCAATATCCTGTCCCACAAGGCGATGATGGCCGCCTATGGACGGGGCGACACCACGGTCGACGAGCAACATATGCGTCTGGCGGTCAAGGATACCGAGGATGCCCAGCTGGCGCATCCGCCGCGCCGGCGCTGGCCATGGTGGCTGGCAGCGGTCACCGTGCTGGTCTCGGTTGCTCTGTTCTATTGGCAGGGGGACAGGTTGCCGGGAGTCAGTTTATGAGCCTGATTAACCAGATGCTCAAGGATCTGGAAAAGCGTCGTGCCGATTCGGTGTCATCCCCGGATGGTTCGTTGCAAGGCGTGAATCGTTACAGTGTGGCACGCCGGCGTCCGCCCTATCTGGTCTATGCACTGGCCGCTTCATTGATATTGCTGGTGGTACTGGTCGCTGTGCTGGGCTGGTTCTATCTCAATACACCGCAGCCGGCCGGGGCGAGCGCGCCGCCGATCGCCACGGCCCCGGTGCCGGCGGTCGAGACCGCCCCGTTGCCACAAGCGGACAGCGGGCAAAACAGCCCGTCCGCTGAAAGTGTCACCGCCGGGTCGTCAACGGCGGAGCGGGATTCGACAGAAGAAAAAGCCGCGCCCCAAACCGTGACCCCGGCAAAGAACCAGACGGCAGCAAAGCCGAAGCCGGCATCTGAACCCGAACCCGAACCCACCTCGCGGGTCGAACACCAGCCGGCCCGGACCGGGTCGGCGGTTGATGAAACGTCGCAGCAGGTGACCAAGCGCAACCGGCCATTGAGCGATGAACAGCGCGCGGAACTGGCGTATAAAAAGGGCTATCAATTACTCGGCCGGGAACAAACTGAAGCCGGCGAGCGTCACTTGCGGGAAGCATTGCAGCATTACCGGCAACATCACCGGGCCCGGGAACTGCTGGCCGGGGTGTATATTAAAAGCGGGCGTTATGTGGAGGCGGCAACCCTGTTGAAAGAGGGCGTGGCCCTGGCGCCGCAGAACAGCCTGTTTGCCAAACTCTATGCCCGTGTCCTGCTCAAGCAGGACAAACCGACCCAGGCTATCGCGGTGCTCGAGCGCCAGCCGCCACCGATGGGGGTGGACCGCGATTATCACGCCCTGCTGGCGGCGATCTATCAACAGGCGGGCTACCACCTCAAAGCGGCGGCCACGTACCGGGATCTGTTGCGGGTCAATCCCCGTCAGGGAAACTGGTGGATCGGGCTGGGGGTTTCCCTGGAGCAACTGGAGAAATATACCGAGGCCCGCTCTGCCTATGAACGGGCAAGGAACAGTCCCACCCTGGCGGAAAGCCTTAAAGAGTATGCCGCTGAACGACTGAGCGCGCTGGCGGCAGCGGGATTGTAAATTCTGCGTTAAGTCGCGCTTTGTGAGTGGTTCGCGGTGGCGGGCTGTTCTATAATCAGGGCAACGAATTCTTGCCGACCTTGCCCATGTTTCTGATCAAGCATTTCAATGCCGGATTGCTCAGTGTTGCCGTGAGCCTGCTGCTCATGGCACCGCCGCTGCTTGCCGAGGAGCATGAGCCGGGCTATTTGCCGCAGTTTCGTCTGAACCTGGATGGGGAGACCCGGCGGGCCCTGCAACTGCGTGATGACAGCGAATCACACCAGGCTCTCCTGCAGCCCCGGTTACACAATGTGGACTCGCTTTCGGAGTCATCCAGTACGGCCAACCGCCTGCAGCAATATGACGCCCGCTTGTTCTATCCGATCAGCACAGCGCACGGTATGTCACTGGATCTGGGGCTTAATATCAAGTACCTCGATGCGGCAGGTCGTTATCCGCAGGCGGAAGATCAGACCGCCGTGCATAATTTTAACCAGGCCATTCCCATGTTTTATGCCACCGCCCTGTTCGAGCTGCCGTTTGACGGGTTGTCCGCGTCGCTGGAAGGCAGCCATCGTGACAGCGAACGGGCCCGCGCGTTCGATTATCAGGCCAAGCTGCAATACAAATGGCATCGCGGCCTTGGCCTTGAAGGCGGCTGGCGCCATCAGCAATACTCCCTGGATAACGGCCAGACCACGCCCGGTCTGGAATATGAATCCAGAGGCATCTTCCTCGATCTGTTCATGGATTTCTGATCTTTTGCTGGCTGGCATGTTGCCGGTAATAACCTCAAAGCCGAACAGGGTGCGTCCTGCGCACCGCCCTGAATACACCGACGATTAAATCTGTTTTACCAGGACTGTTCGGTGGTTATGTCCACGTTGGTCTTCGTTTTAATCACCACACAACACTTAATCATTATCTCCTTTGCGTTCTTCGCGTCTTTGCGTACTTTGCGTTAATTCCAG
>NZ_JAVLAZ010000005.1:8754-30179 GCF_031581315.1 Thiohalophilus sp.
CTGCTCTGGACGGCGGTAGGACGAACCCGGTGGCAGAGATGCCTCAGCAGTGGCAACTGGTAGCGCCGCGCAAGGAAACGCCCAATCTCCAGGGACTGGTTGTAGCCCCGTTCGCGCAGGCGCTGCGGATGCAGAGGAACCGGTAACAGGGCGTCCAGTGTCGAGAGTGGTTTTTCCGGCAGGCGGTCCGCCAGCAGTTCGCCCAGCAGGCGGGCATATTGAAGCCGCTGGTGAAATTTGAACGCGGTGATCAACTGGTCGATTGGCCGTGCGTAAATGAAGGGAATCAGCGCCTGTTGATAGCGCGGTGGCCGGGCCAGACACTGGCCGCACAGGGTCTGGCCGGGGGCCGTGGGCAGGGCACAATGGCGGCAGGCATGCTGATTGTGAGGCAGGGCGGCAAGACAGTCAGCACACAGGGGTTGGCCGGGCGCCAGCGGTGCATGGCAGAGCCAGCAGATCGGCCGAAAAAGCTCGAAATTTAACCAGTTGTTCACTTTGCGCATCCTTGCGAGTTGACACCGGCGGTGGGGTGTCTATCATGCGGTTCCTTGCCCCCAGTCTAGCCGAGAGTGATCCGCTGTGGAATCGCAAAACAGCACTTCAAGCTATTTTATCAGTGCTGACAGTTGTCGCCGGATGGCGCGCCTGTTCAATATCGGCAATATCATTGCCGTGGCGCCGGGGCTGATCATGGCGCCCTGGATCCTGCTCGGGGAGCCGCCCGCCATGACCCTGATTTTCATGTTCATTCTGATGGTGGTGCCGCCGATTTTGTGGTTTGGCGTCTCCATCGCGGTTTACACCATCGCCCGCCACCATCCCAACGAGCGGGTCGGCCATTACACCCAGCAGGCGGCCTACCGGTTTTACGGGGCATTTGGCATCGTCATCCCGGTGGGTACCTTTTATGGCACACAGTGGCAGTTGTGGATCATCACCGGCGGTATCGTCGCGTTGATTCTGATCCCCTGGTCGCTGTGGGAGCTGTATCGCATTCAACAAGAACCCTGGCAAGACACGTACGGGGAAGGGGAGAACTAAATGTCACAAACCGCCAGCGCTACCACGATCGATAACAATCTTCGCCATGACTGGCAGGTCGAGGAGATCGATGGCCTGTTCAATCTGCCATTCAATGATCTGCTGTTCCATGCCCAGCAGGTACACCGCCACTATTTCGAGCCCAACCAGGTGCAGGTCAGCACGCTGCTGAGCATCAAGACCGGTAAATGTCCGGAGGATTGCGGCTATTGTCCGCAAAGTATTCGCTACGATACCGGCCTGGAAGTCGAACCGCTCATGCCCCTGGACGAGGTAATCGAATCCGCGAAGGCCGCCAAAGCCAACGGCTCCAGCCGTTTCTGCATGGGCGCGGCCTGGCGCAGCCCCAAGGATCGGGATCTGGAGCCGGTCATCGAGATGGTCCGGGCGGTCAAGGAACTCGGGCTGGAGACCTGTCTGACCCTGGGGATGCTGACCGAAAGCCAGACCCAACGGCTCAGGGAAGCGGGTCTCGATTATTACAACCATAACCTGGATACCTCGCCGGAATATTACGGCGAGGTGATCACCACGCGGACCTACCAGGATCGTCTCGATACCCTGGAACACGTGCGCAACGCCGGCATGCATGTCTGTTGCGGCGGCATCCTCGGCATGGGCGAGAGCCGTTATGACCGCGTGCGCCTGATGCAACAACTGGCCAATCAGCCACAACATCCCGAAAGCGTGCCCATCAACATGCTGGTGCGCGTCGAAGGTACACCCCTGCAGGAAGCCGAGGATTTCGATCATATCGAATTCGTGCGCAGCATCGCCGTGGCCCGGATCCTGATGCCCGGCTCCTACGTGCGCCTGTCGGCCGGACGCGAGGAGATGTCCGACGAAATGCAGGCACTGTGCTTCCTGGCCGGCGCCAACTCGGTCTTCTACGGTGAAAAACTCCTCACCACCCCCAACCCCGGCGCCGACCACGATACACAACTGTTCGACAAACTCGGCATCCAGGCCATTTAGATAGAAGGGTTGATTAACGCGGAGGTCGCAGAGGCGCAGAGTCGCGGAGTAATACATCTGGTAAAGCTTGATTGAAGTTTCGATTGGGATTCACAAGCCAGTTATCGCCGTCAGAGAATAAAAATATTGTTTCTCTGCGCCTCCGCGACTCCGCGAACTCTGCGTTTGATCCCAGTGAACTCTAACAATGGTAGATACTCTGAAATTACAACAGTCTCTGGAAGAACGCCGGGTGCAGCATTTGTATCGTTCGCGCCAGGTGCTGGAGGGGCCGCAGGGGCCGCGGGTGGTGATCGACGGGCGTGAGTATCTGAATTTCTGCAGTAATGATTATCTCGGCCTGGCCAATCACCCCCAGGTCAAACAGGCCTTCAAACGCGGTGTCGATGAGTACGGCGTGGGCAGCGGCGCCGCGCATCTGGTAACCGGCCATGCCCGACCCCACCATCAGCTGGAAGAGGAACTGGCCGGGTTTGTCGGCCGGCCCCGGGCCCTGCTGTTTTCCACCGGTTACATGGCCAACCTCGGTGTGGCCAGTGCCTTGCTCGGGCGCAAGGATGCGATGTTCGAGGATCGCATTAACCATGCCTCGCTGATCGATGCGGCGCAATTGTCCGGCGCGCGACTGCAACGTTACCGGCATGCCGACAGTGCGCACTTGCAGCAGTTGCTGGACAGCAGCAAGGCCACAACCCGTCTGATCGCCACCGACGGTGTGTTCAGCATGGACGGCGATCTGGCGCCGTTGCCGCCACTGGCGCAACATGCCCGGCAGCATGATGCCTGGCTGATGGTGGATGATGCCCACGGCCTGGGCGTCATCGGGGCCCGCGGCCGGGGTTCGCTGGAACATTATGACCTGGGAATGAGTGATGTGCCGATTCTGGTCGGCACGCTGGGCAAGGGGTTTGGCACCTTCGGCGCCTTTGTCGCCGGCGAGGAGGCGCTGATAGAAACCCTGATTCAACAGGCGCGCAGTTATATCTATACCACGGCGCTGCCACCGGCCGTAGCCGAGGCAACCCGGGCCAGTCTGCAACTGGTGCAAACCGAAGACTGGCGACGGGAGAAACTGCATCAGTTGATCGACCAGTTTCGTGCCGGTGCCGCGCAGCTGGGTTTGGAGCTGGGAATGTCAGCTACCCCCATACAGCCGTGGATCGTCGGCGATACCGAACAGGCGGTGGCATTGAGCGAGAAGTTGAAACAGCAGGGCATCCTGATCAGCGCGATCCGGCCCCCGACCGTGCCCCGGGGCTCTGCGCGTCTGCGCATTACCTTCTCGGCCGCGCATGAGCCGGCGGATGTCACGCAGCTGCTGGATATTATCGAGACGGTGTTATAAAGCATGGCGGATACCGCTCCTCTTCAGGTGACTCGCACGGGGCAGGGGCCGGATCTGGTGTTATTGCATGGCTGGGGCATGCATAGCGGTATCTGGCATGGGGTGATCGAATCGTTAGAGTCGCATTACCGCCTGCATCTGGTGGATTTGCCCGGGCATGGGCAAAGTCAGCACGCCGACAGTGAGTTTGATCTGACACAGCTGGCGGACCGGATATGGCAGAGCGTTTCGCCGCACTTAAGCGGGCCGGCCTTCTGGCTGGGCTGGTCGCTGGGCGGTCTGGCGGCCCTGCAGATCGCGGTGCAACGGCCCGAACAGGTTCGGGCACTGATGCTGGTCGCCAGTACCCCGCGTTTCAGCCAGACCGATGACTGGCCGCATGCCATGCCGTCACAACTGCTCGAGAGCTTCGCGGAACAATTACGTGAAGATTATCGAACGACCTTGCAACGTTTCCTGGCGCTGCAGGTCAAGGGAAGTGAGTCGGCCCGGGAGGCATTGCGCACATTACGCCAGCGGGTACTGGAGACAGCTGATGTCAACGTGACCGCGCTGCAAAGCGGTCTGACCATTTTGAAAGAGGCGGATTTGCGTGAACAGTTATCGCTGATCCGCCGGGTGCCACTGCTGCTGGTGATGGGCAAACAGGACATGCTGGTCCCGCTGTCGGCGGCAGCGGCGCTGACGGATACGTTTGATGACAGTCAGACCGTGATTATCGAGGGCGCGGGACATGCACCATTTGTCTCCCATCCGCAGACATTTGCTCAACAAGTGATGATGTTTTTACATGCAAGATAATGACGCACAGATAATCGACAAGCGGCAGTCCCGTACGGCATTTGATCGTGCCGCGAAAAGTTATGATCAGGCCGCGGTGTTACAACGGGAAGTGGCTGATCGCATTCTGGAACGACTCGATTACATTAAACATGTTCCGCAACGCCTGCTGGATGTGGGCTGTGGTACCGGCTATACCTTACCCGCGCTGGCACGGCGTTATCCCGGCAGTGAGATCTGGGCGCTGGATGTGTCCGTGAACATGCTGGATCAGGCGCGAGCCAAACCAGGTTTGTGGCAAAAACTGCGCGGCCGGTTTCGTTATGTGGCCGGTGACGCCGAGCAACTGCCGCTGGCCGATGCCAGTGTGGATATGATCTTCTCCAGCCTGGCTATCCAGTGGTGCGTGGATCTGGATCAGACTTTTGCCGAAATGCGCCGCGTGCTGAAGCCCGATGGGTTGTTAATGTTCAGTACTTTCGGGCCGGATACCCTTCAGGAATTGCGCCAGTGCTTCGAGGTGGTGGATGCTTACTCACATACCAACCGGTTTATTGATATGCACGATATTGGCGATGCTCTGTTGCGTCACGGTTTTGGCGACCCGGTTATGGACATGGAAATGCTGACATTGACCTATCCGGATCTGTTTTCCATCATGCGCGATCTCAAGCAGATCGGAGCACATAACGTTACCCGGGGACGTGCCCGGGGGCTGACCGGCAAACGGCGCATGCAGGCGGTCAGCGAGGCGTATGAACAGTTTCGGCAGGAACAACGTTTGCCAGTCAGTTATGAAGTGTTATATGGCCATGCCTGGGCGATGGAAACTTCCGGCGCCGGTTGTGCCGTGCCACAGGAAGTGCCGGTCAATTTTGTCCCACGGCGGTGAACATCGATATGACGCAATATCCGGGTGTCTTCGTTACCGGTACCGATACCGAGATTGGCAAGACCTTCTGTAGTTGCCTGCTGATGGAGGCGCTGCAGCAGAAAGGCCTGAAAGTGGCCGGGATGAAACCGGTTGCCAGTGGTGGCGAGTTACGTGATGGGCGACTGGTCAACGAGGATGCCCTGCAGCTGCAACAGCAGTCCGGTATGAATCTTTCCTACGAGTGGGTGAATCCGTATGTGTTTGAACCGCCGATTGCCCCGCATCTGGCTGCCAGCCAGGCAGGGTGCCGTATCGAGCGCCAGCCGATTGTGGATGCGTATACGCAACTGCAAGAACACAGCGATCAGGTCATTGTGGAAGGGGTCGGAGGCTGGCGTGTGCCGTTAAGTGACAGTTTGTCGGTATCCGACTTGCCCGGCTTGCTGGGGTTGCCGGTGGTGCTGGTGGTCGGTATGCGCCTGGGTTGCCTCAATCATGCGCTGTTAACAATAGAAAGTATCAAACAACAGAATATCCCGGTGGTCGGCTGGATCGCCAACGGGATCGATCCCGCTTTTGCCGCACAACAGGGTAATCTGCAAACCCTGGAATCTCGCCTCCCTGTGCCCTGCCTGGCACAGATTCCCCATCAACACACGCCGCTCTACCCGGAGCAACAGGCGCAGCTGGCCACAAACATCTATATAAGCTGGTTGTAATATTCTTAAAGAGTGAAACTCCTTGGCAATATCCCGGCGGATCGTTAAGGTTATTAAACGATTTGCATCACTGACGGCACGACAGGCCGTCGGCTGCTAGCAGAAAACAGCTAAATAGCTAATTAGAAGATAAACATATTAGCAGCTGCTTTTATATCTGTTTGTTATAAGCCCATTCTATCTTTTTTATTGCGGAGCCACGGACGCCTGATTACCATGCATACAGTCTGAAAAAGGCAGTGTGCTAGTGGGCGGCTATGACCGGGCCGGAACAAGCGCATTTATAATCAAGAATAAACGACGGGTTGATGCCAGAAGGTAATCAATCAGTCACAAGCGGCAGGTACGTTCCAAATTAATAAATTATTCACTCGCGCTGGCAATAATATTAAAGAGACAGGCATGTGCGGCGATGAGCGTGTAAAAAAAACAGAATCAATAAAATCAAGTGAATCCCAACCGGAAGAGGTAGAGGTATGTCGGCAAATACTATAACGAGAAAGCTCCGAAGCTTCCTATATGCTGTTTTGCTGTTGGGGCCCGGCAGCGCGTTTGCAGAATACGGCCTGAACATGTCCGAGACCGTGACCGTCGTCGGCAAGGAAATCTACGGCCTGCATATGCTGGTGCTGTGGATTGTCACCATTGTCGGTATCGGCGTTTTCGGGGTAATGATTTATTCCCTGTTCAAACATCGAAAATCCAAAGGCGCCAAACCGGCGCAATTCCATGAAAGCACAACGGTGGAAGTTATTTGGACCATCATCCCGCTGGTAGTTCTGGTGCTGATTGCCATTCCTGCTACCAAAACACTGATCAAGATCGAAGACACCAGCAGCGCCGATGTGACTGTCAAGGCAACCGGCTGGCAATGGAAATGGCAGTATGAGTACCTGGACGAGGGGCTTAGCTTTTTCAGTAATCTCGATTCGACCAGTAACGAAGCCCGCCAGAAAGGTTCCGGTGTGGATGTGCGCACGGTAGAAAACTACCTGCTGGATGTCGACAAGCCGATTGTGGTTCCGGTTAACAAGAAAGTTCGGATACTGACTACCTCCAATGATGTGATTCATGCCTGGTGGGTACCGGATCTTGGTGTCAAACGTGACGCGATTCCCGGCTATATTAATGAGAGCTGGTTCAAGGCAACCGAAACCGGGACCTATCGCGGTCAGTGTGCCGAGCTGTGCGGCAAGGACCACGGCTTTATGCCCATCGTAGTCAAGGTGGTTGCCGAGAATGAATACCAGAACTGGGTTGCTGAACAAAAAGAAGCTGCGGCAGCAGCCAGTGCGGGCAGCGATCGGGAATGGACCGAGGAGGAACTGCTGACCCGTGGGGAAGAGGTTTACAAAGCCAACTGTGCGGCCTGCCATCAGGCCAATGGGCAAGGCATTCCGGGCACGTTCCCGGCGCTGGTGGATGGACCGATTGCCACCGGTCCGGCCGAAGGGCATATTGATATAGTCCTGAACGGCAAGAGCGGGACTTCAATGCAGGCCTTTGGTCCACAGCTCAATGATGCCGATCTGGCCGCGGTTATCACTTATGAACGTAAAAGCTGGGGCAATGACGCCAGTGTTGTACAACCGTCAGCCGTTAAGGCAGCACGCTAAGGCGTAGTGGAGGATATAAGAATGAGTACAGTAGCTGCGACACACGAGCACCACCACCCGACGGGTATTACGCGTTGGCTGTTTACTACCAACCATAAAGATATTGGTACCCTGTACCTGTGGTTCGCTTTCATCATGTTCCTGACGGGCGGTGCTATGGCCATGGTCATCCGTGCCGAGCTGTTCCAGCCGGGCATGCAGATTGTGGATCCGCACTTCTTTAACCAGATGACCACCATGCACGGTCTGATAATGGTATTTGGCGCGGTCATGCCGGCGTTTGTCGGCCTGGCCAACTGGCAGATCCCATTGATGATCGGCGCGCCGGATATGGCCCTGCCACGCATGAACAACTGGTCCTTCTGGATCCTGCCGTTCGCCGGCACCATGCTGGTCAGCACTCTGTTCATGGAGGGCGGTGGCCCGGCCTTCGGCTGGACCTTCTATGCGCCATTGTCCACGACCTTTGCGCCGGCCAGCACGGACTTCTTCATCTTTGCAATCCATTTGCTTGGCTTCTCATCCATTATGGGGGCGATCAATATTATCGCCACCATTTTGAATATGCGGGCGCCAGGCATGACCCTGATGAAAATGCCGCTGTTTGTCTGGACCTGGTTGATCACCGCCTTCCTGCTGATTGCCGTAATGCCGGTACTGGCCGGTGCGGTAACCATGATGCTGACCGACCGCAACTTTGGCACCAGCTTCTTTGATGCCGCCGGCGGCGGTGACCCGGTTCTGTTCCAGCATGTGTTCTGGTTCTTCGGTCACCCCGAGGTGTACATTATGATCCTGCCGGCCTTCGGCGTGGTCTCGCAGATCATTCCGACCTTTGCGCGCAAGCCGTTGTTCGGCTATGCCTCGATGGTCTATGCGACTGCGGCGATTGCGTTCCTGTCGTTCATCGTCTGGGCACACCATATGTTCACGGTTGGCATGCCACTGGCGGGTGAGCTCTACTTTATGTATGCCACGGTTATGATTGCGGTGCCGACGGCGGTCAAGGTATTCAACTGGACCGCCACCATGTGGAAAGGCTCCATGACTTTCGAAGCACCGATGCTGTGGGCCATTGCCTTTGTGTTCCTGTTCACCATTGGTGGCTTTACCGGCCTGATGCTGGGTGTTGCACCGGCCGACTTCCAGTACCACGATACCTATTTTGTGGTAGCGCATTTCCACTATGTTCTGGTAACCGGTGCGGTGTTCGCTATTATCGCCGGCGTGTATTACTGGCTGCCGAAGTGGACCGGTAACATGTATAGCGAAACGCTGGCCAGGTGGCATTTCTGGCTGTCGGCCATTTCGGTTAACGTGCTGTTCTTCCCGATGCATTTTGTCGGTCTGGCCGGTATGCCGCGACGGATTCCGGACTATTCCCCGATGTTCGCCGAGTTCAACATGATGGCCTCGGTTGGCGGTTTCGTCTTCGGTGCCAGTCAGTTGTTGTTCCTGTATATCCTCATCAAGACCATCCGTGGTGGAGAAAAAGCCACCGACAAGGTCTGGGATGGCGCGGACGGACTGGAATGGACGGTTCCCTCACCGGCGCCGTACCACACCTTCGAAACACCGCCGCAGGTTAAATGAGTCGGAACGGGGAGACGGTAACGATCGTCTCTCCGTTTGACTACACAAGGTAGTAATAATGAGTATTAATGTCGCACGCGCGAAGGCAAAAAAATCGACAATTGCAATCCTGGTGCTGATTGCCCTGGGGTTCTATATCGCGATTTTTGCCAAATACTGGTAATCGGCCATGACACAGGACAACAAGCCCGAAAAAACACATGGTCGACTGATAAGCAAGCTGACCGTTGTTGTGTTTGCGATGTTCGGTTTCGGGTTTGCACTGGTGCCTTTGTACAACATGGTTTGTGATGCCTTCGGGATTAATGGCCGCTTTCTTGAGATTCAGGAAGGCAGTTATACCGCGGAAAAAGGCTCCGTCAAAGGCCGGGAACTGGCGACAAGAAAGGACCTTGAGCGCACGGTGACAGTACAGTTCACGACGACGTTAAATGAAAACATGGCCTGGGAATTTAAAACAATGACCCGGACCATGAAGCTGCATCCTGGTGAAATCAAGCAGGTGAAGTTTTATGCCAAAAACAAGACAGGCCAGACCGTTGTAGCACAAGCAGTGCCGAGTTTAGCGCCGTCTCAGGCAGTGAAATATTTCACGAAGATGGAATGTTTCTGTTTTAACCAGCAGACTTTCCAGCCGGGAGAGGCCAAAGAAATGCCACTGGTGTTTGTGGTGGATCCCGATCTACCTAAAAACGTCAATACAATAACGCTGGGTTATACATTTTTTGATACTGAGAAAAACGCCAGGCTGAAAGGTAATAACAAACGTGTTGTGGCAGTTTCTGCTAACAGCCAGACCTATTTGAACTAATAACAATTAGCACAATAAGCATAAAAGAGGGGTAGCCATGTCACACGCACAAGGTAGCTATTATTTGCCCGAACCGAGCCATTGGCCGATTGTCGGCTCGGTCGGTTTGTTCACCATGCTGGCCGGTTTTGCCGGGTGGCTGCATGGTGGCACCAGCCTGTGGATGATTGCCGGTGCCATTATTGTCATCGTGATGATGTTTGGCTGGTTCGGGAAAGTCATCTCCGAAAGTGAGGGTGGACAATACAATGCGCAGGTAGACACCTCGTTCCGCATGGGTATGGCCTGGTTTATCTTCTCGGAAGTGATGTTTTTTGCCGCTTTCTTTGGCGCTCTTTTCTACGTACGGCAATGGGCATTGCCCTGGCTGGACGGAGCAGGCAACAATGCCATGACCGGCGAATTATTATGGCCGAACTTCCAGGCAGCCTGGCCTCTTATCGATGTTCCGAATCAGGAAGCTTTCGACAAGCCGAAAGAGGTTGTCGGTGCCTGGGGGGTCCCGTTTTACAACACGATCATCCTGCTGACGTCCGGCCTGACCGTCACCTGGGCTCACTGGGGACTGAAGAAAAACAATCGTACACAGCTGATTGCGGGACTATTCCTGACAGTGTTGCTCGGTGCAGTGTTCATTTCATTGCAGGCCTGGGAATATGGTCATGCCTATAGTGACCTGAACCTGAAGCTGTCATCCGGTATTTATGGTTCGACTTTCTTTATGTTGACCGGTTTCCATGGTCTGCATGTAATGATTGGGGCGATCATGCTGCTGGTGATGTTGTTACGTTCGATAAAGGGTCACTTTACTGCGAAGCATCACTTTGCCTTTGAGGCAGCGGCCTGGTACTGGCACTTTGTGGATGTGGTCTGGCTCGGCCTGTTTATCTTTGTATACTGGCTGTAGCAAGCGATAACATGGCTATGGAAGGCGCCGCGATTGCGGCGCTTTTTTTTGTATATAAATTCGATCAGCCACTGTAAATAGTGAAATGATAATACCCTGACAGGGGATAAAGTTACCGCAAATTATCGGGGTTCGGTGGTTATTTGTGGATTCTTGCGAAACAAACTCGTCAGTCGCTGTTACACAAAAATATCAGACGTGAGAAAAAAGGGAAATTCACCGTGGCGTTATATCAGCGCGTGTGGTGAAATAAGGCCCAGCGAGTGTCCGAGCATGATAAATAGCAGCAGCCCGATGGACAACGCTATACGCAGGGTCAATGCCTTGACAGTACGCGTGGAGTCCTGATTGCCTTTTAGCATGGAAAACAGGGCGGTGGCCAGGCTGAGCAAAATCAGCACGAGGACAATGACGATCACTGCTTTAAAAAGCATGGTTACCTCCGCTATCTGGTGAATAAAGTATACCCAAAATACCGCGACGGGCATATGGACAGCGGGTAATAAAATGCAATTTGGCAATCGTGAATTCACACCGCGCCTTTGGCCGACAGTCGCAACCATTATCCTGTTGCCAATATTATTGCGCCTGGGGTTCTGGCAACTGGATCGCGCGCAGGAAAAACGGGAAATCGAGCAGCGCTATGCCGAGCAGCAAGCACGACCTGCCGTGGAATTATCCAGTCTGGATCCGACTGGCCAAATAGAATATCGACGGGTCAGGCTTGGCGGCCAGTTTGACGATGATCGGCAAATATTACTTGATAACCAGGTCCATCAAAAGCGGGCTGGCTACCATGTTCTGACGCCATTGCGAATTGGTGATACTGAGCAATACATCCTGGTTAACCGTGGCTGGGTTGACGGGCATTTGCAACGCGACAGGTTGCCGCAGTTTGCGACCCCGCAAAAAAATGTTGAATTGTCTGGTCGTCTGAAATTGCCGTCAGAGATCGGTCTGAAGCTGGGCGAACATAGTTATACCGATACCAGCTGGCCATTGACGGTTCAATGGCTGGATATAGAAGAACTTGAAAACCAGACAGGCCACAAACTGTATCCTTATATATTGCAACTGGGTGAAAACGAGCCGCACGGATTTGTCAGGGACTGGAAGATTATCAGCAGCTCGCCTGAGAAGAGCACCAGCTATGCCGTACAATGGTTTACTTTGGCGCTGGCTCTGGTTTTGATATTTATATTCGTCAACAGTAGAAAAATTGAACATGCAGAACATGAACGTAAGTAAAGCAGAACGAAACAAGGGGCGGCGAGATTTCTTGTTGCTGGTTGCTGTGTTCTTTTTGCCGATTATTATTGTCCTGGTGCTGTATTTTAACCTGGATAAATGGGATATAGGCGGTGAGCGCAATCACGGTGACCTTATCCAGCCCCCGCGTCAGCTGAAAGATATTGCGCTAACCGATCAGGAAGGTTCATCTTTTCGGTTTTCCGATGTGCGCGACAAATGGTTGATGCTCCATTTTGGTGGCGCGAGTTGTAACCCGGAGTGTGTTGAAGAGTTGTACCTGATGCGCCAGATTCGTCTGGCCCAGGGTGGTAATCGGCAGCGACTTGTTCGAATTCATATCTCGACAGAGGGTGCGCCGCAAGAAAGTCTGCGCAATGTACTGGCGGATCACCCGGATCTGAAGATCGTGTATGGCGATGATCCCAGCCTGCAGAAAGTGATTGACCAGTTTGAGCATGATACCGGTGCCGGCCCGTCAGTACAGTCAATGTATCTGGTTGACCCTCGTGGCTATTTAATGATGAGTTATCCCGAGGATTACGAACCAAAGGGCGCTATTCGGGATCTGGAACGGCTGCTGAAATTTGCGCGATCAGGATAATAAAACATGAACAAACAAACGCTGTTTGCCAGGTTGGGTTTGATTGCCACTGTGCTGGCCTTATGTGTTGTAGTGTTGGGGGCGTATGTCCGCTTGTCGCATGCCGGGTTGGGCTGTCCTGACTGGCCGGGTTGCTACGGACACCTGGGCGTGCCGAAAACCGAACAGGCTGTCCAGATGGCTAACGCGCTGTACCCGGACCGCCCGGTCGAGGCGCACAAAGCCTGGAAGGAAATGGTACACCGCTATTTTGCCGGGATTCTTGGCCTGCTGGTATTCACGCTGGCCTTTATTGCCTGGCGCAACCGTCATGATCCGCAACAGTCTTTCAAATTGCCGTTGTTTTTGAGTGTATTGATCATTTTCCAGGCCTTGCTCGGGATGTGGACGGTCACCATCAAACTCAAGCCGGTGATTGTGATGCTGCATTTGATGGGCGGCATGGCGACACTTTCCCTGCTGTGGTGGATAACCCTGCGGCATATGAAGCTGTTTGCCCGATTGCGTCCGGGTATACAGATCCAGGCCAGCCGACTGAAAAAATTGGCTTTGATCGGCCTGTTAATCGTGGTTGTCCAGGTTATGCTCGGTGGCTGGACCAGTGCCAACTATGCCGCGTTGCATTGTACCGATTTCCCGACCTGTCAGGGCCAGTGGTGGCCGCAGACAGACTTTGGCGAAGCATTTACATTCTGGCACGGTATCGGCCCGGATTATGAAGGCGGTGTTATGAGCAATACTGCGCGGGTTACGGTGCATTTTACCCATCGGCTTGGCGCACTGGTTACCTTTTTATACCTGGGGGCACTGGGACTGATGCTGTTGCTGGGTCGTTTCGGTAAAAACCTTCAGCCTGTGGGCCTGACCCTGTTGGCCGTATTGTTACTACAGGTCAGCCTGGGGATTGCTAATGTCCTGCTATCCCTGCCGCTGGGAGTGGCTGTGGCACATAACGGTGTCGGTGCGTTATTGTTGCTGACTCTGGTGACCCTGAACCACCTGGCATTCGAGCCGCGGAGAACATGATGGGGGAGACCGTTAAACAGTCTGAAGTTCGACCGGATATTTTCCGGTTATGGTGTGACTACTATACCCTGTGCAAACCCAAGGTCGTGGCTCTGATCGTGTTCACTGCCATTGTGGGGATGTTTCTATCTGTACCGGGGATGGTGCCGTGGCAGCCGCTGATCTTCGGTACGCTGGGGATCGGTCTGGCCGCGGCGTCGGCGGCAGCCATCAATCAGATTGTGGATCAGAAGATTGATGCCGAAATGCAAAGGACCTCGAAACGGCCCCTGCCCTCCGGCACGATAACCAACAAGCAGGCATTGCTGTTCTCGGCCCTGCTGGGCGTTGCCTCGATGCTGATCCTGGTCTACCTGGTTAATCCCCTGACCGCAGTGCTGACCCTGTTGTCCCTGATCGGCTATGCCTTTATTTATACGATGTACCTGAAGCGAGCCACGCCACAGAATATTGTGATCGGTGGCGCCGCCGGTGCCGCGCCGCCGGTACTGGGCTGGACTGCGGTGACCGGGCATATCCATCCCGACAGCCTGTTATTGTTTCTGATTATCTATACCTGGACGCCGCCCCATTTCTGGGCTCTGGCAATTCACAAGCGCGAGGAATACGCCCGGGTCAATGTACCGATGTTGCCGGTGACCCACGGGGTACAGTTCACCCGGCTGCATGTGCTGCTGTATACCATTATTATGTTTGGTGTGACGCTGTTGCCGTTTGCCACCCGGATGAGCGGCTGGCTCTATTTTATCGGCGCCCTCATCCTCGGTGGGATCTTTCTCTATTACGCCATTCGGATGCAGTCGGACAAGGATCCGAAAATTGCCATCAAGACGTTTGGTTATTCCATTCTCTACCTCATGTTGCTGTTCGCGCTGTTGCTGATCGATCACTATATTCCGTTGCTGCTGGCCTTCTGGCCATAAACCACTATAAAAGTAAGGCAATAATTTGTCGACTTTGCCTGAACCCTCTCCGGTTGGTGCCGAATCGCGTGGCACGTCTATACTAGCGAGATGATCGGCAGTTGCCTGTCGGTTTACAGATACATTACAATATTCTGATATATTGATATTTCCGAGGGATTTTCTCAGGATTCCTGTGGCGGTGCAGGCGGGAAACTCCCTTATCATCACCTGATTCAACCAAGAACCAAGAGGCGTTATATGGCCCACTCAACTGCACAGGCTGCGGAACAATACAACTACGATATTGTCCGCAAGTTCACCATCATGACCATTGTCTGGGGTGTGCTGGGAATGTTCGCAGGTTTGTACATTGCTTCCGAACTGGCCTGGCCATTTCTGAACTTCGATATCCCGGAAATCACCTTTGGTCGACTGCGTCCGGTACACACCACACTGGTCATATTTGGCTTTGGGGGGAGTGCGTTGTTTGCCACTTCCTACTATGTGGTGCAGCGGACCTGTCAGGCGCGCCTGTATAATGATGGTCTGGCCAATCTGACCTTCTGGGGCTGGCAGGCCTCCATCGCGCTGGCCGCGATCTCCTATCTGTTCGGTTATACCCAGGCACGGGAATACGCTGAAATGGTCTGGCCGATCGATCTGTTGATTGCCGTCACCTGGGTGGCCTATTTCTGGATCTACGTGCAGACCCTGCGTCGTCGCAGTCAGCCGCACATCTATGTGGCTAACTGGTTCTTTATCGCCTTTATTCTTGCCACCGCCCTGCTGCATATCTTCAACAACATGGCCGTGCCGGTCAGCATGTTCAGTCTCTCTTCCTACAGTCTGCATGCCGGTGTTCAGGACGCCATGACCCAGTGGTGGTACGGGCATAATGCCGTGGGCTTCTTTCTGACCGCGGCCTTCCTGGGCATGATGTATTACTTCGTCCCCAAGCAGGCCGGCCGCCCGGTCTATTCCTATCGCCTGTCGATCATCCATTTCTGGGCGCTGATCTTCCTGTACATGTGGGTGGGTACTCACCATCTGCACTGGACCGCGATTCCCGACTGGACCTCGACTCTGGCAGCGACGTTCTCCATCCTGCTGCTCATGCCGTCATGGGGCGGGATGATCAACGGCATCATGACCCTCTCCGGAGCCTGGGACAAACTGCGTACCGATCCGATCATTCGCTTTTTGATCGTGGCCCTGTCGTTCTACGGTATGTCGACGTTCGAAGGCCCGCTGATGTCGCTCAAGAGTGTTAACGCGCTGTCGCATTATACCGACTGGACCATCGGTCACGTGCACTCCGGTGCACTGGGCTGGGTTGCCATGATCACCTTCGGCTCCCTGTACCACCTGATTCCGCGCCTGTGGGAAACCAAAATGTACAGCGACCGGTTGATCTATCTGCACTTCTGGCTGGCGACCATCGGTATCGTGCTCTACATCAGCGCCATGTGGGTGGCCGGTATTGGCCAGGGTCTGCTGTTACGTGCCTTTGATGAATACGGCAATCTGGCCTACACCTTTGTGGAATCCGTTGCCTTCTTGCACCAGCCGTATGTATTCCGCGCTATTGGCGGAGCATTCTTTGTCGCCGGGATGATCCTGATGGCATTCAATGTCTACATGACCGTCCGCAAGGCAAGTCGTGAAAGGGCTGAACTGGAAGCCAAGCTGGCCGCGAAAATGGCCAAGGCCTAAAGAACAACAGGATTAGAGAAGAGCAATGAAACACGAAACCATAGAAACCAATGCCGGTTGGCTTATCGTCCTGACGCTGATCGTAATCAGTATCGGCGGTCTGGTCGAAATCGTTCCGCTGTATATGATTGATGACACGGTGGAAGAGGTGAAAGTTGCCGGCAAAGACACCGTGCGCCCCTACACACCACTCGAACTGCGTGGTCGCGATCTGTATATGAAGGAGGGGTGCTACACCTGTCATTCACAGATGATACGCCCGTTCCGTGACGAGGCCTTGCGCTACGGACACTATTCCCTGGCCGCCGAGTCAAAGTTCGACCACCCCTTCCAGTGGGGTTCCAAGCGGACCGGGCCAGACCTGGCGCGCGTCGGTGACAAATACTCCAACGAATGGCATGTCCAGCATCTGGTTGCACCTCGTTCGGTGGTCCCCGAATCGATCATGCCCAACTATCCCTGGCTACTGGAAAACAAGCTGAACTATAAGGACGTGGCCGATCGTATGCGTGCGCTGAAAGTCGTGGGCGTACCTTATTCAGAAACCGAGGCAGAGTACCAGGCCAATGTAGAACGCTTCGGGGAAGAAGTCGCCAAAAAGCTGGATATCAACGCCGCCACGGAAAACCTCGTCGCCCAGGCCAGCCAGGGTAACTACGACGGTAACCCGATGGTTGTCAGTGAAATGGATGCTCTCGTGGCCTATTTGCAGGTACTTGGCACCATGGTGGACTTCAGTGAGTTCGAAGACGGCCACTTTGTACAGTACCGTTGAGAGGGACCTGACCTGATATGTATGACTGGATAGAATCGATGGTGCACTCCGGGGACGCAAAAACGTTCCTGTTGCTTCTGTTCTTTATTACATTTGTGGGCATCGTTTTATATGTCTTCACAAATCGCAAGCGCAGTCGCCGTCTCGAGTCATACAAGAATATTCCGTTTGAAGATGATGACGTAGGCCATCGCAAGGATACAGACAATGAGTAAAGACAAAAGCCAGAAGACAGTACAGACAACCGGTCACGCCTGGGACGGTGATCTACAGGAGTTTAACAATCCGCTTCCGAACTGGTGGCTGTGGGCATTCTATGCCACGGTAGTGTTTGCGATTATTTACTGGATTCTTTATCCGACATTGCCCCTTGGTGACACGTATACCAAGGGTGTGATGAACGATATCACCTATACCACTGAGGACGGAAAGACAGTCACCACGCACTGGAACACTCGGGCCCTGTTCGAAAAGGAAATGCAGGAAGCCCGTGAGGCCCAGGCCAAGTACGTGGAACAGTTGAGCCAGGCCTCGTACCAGGAAATTCAGGCCGATCCCGAGCAGAGTGGTTTCGCCTTCTCAAAGGCCAAGGTGCTGTTCGCGGATAACTGTGCCGCCTGCCATCAAACCGGCGGTAACGGCGTGATGGGCAAATACCCGAACCTGATCGATGATGCCTGGCTGTGGGGTGGTTCATTCGAACAGATCGAGCACAGTATTCGCGAAGGTCGTCAGGGCAATATGCCGGGCTTCAAGGGGCAACTCTCGCAGGAGCAAATCAGCGATGTTGCAGCCTATGTGCTGAGTCTGTCCGATCGTGATATGGATACAGGGGAAGTCGAGCGCGGGAAGCAGGTTTTCGATACCAATTGCGCGGTTTGTCATGGAGAAGACGCCAGGGGCAAGACCTCGATGGGCTCGGCGAACCTTACTGACAGTATCTGGACCATTGTTGATGTACCGGGCACCGCTGGCAATCAGGCGAAAAAAGAGGCCGTGATGAAACTGGTACGTAATGGTGTATCGCGAGAAATGCCGGCCTGGAAAGAGCGCCTGTCGGATACCGAAATCAAGATCCTGACTTTCTATGTACACGAGATGGGCGGCGGAAACTAGATTCGATTGCCCGACTCGAAAACAACACAATACAACCGGCGGGAGGGCGCGTTTGCAACAAGCGAACGTCCCTCCCTTTGTTTATTTGGCATTAACCGTTGATGTCTGACACCAAATTGAAACAGGAATGACACAACCCGCATACCAGGCCCGTATTCCAATCTATCCGCGTTCGGTCAAAGGACGCTTTCGCACGATTAAATATGCGATATTGACGCTCGCCTATGGCGTCTACTTTCTGCTGCCCTGGTTGCGCTGGGCGCGCGAAAATGCGCCGGACCAGGCGATATTGTTCGATCTGGCCGGACGACGGTTTTATCTGTTTGACCTGGTGGTCTATGCCCAGGATATCTTCTGGCTGGCGGGACTGCTGGTTATATTCGCGCTGTTACTGTTTTTTGTCACCGGTGTTGCCGGGCGTGTCTTCTGCGGGTATTTCTGTTTCCAGACTCTGTGGACAGACGTTTATATTCTGATCGAGCGGCTGGTGCAGGGCGAACGTAACGCCCGAATCAAACTGGCCAATGCGCCGTGGGGTATGGCCAAGTTTTTCAAACTGGGGATGACGCATCTGCTGTGGCTGACCATGGCTTTTGTGACCGGTTTGACGTTTACGCTTTACTGGGGCGATGCGCCGCAGCTGGCCCTGGATTTCTTCCAGGGGCAGGCCCCCTTCGCGGCTTATGCCACGACACTGTTTCTCACTGCCACCACCTATGTGATGGCCGGGCTGGCGCGCGAGCAGGTCTGTACCTACATGTGCCCCTATGCCCGGTTTCAGGGTGTGATGTTCGATCGGGATACTCTGATAGTGGCGTATGACGAGCAACGGGGTGAACGCGAGCAAGGGCGGCATAAACCGTCCAAAGAATACATGGAGCGCGAGACACGAATTGCCGACAAGGTGGGCGATTGTATCGATTGCGGTTATTGCGTGCAGGTCTGCCCCGTCGGCATCGACATTCGCAACGGCCTGCAATATCAATGTATCTCCTGTGCCCTGTGTATCGATGCCTGCGATACCATCATGGACAGTATCGGTTATCCTCGCGGTCTGATCCGCTATACCTCGCAAAAGGCCCTGGAAGGGGAAAAGAGTAATCCCTTCAATCTGAAAAACCTGGGCTACGCACTGGTGCTGATTGCCGCGATCAGCCTGCTGACCTGGGCCATCTCGCATCGGGACAAGGTTGAGCTGAACGTTGCCCAGTTCCGTCAGCCGCTGTCTGTTACCCTCTCCGACGGCCGGATCCAGAACCGTTACGAGATCAAGATCAATAACAAAACCAGTGATGCGATCCGTTACCGGATCAGTATCGAGGGCCTGCCGCAGGCGGAGCTGGATCTGGGGGAAAACAGGGAGGTGACGGTCAGCCCCGAACACAGTCTCAAGCTGATCGCCAAGGTGAACCGGCGGCCGGAAACGGCCGAACAGGAACGCCAGTCATTCGAATTCGTGATTCGTCAGATGGACAGTGAAGAACCGCTGACGAGCCGACGTGATACCGTTTTCTATACACCGCTAACAGACTAAGGTCACTGCCATGACAGATATCCTGTATTCCCTGCTCGGTGGTGTCATTGCCATTGCGATTGGTTTTGCCCTGCTGTATCGCTTCAGTCGACTGGACGGCAAGATGGTGGCGGTGGTCGCGGCCCTGCTGGTGGTCGGTATTTACATGCCTACGGTCATCATTACCTGGCCAGGGGCTGATGTATTTGCCATTCATATTGCCGTCTATCTGGTGACGGTGTATGTGCTGGGGATCATCAGCAGCCAGCGTGATGCACGCCGTGAAAGCGGTGAAACAGGTCGCTGGTTTCACTGGGGACCGGCGGCGATCGTGATCTTTTTTATGGTCGTCATTGCCGTCAATTCCGTCTATATCCTGCTGGCGCAAAAAGGTCTGGACAGCCAGGCGACGCGCTGGCTGTTGCCCGAACCGCGCAGTGGCGGGGAGGTCAGCTCTCATTTTCCCGGTACTGTGGCACGTGATTTTCGCAAGGAGCAGGATGAATTCAACCAGTTTCAACAGCGTTTCCAGGAACAGCAGGAACGGGGCTGGCAGGTTCAAAAAGGCTGGCTGGGTGAGGCGCGGGCCGGGCAGGCGTCGACCTTTAAATTGCGGGTCCTCGATCGGGATGGCACAGCGATCAGCGACGCCGAGGTGCAGGGTATCTTTTTACGTCCGGGTGACAGCCGGCTGGATCAGCCTTTTGCCATGTCGCCGCAGACCGACGAGCCGGGCAGTTATCTGGCCGAACCGGTCCTGCCCGAAGGCGGACGCTGGGAATTGCTGCTGCAGATACGCCGGGGCGAGCAGCTCCATGAGCTCAAGGCGACCACCCGGATAGAGGCGGCGCGCTGAGCCGTTTGCTATGACCGGGGAACATCACAGCTGTTTTCATTGCGGGCAGCCGGTTCCTCCAGGCAGCCATTATCAGGCGGTGATCGATGGCGAGGCCCGGCCCATGTGTTGTCCCGGCTGCGAAGCGGTGGCCAATGCCATTGTCGAGTCCGGCCTGGAAGACTTCTATCGCTATCGCACCGAAAATGCCCCCAACCCCGCGCAACTGGTGCCCGAAGCGCTGAAGACGCTGGATCTCTATGATCGGCCCGAAGTGCAGCAACGTTTCGTCAGCGGCGAACCCGAGGAGCGCGAAGCTTCCCTGATCCTGGAGGGGATCACCTGCGCCGCCTGTGTCTGGCTCAATGAACGACATGTCGGCAGCCTGCCCGGGGTGCTGGAATTTGCCATTAATTACAGTACCCAGCGCGCCCGCGTACGCTGGGATGAGCGACAGATCCAGCTGAGCGACATCCTCAGGGCGATCAGCGCCATCGGTTACCGCGCCCATCCTTACGACCCCCACCGCCAGGCCCAGGTCCAGCAGCGCGAGCGCAGCCGCGCCCTGCGGCGTCTGGCCATTGCCGGCCTGGGGATGATGCAGGTGATGATGCTGGCCGTGGCGCTGTATGCCGGCGAGGATCAGGGCATGTCCTCCGACATGATGCACTTTTTGCGCTGGGTCAGTCTGATTATCGCCACGCCGGTGGTCGTGTACGCGGGCTGGCCGTTTTACAGCGCCGCCTGGCGGGATCTGCGCCAGCGTCAGCTGGGCATGGATGTCCCGGTGGCGCTGGCCGTGGGCGGCACCTACATCGCCAGTGCCCTCGCCACAGTCACCCGCAGTGGCGAGGTCTATTTTGAATCAGCCACCATGTTTGTGTTTTTCCTGCTGTTGAGCCGCTATCTGGAGATGGGGGCTCGCCAGCGCGCCAGTGCCGCGGTGGAGAATCTCGCCACCCTGCTGCCGGCACTGGCCACCCGGCTGAATGAGCAGGGGGAGGAGACCCAGGTCGGGGTGGCGGA
>NZ_JAVLAZ010000005.1:30279-39115 GCF_031581315.1 Thiohalophilus sp.
CATTGCCCGACTGGCCCAGCGGGGCACCGGCCACTTCGTGTTGCTGGTCCTGTTGCTGGCCGCCGGTGCGGGGCTGATCTGGTGGCAGATCGATCCGGCCCGGGCCTTCTGGGTGGCCGTGGCAGTGCTGGTGGTCAGTTGTCCCTGCGCCCTGTCGCTGGCTACCCCGGTGGCCATGACGGCCAGTACCGGTCAACTGACCCGCCGCGGCGTGATTACCACGCGCGGTCATGCGCTGGAGACCCTGGCAGGCATTGATACGCTGGTTTTCGACAAAACCGGCACCCTGACCGAGGGTCAGCTGTCGCTCAGTCAGGTCCACCCGCTGGGGGATCTGTCCGTGCAACGTGCACTGGCACTGGCGGCGGCCCTGGAGCGGGGCTCGGAACACCCGCTGGCCCGGGCCATTAGCGCCCAGGCGGAGGCGCCACCGCCCGTCGAACGACTGCAGGCCACACCCGGTTGCGGGGTGAGCGGTGAGATCGACGGGGTCACCTACCGGGTGGGAACGCTGGCCTTTGTCTGTGAATTGAGTGGCGTCGATACCGCTGAGGCACCCGTGGCGACGCCCGGCACCAGCCCGATCTATCTGGGCTCGGCCGAGGGGCTGCTCGCGTTACTGGAGCTGAGCGACCGTCTGCGTACTGATGCCCGCGCGACCGTGGCCGGGCTGCAGGCACTGGGGATCGAGGTGCGGCTCTTCTCCGGGGACGACCCCGCCGCCGTGACCCGGGTTGGCGAACAGCTGGGTATCGCGCAGGCCCGGGGCGCGCTGCTGCCGGCGGACAAACTGGCCGGCTTGCGTGAATTGCAGGATCAGGGACATACCGTGGCGATGGTCGGCGACGGGGTGAATGATGCCCCGGTCCTCTCCCAGGCCCATGTCTCGATCGCCATGGCCAGCGGGGTCGAGCTGGCGCGCAACAGCGCCGACATGATTTTGCAATCCAACCGGCTGGGCCATCTGCTGGATGCCGTCAAACAGTCGCGTGCTACATTGCGTATCGTGCGCCAGAATATCGGCTGGGCACTGGGGTATAATCTGGTCGCCCTGCCGGTGGCGGCTGCGGGTCTGCTGACCCCCTGGCTGGCCGCGCTGGGCATGTCCCTGAGCTCGCTGCTGGTGGTGCTCAATGCCCTGCGCCTGTTGCGCGGGGAGAAGAAGGCATCGGTGCCACATCGGGAGGCCGGGGTTTCACCGCTGTCGCCGGTGGCGGATAATGATAGCCGCTCCGGCTGAGATACCCCGGGTGGCCCAGGCAAGGAGACATTATGGAGATCCTGTATCTGCTCATCCCCATCGCCGTGATCGTGCTGGCGGTGGCCATCGGTGCGCTGATCTGGGCGGTACGCAGCGGACAATTCGAGGACCTGGAAGGACCGGCTCACCGGATTTTGATGGATGACGACGATCCGCGGATTCCGAGCCGGCGTCAGGAAGATGCGTCCGGGGAGGAGGGGAAGGATAAGGACAAGCCGACTTGATGCACCGTCCCGGGTTTATTAGAATTTACTAATTGAAGATGATGCTTTTTGGAGAGCCCCATGAAAGAAATGTTCACGTTCCAGAATTTGCCCATGGTGATTGTGATTGCCCTGATCGCCATTGCCTGGTTCAGCTTACTGTCGGTCATTATCGCCGGCTGAACCGCCTGTAACCCGAAAAGTGCACAGGCGCTTTTCGGGTTGGTTTGTTACTCCCGCCACCTGCCATTTTTCTGTCAAAAATTCCTCAAAAACTCAACTCTGTCGCCGTATTCGCCGATAACTGAATGAACCGCGGGGTTTTTCTCCTTGCGGGAGTCATTTCAAGACGGAGTCTCGGTTGTTGGGTTTACTGCAACGCTCACGCTATTACGCGTTTTTTCTTATGATTCTGCTCATGTCGGGCAGTGCGCCCTTGTGGGCGGACAAGGCGCCAACAACCGATCTGCGCGTATTGATCGATATTTCCGGCAGCATGAAGCAGACCGATCCCGATAACCTGCGTCGCCCGGCACTCAAGCTGCTCACCGGTCTGATGCCCGGGGGAACCCGGTCGGGCGTCTGGACGTTCGGCCAGTACGTGAACATGGCCGTGCCCTACGGTCAGGTCGATGCCGACTGGAAAGCACGGGCCCGGCGTGAAGCGGAGGCGCTCCATTCCCGCGGTCTGTATACCCACATCGAGGCTGCGCTGGAGAAGGCGGCGTTTAACTGGACGTCGCCGGATCCAGCCTATGATCGGCATCTGTTATTACTGACCGACGGCAAAGTGGATGTCAGCGACAAGCCGCAGGCCAGCGACGAGTCCCGCCAGCGGATTCTGGAGGAACTGTTGCCACGCCTGCGACGCGCCGGAGTCAAAATCCATACGGTCGGGCTTTCCGATGGCGTGGATCGTGAGTTGCTCACGACACTGTCGGCCGCCAGCGGTGGCTGGTATGAGGAAACACGTGACAGTGAGGCGTTGCAACGCCTGTTTCTGCGTCTGTTTGAAAAGGCGGTAACGGTGCAGACCCTGCCCCTGACGAACAACCGTTTTGTCGTCGATGAAAAGGTCGAGGATATTACCTTGCTGGTGTTTCGTCGGGATGGCGAACCGCCCCTGAGCATTGTCTCTCCCGAACAGCACTCCTGGAGCGAAGCAGACCATCCTTCGACCGCCAGTTGGCACGGTGAAGCGGATTATGATCTGGTGACCATCGAACAGCCGCAAAGCGGTGAATGGCAGTTACAGACCCGTGAGGATCCCGATAACCGGGTCATGGTTCTGACCAATCTGCAATTGCAGGTGGATCCCTTGCCGGATCATTTGTTGCTGCAGGATGCGCTGAAGTTAAGTGCCTGGCTGAGTGATAAGGGGCAGCGGATCAACGATCAGAACTTTCTCGAACTGATCGATTTCACCCTGCATACCGATAACCCGCCTGATTCCGGGCCATCGAGCTATCCATTAAACGATCCGGATCTTGATGGGGTTTATCAACGTGATGTAAAGCAGATGCTGGTAGCCGGCGAGCATACCTTGCGGGTGCGGGCCAGCAGTCCGACCTTCGAACGCGAACAGATCCATCATCTGCGTATGTATGAGGCGCCGCTCACCATACGCCTGGAAGCGAAGCCCGGAGGGGACTACCGACTTAACGTTAACCCGGTGACGGCCCTGTTCAAGCCCGAATCAATGCAACTGTCATTGCGTAACAGCGCCGATGTGCCGGTCAAGCTGACCCGTGAGGGCAATGCCTGGCAAGGGGCCGTGCCGGCGAGTCTGAGTGGCGAGACCCTGACGATTGAGTTTCAGGCGACCCGCCAGGATGGACGCGATTTAGTCAGTCATGTGGAACGCCGGATAGGTGGTGGACCCGTCAGCACTTCGGCCGGCGAAAGGCGCGCTCCGGCTTCAACCGCTGCCGACACTGGGAATGAACCCGAGAGTGAAGCTGCCCAGGAACTGGACTGGCGCTGGGTTATCGCCATGGTGGTAGTGACCAATCTGTTACTGATCCTGGGTGGTCTGGCGATCTATGCCTATCTGCGCAAGCTGCGCCGTGATGTTCTGGCCTCCGAAGAGAAGGAGTTGGAACTATGAACGAGTTTCTGACCGGATTGCTGGTGCTGACCAGTGAACTGAGCGCGGTATTGTTGCTGGGCGCCATTGTGCTGCTGGTGGTGATGATTCGTCGTCAACGCAAGCACCGGCGGCTGGCCCTGGAGCTGATCAATCGCCTCCGCGATTCAGAAGCCGAACGGCGGCAGAAACTGGTCGCGCTGCTCACCGAGCATCTTGAAATGGATGCCGAACAGGCCGATGCCCGGGCCCGGTCGATGCTCAAATGCGAAACCAGTCTCTATTCCCACGTGTTGAGCCTGTTCATGGGACGGGACCCGGAACAGCTGCTGCAGGTGGATCACGACGTCGAAAGACTGGTCAGAAGTTACTATCATTTACTGGAAGAGGAAGAAGATGATGAGGGCGATGCTGAACGCGAATCACTGATCGTCAAACTCAAGCGCGAAAACAAGCAATTGCGGGATGAAAAAAATAGCCTGCAAAAAAACCTCGAGACTACCATGGAAACCATGGAGAACATGATGGATGAATATGCCTCCATGTATGAAGGCGGACACAAGGAAGGCGAGCAGCGTCTGAAAAACGAAATGTTCAAGCTGCAGCAGAAGATCAGCAAGGTGGTTTCCAGTGACAACGGAGAAGAACAACCGGCTGAAACGGATGGCGAAGAAGAAATACCGGAGCTGGACTCCGATGCGGAAGAACCCAAACCGAATCAGTAACTTCTCTGCAGAACAGAAGGCAACCATCTGTCCGGACAGGTTGCGGTGTCTTTATCAAGGCGGAGGTCAACCATGGGCGCAAAATCACCGTCACGCCAATCCAGGAGCATGCACGAAGGTATCGCCGTCTGGTGCGACTGTTGTTCCTGCGAGGCCGAACCCTACTGGCAGGCCGTGGCCGGGGAACTCGGTATCGACCTGGGCAGTGACTACGAATCCGAAACCGTGCCAGACAAGGCCGGGGATGCCACTTTTCGAGGCTCTGGAAAGTAACGCAAATACGCAAAGTTATATCAGTCCGCAAATGCACGCGAATTGACGCAAATGTAATGACAAGTTGATTGGCGTTTATTCGCGTTAATTAGCGGATAATTATTGTTTCGTTTACATAAAACTCAAGACAGACCAAAACAAAAAGGCCTCCATTCGGAGGCCTTTTAGTAGTTTGATGCTGGTCGCTCAATTTGGGTTCTAGCGACTAGCACCTGGAGACTGGCCCCTTGAAGTCAGGCGGCCAGTGAACCACGCAGTTTTTTCATGGCGTTGTTTTCCAGCTGACGAATCCGTTCGGCCGAGATGTTGTACTGATCGGCCAGATCGTGCAGCGTGGATTTGCTGTCGCTCAGCCAGCGCTGGGTGATGATATCGCGGCTGCGATCATCCAGTTTCTGCAGGGCGCCTATCAGCTGCTGCTTGTTATGCGCCGCCCACTGCTGATCTTCCACCACCTGCGAAGGCTCATGGCTCATGTCTTCCAGAAACCCGACCGGCGAGAGGTTGGGCCGATCATCGTCGTCATCATCCGGCTGATCGAAACCAACGTCCTGGCCGCTCATGCGGGATTCCATCTCGCGCACATCTTTGGTGGTCACACCCAGATCTTCGGCGACTGATTCGACCTCGTCCTGATTGAACCAGCCCAGACGTTGCTTGGCACTGCGCAGGTTGAAGAACAGTTTACGCTGCGCCTTGGTGGTGGCCACCTTGACGATGCGCCAGTTGCGCAGGATGTATTCGTGGATCTCGGCGCGGATCCAGTAGACCGCGAAGGAAACCAGGCGCACACCCACATTGGGATCGAAGCGTTTCACTGCCTTCATCAGGCCGATATTGCCTTCCTGGATCAGGTCCGCCTGGGGCAGGCCGTAGCCGCTGTAACTGCGGGCGATATGGACGACAAAGCGCAGATGCGAGAGCACCAGCTGTTGTGCGGCGTCCAGCTCGTGCTGTTCCTGCCAGCGACGGGCCAGTGAGGTCTCTTCCTCCGCCGAAAGCATCGGAATACTGCGCGTTGCCTGGATATAGGACTCCAGGTTGCCGGTCGGGACGGCCAGTTGCAGTTCTAGACCCTTACTCATAATCTGTGTTTCCTCTTTCATCATATCCACCAATACTAGCACTCGATAAGTTAGAGTGCCAAATACCTTATTAGTTCACTCTAATATATAGATCAGAATTGGCAGGAATTCAAAGACTTGTGGAACATTATTTGCTGGAATAGTTCCACGGGGACTCCTGTGCACCGTTGCTGGCGAACAGGCTGGCGCGGTTCCGGCCCTGCTCCTTGGAGTGGTAGAGGGCCTGGTCGGCCTTGTTGAGGAACTCGCTCAGGGGCAGATTGGGGTGGTCTTCGGTGCTGGCCAGCCCCAGGCTGATAGTGATATCAACCCCGGCCGGGCGCAGCTGCTGCACATGGTGGCGCAGTTTTTCCGCCAGCTCGAGCATGGCATCGGCCCGGGTCTGTTTGACCAGCACGCAGAATTCTTCCCCGCCGAAACGCACTGCCATGTCCTCCGGGAACCACTGGTTGAGCGTCTCGCCCAGCTCGGCCAGCACGTGATCGCCGGTAATATGACCCAGGGTGTCGTTGATCTGTTTGAAATGATCGATGTCGATCAGCATGGCCCAGACCGGCTGGTGCGAGGTGTCCCGGATGTAGCTTTCGCCGTTGTCCACGAGATAGCGCTTGCTGCGCACGCCGGTCAGGCTGTCGGTGGCGGCGATCCAGCGCATCGCCTCGGTCTGTTGCTTGAGCGCGTCATACTGGTGCTTGATCAGCAGCAGCGAGCGGACCCGGGCGATCAATACCTCTTCGATCAGCGGCTTGCCGACAAAATCGTTGCCCCCGGCGTGGAATACTTCGACCTGCTTCTGTTTGTCGTCGGAGCCGGTCAGTACCAGCACCGGCAGCTCCTGCTGCGACAGGTGCAGACGGGCGCGAATGGCGTGCAGCAGGTCACCGCCGGTTAACGCGCCCTCAAGGAAGAAATCGGTGATGACCATGTCGAACTCGGTCCCGGGGTTGGGGTTGTCCAGCAACACGATGGCCTGCTCGGCGTTGTCGGTCAGGGTGACCTTGAGGCCATGTTTTTCCAGGATTTTCCGGGTCACCGCGGCGGCGGTGCGGCTGTCTTCCACGTACAGGATATGGCCGACCAGCCCGGTATTGCGCTGGATAAACGATTTGATGAAGTCGCCAAAGGCCTTGTAGCCGTTGGATTTGTCGAAATAATCGGTGACGCCGGCTTCGAAACCCTCGCGCAGCAGACGCTCGTCGGCGTCGCCGGAGACCACGATGACCGGGGTGTAATGATGTTGCTTGGTGTCCCGCACGGCGCGGCTCAGTGCCAGGCCGTCCATGTCCGAGAGCAGCATGGCGGTGGTGATCAGATCGAAGTGTTGCTGTCTGAGCAGTGCCAGGGCCTCGTTACCCGATTCGCAGGTAATTACCTCGACGTTATCCAGTTCCTCGCGCACGATGCGAGCGAGGATGGCCCGTGAAACGGACGAGCCGTCAACCACCATGATCCGGGGATGTATGTCTGACATTTTTTTGGTATCGACTACAAATTTACTGCACTGCTACAGGTATCGACCGTAACAGGGCAATCTGTAACGAACTTTCAGGTTATTTTTCGGGCTTCAGCCCGGTTCGATGTCACGCAAATGGCGGCCTACGGCGATCCACGAGCCTACCAGCCCCAGCGCGATACCCGATACCAGCAATATGGCCGTGGTCTGGATATTCAATCCGCTCAGGCTGAAGCTGTTTTGATACAGGCCCGCCAGTTTTTCCACCGGTCCGCTGAGAATCCAGAGGGATACCGTGACCAGCAGCCAGGCGATCAGGGCGCCGAACAGGCCATACCAGAAGCCGGTATAGAGAAACGGGCGGCGAATGAAGGCGTCGGTGCCGCCGATCAGCTTGACGATGACGATCTCGTCCCGGCGGTTCTGGATGGCCAGGCGAATGGTGTTGCCTACCACCAGCAATACCGCCAGCGCCAGCAGGCTGGCCAGCACATAGACTCCCTGGCGCAGGATATCCATGATGGCATAGAGCCGCTTGACCCATTGCACGTCGAGGCGGGCCAGATCCACCCGGGGGTTCTCCCGCAGTTCCGCCAGCAGCGACTCGGTGGCTGCCGGATTGCCTCGCTCGAGCGCTGGCAATACCACCAGCACCGCCGGCAGGGGATTCTCCTGCAGGGCGTCCAGCGCCTCGCCGAAGCCCGACAGGCGCTGGAATTCGGCCAGTGCCTGCTCCGGTGAAATGTAGCTGACCTGGCGAACCCGGGGATGGTTCTCGAGCTGGCGGACCAGCCGACGCGCTTCGTCCTCGGGAGTGCCGCGCTGCAAAAACAGGGAAATCTGGCGGGTTTCGTCCCAGCCGCCACTGAGTTGCTGGGCGCTTTTGAGTACCACATGCAGGCCGGCAGGCAGGGCCAGGGCAATGCCGATCACGGCAGCGGTCATGAGCATCGAGGTCGGGCGGCGACTGAGCTGGCCGAGGGTGTAGAAAAACACCTGGGCATGACGCAGCAGGTGAATTCGCAGCCGGCCCGGCGGGCCGGTACGGCGTGACTCACTGCGCCGCGGTTGGGAAGATTGGGCAGGACGGTCGCGGCGCATGGGCTTACTCGCTCGGGTCACTGTCGGCACTCAGCCGACCCTGTTCCAGGGTCAGGCGACGGTAGGGCAACCCCGAGATCAGGGCCAGATCGTGACTGGCCACCAGTACGGTGACCCCCACCTGGCTGAAATCCTCGAAAATGCCCATGATCTCGGCGGAGAGCTTCGGGTCCAGGTTGCCGGTCGGCTCGTCGGCCAGCAGCAGGGGCGGCTTGTTGACCACCGCCCGGGCGATGCCGACCCGCTGCTGCTCGCCGCCGGAGAGGGTGATCGGATAGGCCTTCTCCTTGCTGAGCAGGCCGACCTTGTCCAGCGCGGCGCGCACCCGCCGGCCGATCTCACCCTGCGGCTGGCCGGCGATAATCAGCGGCAGGGCCACATTGTCAAACACGGTACGATCGAACAGTAACTGGTGATCCTGGAAGATAATGCCGATGTTGCGCCGGAAGTAGGGAATGCGGCGGCGGCCGATGCGTGCCAGGTTCTGGTTGTTGATCAGCACCTGGCCGCGGCTGGGCCGCTCCAGCAAGGCGATGAGCTTGAGCAGGGTACTCTTGCCGGCGCCCGAATGGCCGGTTAAAAACGCCATCTGTCCGGGGGGGATGTGGAAGCTGACATTGGTCAGCGCCTCATAGCCGCCGGGGTAGCG
>NZ_JAVLAZ010000005.1:39215-43314 GCF_031581315.1 Thiohalophilus sp.
TGGAACGGGCGCAGGTCCTCGATGCTCTCGCCAACGCCGACGAAACGGATCGGCACGCCCAGTTTCTGGGCAATGGCAAAGATTACCCCGCCCCTGGCGGTGCCGTCGAGTTTGGTCAGGGTGATCCCGCTCAGGCCGACGGCGTTATGAAACTGCTCGGCCTGGACCAGGGCGTTCTGGCCGGTGCCGGCGTCCACTACCAGCATGACTTCATGCGGGGCGGCCGGGTCCAGCTTGGTCATCACCCGTTTGACCTTTTTCAGCTCGTCCATCAGGTTGGACTGGGTGTGCAGGCGCCCGGCGGTGTCGGCAATCAGTACGTCGATGCCCCGCGAGCGGGCGGCGGCCATGGCGTCATAAATGACCGAGGCGCTGTCGGCGCCGTGTTGCTGGGCGATCACGGGAATGTCGTTGCGCTCCCCCCAGGTCTGCAGCTGTTCGATGGCGGCGGCGCGAAAGGTATCGCCGGCGGCCAGCATCACCGAATGGCCCTGTTGCTGGAGTTGTCGGGCCAGCTTGCCGATGGTGGTGGTCTTGCCGGCACCGTTGATCCCAACCATCAGGATCACAAACGGCTGACAGGTGGTGTCGATGGTCAACGGCGCCTCGCAGGGGGCCAGAATCTGTTGCATGTTCTGTTGCAGGGCCTCCAGCAGGGCGTCGCTGTCCTGCAGTTCCTTGCGCGAGACCCGGGCGGTCAGCTCATCGATGATCCGCCGGGTTGCTTCGACACCGACATCGGCGCTCAGCAGCAGGGTCTCGATCTCCTCGAGCAACTCATCGTCAATCTGTTTTTTGCCGCGGGCCAGGCGGCTCAGGCTCTCGGTGAGACCGGAACGGGTGCGTGACAGACCCTGTTTCAGGCGCGCGAACAGGCCCGGCGCGCCGGATTTTGTCTCGCTGTTATCAGAATTGGATTTACGGAAACCAAACATCAATTTCAGGGTCGTAGTGAGTGTGATCGAGGAATGTGGAGGAACCGGTTGTTCCTGTCTTTCAGGCACACTATCCTACCACTGCTTGATGTTTTGAGTAAGCCACCAACCCCTCATACAGGCCAAATAAATCAATGCGACGTTTACTGATTCTGCTCGGGCTGGGACTGTTTTGTTTACCGGCGCTGGGCCAGGTCCATGAATACAATCTGGATAATGGCATGAAGCTGCTGGTGCGCGAGGATCACCGCGCACCGGTGGTGGTATCCCAGATCTGGTACAAGATTGGCGCCAGTTACGAACACACCGGCATCACCGGCGTCTCCCATGTCCTGGAACATATGATGTTCAAGGGCACAGAAAAGCACGGACCCGGCGAGTTTTCCCGCATCATCGCCGAAAATGGCGGGCGTGAGAACGCGTTTACCAGCAAGGATTTCACCGCCTATTTCCAGCAACTGGAAAAAAGCCGTCTGGCGATCAGCTTTGAACTGGAAGCCGATCGCATGCGTAACCTGACCCTGCCGGAGGAGGAGTTTGACAAGGAACGTCAGGTCGTCATCGAGGAACGCAAATTGCGCACGGAAGATAATCCGCGTGCCCTGACCTATGAAAAATTCAATGCCGCCGCATTTATGGTCAGTCCGTATCGGAATCCGACCATTGGCTGGATGAACGATCTGAAGAACCTGACTGTTGGGGATCTGCAACGCTGGTATCACCAGTGGTATGCCCCGAACAATGCGACCCTGGTCGTCGTCGGTGATGTCGAGCCGGATGCGGTTTACCGCCTGGCAAGACAGCATTTTGGCCGCCTGCCGCAGGTCGAAGTGCCGTCGATCAAGCCGCGGGTCGAACCACCGCAAAAGGGTGAGCGGCGAGTCGTCGTTCAGGCGCCGGCCGAATTGCCCTATTTGATGATCGGCTATCACGTGCCGGTACTCAACACCGTTGAACAGGAGTGGGAAGCCTATGCGCTGGAAGTGATGGCCGGTATTTTAAGCAGCGGGCGCAGTGCTCGCCTGCCGTCACGACTGGTACGTGGCCAGCAGATCGCCGCCGGCGCCGACGCCGGTTACGATCTCTATTCCCGGCAGGCGAACCTGTTTATGTTCAGCGGAACACCCGCGCGCGGGCATGATATCGCGGAACTGGAGCAGGCCCTGCTGGATGAGATCGAGGTATTAAAAAATGAGCCGGTCGGGGAAGAAGAGCTGGAGCGGATCAAGGCGCAGGTGGTGGCCGGGGATGTGTATGAGAAGGACTCTATGTTCTATCAGGCCATGCAGATGGGTATTCTGGAAACCGTCGGACTCGGCTGGCAGACGATGGAAGTGTATCGCGAAAAAATTAACGCGGTCACACCGCAACAGATTCAACAGGTGGCACACAAGTATCTGCGCAAGGATAACCGTAGCGTGACAATTCTTGAACCGTTATCGCTTGACGGCCAGCAACCTGCCGAATCACCGAAAGCCACCGGACATTGAGAACTGCCAATCTGATGATGAATATGATGAAAAGACTGAACTGGAAAATTGCCCTTGCCGTAATTGTCATTCTGGTATTGACCTTTACACTGGCCCGGTTTGAACGTGGCGATGAACCGGTTTCCGCCGACGCCACTAGCAGTATTGAGATCCAGAGCTGGACAACCGAAAACGGTGCCCGGGTGGTGTTTGTGCCGGCACCGGAATTGCCTATGGTCGATGTTCGGGTGGTGTTCGATGCCGGTAGCGCGCGCGATGGTGATTTGCCGGGGGTGGCCAGGGTGACCGCCGGTATGCTCAATGAAGGCGCCGGGGAGTGGGGTTCGGATCAACTGGCCGAGCGGTTCGATAATATCGGCGCCAATTACGGCGTGTCGGTCAAACGGGATATGGCCGCTTTCAGCTTGCGCAGTCTGACCGGGGAGGCGCTGTTGGAACAGGCCGTGCAAACCTTTGCCACGATCCTGGCCGAACCGACTTTTCCGCATGAGGCTTTCAACCGTGTCCGGCGCAACACGCTGGTTGGCTTGCAGAATAAAAAACAGTCCCCCGGCGATCTGGCCGAGGATCTGTTCTATCGCCACTTGTTTGGTCAGCATCCCTATGCCACGCCGGTCTCCGGAAAGGAAGAGAGCATCAAAGCGATGGAACTGGTCGATCTGAAAGCGTTCCATCAGCGTTATATGGTGGCAAACAATGCGGTGGTGGCTATCGTTGGGCAGATGGAGCGTCAACAGGCCGAGGCGCTGGCCGAACAGGTCACGACAAAACTGAAGCCCGGTGAACCGGCGCCCGCCCTGCCGGAAGTGGAACCGTTGAACGAGGCGAACCGGGTGGACCATTTTCATCCGTCGGCTCAAACCCACCTGCTGGTGGGGCAGCCCGGCATGCGGCGTGGCGATCGCGATTATTTCAGCTTGTATGTCGGCAATCACATTCTGGGAGGCAGCGGGTTTGGTTCCAGAATTATGGAGACCATTCGCGAAGAGCGGGGACTGGCCTACAGCAGCTACAGCTATTTTGTTCCGCAACAGGTTAACGGGGCATTTGTGATGGGGCTGCAGACCAGCAACGATCAGGCCGAGGAAGCGCTGAGCCTGTTGCAAGAGGTACTGACCCGCTTCGTCGACAAGGGCCCGAGCGCGGAAGAGTTACAGCATGCCAAAAAGAATATCACCGGCGGTTTTCCGTTGCGCATCGACAGCAACAAGGACATTGTCCAGTATATTGCGATGATCGAGTTTTACGGCCTGCCACACGATTATCTCGACACCTTCAACGACAAGGTCGAGGCGATTACCGCCGCCGATATTCGCGATGCCTTCCAGCGACGGATCCATCCCGACAAACTGCTCACCGTCACTGTCGGCAATGGAAATAGTAGTGAATAACTCCTGATTTCTCGCCAAGACGCGCAGAGCACCTCCAGATTATGTCGTTCCCTTTGCGTCTCTGCGCCCTGGCGAGAGTTTTCATTATTGGGATAAAACAAGGTGTGAGATAAAGCCTCACATGATCTCGCAGAGACGCAGAGCTCGCCACGTTATGTCATTCTCTTGCGGCTTTGCGAGAGTGATGATGATTGGTGCAACTCAGATGGCGTGATATAACACCCGTGACGATGTATCAGCGGGAAACAATCAGCATGGCAGGACAGCGTAACCAGTTTCGAAT
>NZ_JAVLAZ010000005.1:43414-49489 GCF_031581315.1 Thiohalophilus sp.
CGAGCACGACAGCCACACAGAGGCGCCCGCCCTGCCGTCCAACTGGCAAGTATTGCGCAGCAAACAGGCCGGGCAGGTCGCCTATCAGCTTGCCCGTCGTCAGCCGCAGGAATAATCGCCTCCGGTGAGGACGTGGTCGTGGCACGGGCGACGCGTTACACTAGCGCTGTTCAATCGTGGGGACAATGTATGCGTATTGCGATCTATCCGGGAACGTTCGATCCGATCACCAACGGTCACAGCGATCTGGTACAGCGTGCCGGGCGCCTGTTTGACAAGGTGGTGGTGGCGATTGCCGCCGGCGGGACCGGCAAGCAGCCGGTTTTTTCGCTGGATGAGCGGATCAGCCTGGCGCAGGAAGTTCTGCAGGATTTTGACAATGTGAGTGTCTGCGGTTTCGATATCCTGCTGGTGGATTTTATGCGTCAGCAGGAGGCCACGGTGATTATCCGGGGTTTGCGTGCGGTCTCGGATTTCGAGTACGAGTTTCAGCTGGCCAGTATGAACCGGCACCTGGCGGAGAACATCGAAACCGTGTTCATGACCCCGGCGGAGGAATATTCCTATATTTCCTCCAGCCTGGTGAGGGAAGTGGCCCGGCTGGGCGGTGATGTGTCGCCGTTTGTCCACGAGAAAGTTGTGGCTGCATTGAACCGGCGGATGCGATAAAATTTTACCACTGCGCAAGACTATCTGGAGTTCGGCATGTCCTTATTGATTACCGATGAATGCATCAACTGCGATGTCTGTGAGCCGGAGTGCCCGAATACCGCTATTTACCAGGGCGACGAGATTTACGAGATCGACTCGAATCTGTGCACCGAATGTGTCGGCCACTTTGATGAACCCCAGTGTATCGAGGTCTGCCCGGTCGACTGCATTATCGTCGACCCGGATAATCAGGAAAGCAAGCCACAGTTGCAGGCTAAATATGAGAAGCTGATGGCCTCGGCCTGACATCACGCTCCACTCCCGCTCTCTGACAAAAGCCCCTTCTCGGGGCTTTTTTGTTGGTCCGCTGGAACAAAACGCAGAGATCGCAAAGGCGCAAAGGACGCAAAGCAAACCCCGGTTTGTTGAGAAGCGTGCTTTTTTATCAGGAGTTGTGTGTCATCGAGGTACTGACGGCACCGATCGGTGTATACAGTGAGTTCGGTGTCGTCGGTGATTAGCCTCCTGTCTGTGCGTGTGCCAGAATCCTGTTTTCAGTCGGTTGTCTGCCCATGGGAGTATTCATGAAAATCATTCGCCTGTGTCTCGTCCTTCTGATTGCACTGGTTGCGGCCTGTGACCGAACGGCGCCGCCAGCCGCCGCGGTGGCTTCGGCACACCCGCTGGCGACCGGGGCGGGGCTGGAGATCCTGGATGCCGGGGGGAATGCCTTCGATGCGGCAGTGGCGGTCAGCGCGACCCTGGCCGTGGTCGAGCCCTACAGTTCCGGGCTGGGGGGCGGTGGATTCTGGCTGCTGCATGACGCGGACAGTGGTCGCAACATCATGCTCGACGGTCGTGAAAAAGCCCCCTTGCAGGCACACCGGGATATGTATCTGGATGAGCAGGGCAACGTGATCGAGGGGCTGTCGGTGGATGGTCCGCTGGCGGCCGGTATTCCCGGCGAGCCGGCGGCCCTGGTGCATCTGGCCGAGCATTACGGACGCCTGCCCCTGGCCCGTTCGCTGGCGCCGGCCATTCGCGCCGCGCGCGAGGGCTTTGAAGTCACGCCCCATTACCGGCGCATGGCCGGTTTTCGCCTCGAGGTATTGCGCCGTTCCCCGGCCGCAGCGGCAATCTTTTTATTGAATAACGAGGTGCCGCCGCTGGGCCACGTGATTCGTCAACCGGATCTGGCCGATACACTCACACGCCTGGCCGACGACGGGCGGGCCGGTTTTTATCAGGGCGAGCTGGCCAAGCGCCTGGTAGAGGGCACGCGTGAGGCCGGGGGGATCTGGACGCAGGCGGGTCTGGCGCAGTACACGGTCGAGGAACGGGAGCCGATCAGCGTCCGTTATGGCGATTACCGGATCATCTCCGCCGCACCGCCGTCTTCCGGCGGTGTGGCACTGGCGACCATGCTGAATATTCTCGAGCCCTATGAGCTGACGCAATTACCGGCAGTGGATCGCAAACATCTGATCATCGAGGCCATGCGACGCGCCTATCGCGATCGCGCCGAGTATCTCGGCGATCCCGATTTTGTGGCAATGGATATCCCGCGTTTGACGAGCAAGGCGCATGCTGCGCGTCTGCGTCAGAGTATCGAACTCGATCGAGCGACCGATAGCAGTCTGTTGCCGGCCGCAACCGTGGAAAAGGAAGGAACCGATACCACGCACTTTTCGGTACTGGATCGTGAGGGCAACCGGGTTGCGGCCACCTTGAGTATTAATTATCCGTTTGGTTCGGGCTTTATGCCACCGGGTACCGGTGTTCTGCTCAATGACGAGATGGATGATTTCTCGGCCAAGCCGGGCGTACCCAATGTGTACGGGCTGATCGGCGCCGAAGCCAACGCGATAGAACCGGGCAAGCGAATGCTCTCCAGTATGAGCCCCACGTTTGTCGAACATCCGGATCGCATAGTCATTCTCGGCACGCCGGGTGGCAGCCGCATCATTACCATGGTATTGCACGGCATACTGGGCGCGATCAACGGCGAGGATGCCGGTACCATTGTCAGCCGGCCCCGTTATCATCATCAGTATTTGCCGGATCGGGTTCAGCATGAAGCCGACGCCTTTACGCCACAACAGCAACTGGAGCTGGCCGAACGGGGACATGTGTTGATCGAGCTGAATGATCGTTATGGCAATATGCAGGCGGTAATCTGGGATAAACAGAATCAGCAGGTCACCGCGGCCAGCGATCCCCGCGGAGAGGGCACGGCGGCAACGCGTTAGTCCTGCGTTGGCGATGTTTCCGGATGGGCGGAAGTCCGGTTATCGTTCATGGTGTGATCGTAGAAGCAGTAATCCCTGCCGTGATTTTTGGCATGATACATGGCGCTGTCGGCATGGCGTAACAGGCTGGTACGGCCGCTGCCGTCAGCGGGGTAGAGGGCGATGCCAATACTGAGATGGATGGTCAGCGGCGTGTTATATAACTGCACGGGTTGGCGGGTGATTTCGGCCAGTTTGCGGGCGACTTCCTCGACCTGTTGCGAATTATCAAAGGCCGGTATTATCGCGGCGAACTCATCCCCACCAAGTCTGACCAGCAGATCCCGGTCGGCAATTTCCGCCAGCGAGAAGCCATTCTGACCGGACATGGAGGGGGTGCGCAGGACGCTGTTCATGCGTGACGCTGTTTCGCAAAGCAACATATCGCCCGCCTCGTGTCCGTATTCATCATTGACTTGCTTGAACTCATCCAGATCGATCAGTAACAGTGCAAAATGCTGACCCGTATCGTTGTATTTGGCAAGCAGATGATCGACATAATCATTGAACAGTCCACGGTTGGGGAGCCGGGTCATCGAGTCGGTATATGCCATGCGTTCGAGCCGCCCGTATAAATCATGCAGCTCGGCACTCATCTTATTGAAGTCGTCGACCAGTTGATTGACCTCGATAATATTGCTCGGAGCATGAATTGGTTCACCCAGTGATGAATTATCGTTATGCAGCAATTGCAGCTTGTGGTTAAGAATCTCCAGCGGGCGTACCAGGGTGCGGCGCAACAGTGCCAGAGCGAAGAAAATAACCAGGGCAATGAGGATTGCCGAACTGAGCAACAGGGTGTTTCGGGTACGGACAAGTTCGGCAGACATTTCTTGCGTATCCTCGTAGGCTTCGATGAACAGCGCGGTATTACTGCCATCGGAAGTTGATAGGGCATAACGCGCTGTCAGGCCGTTCTCACGATTGTCGGGCCATTGATTGGAACTGTACAGAATCTCTTCATCGGGAAGGCGAATACACAGGGGGATAGCCAGATCATTTTCGATGGGTTTCAGGCTGAGGGTGGGTGAAGTGATGATCTCCAGATAACCTTTTGGAACAAGACCACCCACAGGTAACAACAGACTGAAGTAGGGCATGCCGTTGTTATTGCACAATTTAGAAATGATTTTCAGGCGTTTAGCACCCTGGCGCAAGGCTGCCTCATGAGCCAGGGACGGGCAGGCTGAGCCGTCTCCGGTAAGTGCGGTTTTTCTGGAGCTCGCTGAGGTGATCAGCTCGTAATCTGTCGAGCGGACGATCAATCTCTCCAGGCGCAGCACATGTGCAGTGACAAAATACTGATGAAACTGCTGACGTAATGCCGCTGACAGTGTAGCGGTATCCTGCCTGTCCAGCGCCTCACGAAAGCGTGGCGAGGTTTTCAGACTATTGCCCATTTCCATGGCCTGTTCTTCCAGTTTGTCCAGCTGGTCAGCGGTTTTGACCGCCAGTAATTCAGAGAGGGACTGTCGCTTGTAATCCAGAATAACATCACGATACACAGTGGTGCTGGTCAGGGCCAGCCCAAGACCCAGCAATCCGACTAGCAGGATAGTCAGAACGAGACTGGTTTTGATTGACAGGCGGGTGAACTGCAAGCTGTATATCCGTATTTTCCGGGTTATTTTTTGATGTAAGGGTAATTTTTTTCCTGCCATTCCTCGAAGCCGCCGAAGAACCAGTGCAGGTTGCTGTAACCACATCCCATGGCTATTTTAACCGCTCTGGCACTGCGACCACATTCGGGACCGTTACAATAAAACAGTGTCGGGTGATCCATGTCGGGAATGATTCGGGCAAGATTTTCGCAATCTGTATCGATGTCCGGCAGACTGCGCGAGCCTTCGATATAACCCTGTGCCCGGTCACTGACGATGCGCGAATCGATTATCAGTAACCCGGGGAATTTACCTGCCAGATCGATCACTCCCTCGGCATCAACCTTGTTAACACCGGGGATATGTTTGACAATTTTCTCCTCCTCACCGGCTATGGCCAGGCCACCCGATGACAAGACAAACAGGATGATCAGTCTCAACAAGTTATGGCGGATGTGGCACATAAGATTCACCTCCTGACTCTGACGGGGTCGGCAGGGACAGTATGGGGCTGGGTTTGTGGTCTGATTATGAAAGGAATTATCGGCACGAAAACGAGGGGCTTGAGATACCTATAAGAAAATGAGGACTGAATCAGGCTTTGCTAATATAGAAAATAGCGCCACAGGCAGGGGCTAGCGTTGGCAATGCTGGCAGTAGTAAGTGGAACGTTGTGCAATAACGATCTGACGTAATGCCTTACCGCATTGATGGCAGGGCTCCTGGTCCCGCTCGTACACATGCAGTTTCAGACGGAAGTAGCCGGGTTTACCATCGCTGGCGGTAAAATCGCGCAAGGTGGTGCCGCCTTCACGGATCGCGGCTTCAAGCACCTGTTTGATCGCGACGGCCAGCTGTTGATAACGCTCACGGGAAATGCGTCCGGCGGCCCGCTGCGGATGAATCCCGGCGATAAACAGTGCCTCATTCGCGTAAATGTTACCCACCCCGGTGACGATCTTGCTGTCCATTACAAAAGATTTGATCGCCAGTTTGCGCCCGCGTGAGCGCTGCCACAGGTAATCCCCGTCGAATTCATCGGACAGTGGTTCGGGACCCAAACTTTGCAGTAACTTGTGCCGGGCGGGATCCTTGCGGGTCCATAATACAGCCCCGAAGCGACGCGGATCACGCAGGCGCAGACACTGCCCGTTGTCCAGCACGATATCCAGATGATCGTGTTTTTGCACCGGCGTTGTCGCCGGCAGAATGCGCAGGCTGCCGGACATACCCAGGTGCAGGATCAGGGTGCCTGTATCCATTCCCAGCAACAGGTATTTGCCACGTCGATCAATCTGTTCGATCGTCTGCCCCCGCAGCAAGGCATTGAGATTGCGCGGTATCGGCCAGCGTAACTGGCGCTGGCGCACGATCACCTCGCGCACCTGGTGTCCCTGCAAATGCGGGGCGATCCCGCGACGGGTGGTTTCAACTTCGGGCAATTCAGGCATGAGGCTTCGGAACAGTCTCGCTTTAAAATTTATAGTATTTCACCACCAAGACACGAAGACACCAAGTAATATTTTCAGGTACTG
>NZ_JAVLAZ010000071.1:0-12707 GCF_031581315.1 Thiohalophilus sp.
CCATTCGTGAACGCCGGCCGGTCGTGGTCCGCGACGTTGCCAGTGATACCTCGTACAGCCCCTGGCGCGAGGCCGCCCTGGCCGGGGGGTACGGTTCCCTGGCCGCATTTCCCCTGCGGCACGACCAGACGGTGCTCGGGGTGCTTTGCCTCTACGCTGTCGAGCCGGATGCTTTCGACGAGGCCGAGCTCAAGCTGCTCTCCGAACTGGCCGACGACCTCGCCTACGGGATCCGCGCCCAGCGTACCGGACTCGCCCACGAGCTGGGCATGCAGCGGCATCAGGATCTGTTATACGCCACCATCAGTGCCATCGCTCTGACAGTGGAGAAGCGCGATCCCTATACCACCGGCCACCAGGAGCGGGTCTCCCAGCTTGCCACGGCCATCGCCCGCGAACAGGGCATGGAGGCGGACCGCATCGAGGGGATCCGCCTGGGTGCCCTGATCCACGACATTGGCAAGGTCTACGTTCCGGCCGAGATCCTGACCCGACCCGGCAAGCTGCGCGCTATCGAGTTCGAGCTGGTCATGACCCACGCCGAGGTGGGCCGGGAGATCGTTGCCGACATCCCGTTCCCGTGGCCGGTGGCGGAGATGATTCACCAGCACCACGAACGCCTCGACGGTAGTGGCTATCCCCGGGGACTGGCGGGCGATGCGATCATACCGGAGGCCCGGATCCTGGCGGTGGCCGATGTGGTCGAAGCGATCGCCTCTCATCGCCCCTATCGACCGGCGTTGGGTATGGATAAAGGGCTGGAGGTGATCGAGGCCGGACGCGGCACCCTGTTCGACCCGGCGGTCGTGGATGCCTGTCTGCGTTTGTGCCGCGACCAGGGGTTCACCTTCACTCCGGAGGAGGCCTCATAGCGACTGCCAAGAGATCCTCTCCCGGATAAATCCGGGGAGGTGATTCTTTGTTCGGATAGTACGAGGGCGAGTAACGAGGAAATGATCATGCTGTGAGCACGGTCGTTTATCGCTACCCATGAACTCGACCGGGTCATAAGTCGGAATGCGATTATTTTTTATAAATAACCTGATCGGTTTTTTGGTCAGTCTTACCATCAGTGCCGGAGCACAAGCGGGCATGCAGTGCGAAAATCGCCTCGTTGGTGAGGGAGATTTTACCGCCGAGGTACTGAGAAAAGGCGGCGAACCGGACAATCGTGAAATCTTTCCGGCGACGCAAAAACGAAGGGGCGGTGACGATCGAGCTTGGGGTATATGGACCAGAACACGGCACGCTGAGATATTTGCGTTTTATTGATGGTAATCTGATGGGACTGAATAAGTGTTTCGAATAACAGTCCATTGACTGAGCAGCCTGGAGCAAGGAACGAAATCCAGAAGCAGTAAACTCAATAATCACGCTGTCGGCACAAGCCGGCAAAGTATCTCGTGCTTCGTCCCTTCGTTGAGGGGCGCAGGCCCGATAAAGCACGTCAGAATCGAACGATTGCGGCGCAGCCGCTCTTACGGCTGCAAACTGCGACTGCCAACTTTCTCTATTCCCTGATGAGTTTGCCGGATTCTTCCAGATAGATTTTGCCTTTGTCCATAACGGTATCGTCCTCGGCCCGTTCGGAGGCTTTGTGGACTTCTTCCAGTGTTTCGGCCAGATCCTCAACGTCGTCCTCAATGCGTTTCAGAGCATTTTCCAGAGTATACGTGAGGATATGAATTTCACCCATTTTCTTCGGGGTCATCTCACCATCGAGCAGTTTTTCCAGTTTCTTGTTATAGACGCCCAGGTTTTTGAATGCTTCCTCCAGTGTTCTGGACGGTTCGCCCTCGAAGTGTTCAGGCATATCATCATCGGCTTGCGCGCTGAACGTGGGGATGACCAGGGCGAAGGCGGTGGCAAGCAATAATGGACGTTTTAGGAATAACATATTCTGGGTCTCCGGTAGCAGTGTAATAATGAGGTGCCGGTGTAAATTTATCATATAAGTTAAACATAATATGCTGATCGGGTAAATACAGGTAAACGGTTACAGTGCGGGATGGTTTTCTGGATAGATAAAATCGCTCGAAAAAACCACGCATTGCAGGGCTGTTCGGGTTGTTTGATTTTGACGTTGGTAGTCATCGAAGCGGATTATGCCCTTTCGGGCCTGGTTGATTCTATATTACATATCGGCGCTTTATATCAATGGCCGCTAATTTCTTTGTCGACCAGCGGCAGTCGCAGTCTGAAGCAGGTTCCCCGGTCGCTGCTGTTAACGATAACCAGTTCACCGCTCATTTTCTGAACAAGTCGGCGGCTGATGGCAAGGCCCAGTCCGCTACCGTGAGGATTGGCGGTGTTTTGGCTCCCGCGGCTGAATTTTTCAAATACCTGTTCTGTATCGGCAATACCCGGCCCGTTGTCGCTGACATCCAGTTCATAATGACTGCCAGTGTTTCGGCTCTCTACCCTGACCCAGGGCCGGGGGTTGGTGTTATACAGGATGGCGTTGGTTAACAGGTTGATGAGCACTTGATAGAGGCGCTCGGCATCGCCGCGCACCTGTGCAATTGTGGCGCGTTCACTGCTAATGAGCGTTACCCGGTGTTGTTCTGCCAGAGCGTGACAGGTCTCCAGTGCGCGATCGATGATGGTTTCCGGGTTGATGGCCGCTGACTCGATTAGCATATGGCCCTGTTCCAGATGGCTCATTTCGAGTATTTCATCCAGAAGACGGGTGAGTCGCAGGCTTTCCTCATGAATAATGCTGATGAACCGCCGGGATTGTTCGCTGGATAGCGTGTCGTTGTTCAACAATAATTCAGCGAAAGAACGAATGGAGGTCATGGGGGTACGGACTTCGTGGCTGACCTGGCTGAGAAACTCGTCCTTCTGGGCGTCAAGCTGTTGCAAACGCAGATTAGCGCTGCGTAGCTCATCGGCGGTGGCTTGCAGTTGTGTTGATTGTTGTTCCAGTCGATGGCTGTACTCGACAACCTGCTGGGTCTCATCCACCAGTTTGATGATCTCATCCATACTGATGGTCTCGCCGGTGGCGATCTGGGAGACCAGTGCATGAGCCGTGGAGGCACCGATATTACCGGCCAGACGTCGCTCGATGGTGGCGATGCCTTTGGCACCCAGAGGTGGGAGTTGTTGCAGGATCAGCTCGCCACCCGTGAGTTCCTCAAAAAGCTTGTGGGTCTCCACCGGGCCGAGGATGCGCTGGGTGAGTTTGTACAGATCCTTGATCGCTGCGTGGCGGTGCATTACCTGTGCCTCGCTGCCCACCAGATTGCGAAATACATCAATGAATAACGCGCTCTGAAGTTTTTCAAGTGGCCGGTGCGTTGTCCACACCGATACCAGGACAAACAGCGCGGCGTTGCTGCCCAGGCTCCAGAACACTGAATGAACCAGCGGGTCCATGCCATCCAGACCGAACATTGCCTGCGGTTTGAGCAGCTCAATACCCCATGGGCCGTATTCGACCAGTGAGGCCAGCGCACCGCCGGCTTCACTAAGACTTGGTATGAACGAGGTATAGATCCACAGAACAAAGCCCGCAGTGAGTCCCGCGATAGTTCCTTTGGTGGTGGCATTGCGCCAGTACAATACGCCCAACATGGCCGGGAAAAACTGGGCGACGCCGACGAAGGCGATCAATCCCATGGCCGCCAGCGCATCGGATTCGCCGCTGAGATGGAAATAAAGATAACCGAGCAACAGGATCACCGCGATCGAGATGCGACGGGTAATCAACATTATGTTTTTGATGTCTCCGCTGGTATCCAGATTCTGGCGCGGCATACGCAGAATGAGCGGTACGACAATATGATTGGAGACCATAATGGACAGGGCGATACTCGAGACAATGACCATGGAAGTGGCCGAGGAGAAACCGCCGATAAAGGCCAGCAACGCCAGCAGGTCCTGATCGGCCGACAATGGTAAAGTGAGCAGGAACATGTCCGGATTCGTCCCTTGCGGTAACAGGGCAGTGCCGACAATAGCGATGGGCAGCACAAACAGGCTGATTAAAAACAGGTACAGGGGAAAGGCCCATGCCGCGGTACGAAGGTGGTTCTCATCGGAATTTTCCACCACGGTAATCTGAAACTGACGCGGGAGGCAAACAATGGCGATGGCGGAGAGTACCATCATGTTAATCCAGCGCCAGCCAAACAGCTCATTGTCATAAATGATGCGCTCGGCCGTGGGTAATTGAAAAACCTCATTCACGCCACCGGCGATTCCGAATACGACAAACAGACCCACGGCCAGAATGGCAAACAGTTTGACGATCGCCTCAAAGGCAATGGCCGCCACTACGCCCGGGTTATGTTCGTTGGCATCGAGGTTGCGAGTTCCGAACAGGATAGTGAACAGCGCCATGGTCAGTGCCACCCAAAACCCCGGATCAGTATCGGCAATGATGGATGCGCTGGCGCTGTTGTCACTGGCCAGGTTGAATACTTCGAAGCTGGCTGTTACTGCCTTGAGCTGCAGAGCGATGTAGGGGGTTGCGGCGATCACGGCAATACAGGTAACCAGCACACCCAGCACGGCGCTCTTGCCAAAGCGCGAGGAGATTAAATCGGCGATCGAAGTGATGCGGTACGCATGACCGATTCGTACCAGTTTTCGTAACAGGAACCACCAGCCGACGAACACCAGCGTCGGCCCCAGGTAGATCGTGGCGAATTCCAGTCCGTTGCGTGCCGCCGAGCCGACAGCACCGAACAGTGTCCAGGACGTGCAATAGACGGAAATGGAGAGCGTATACACCAGCGGGGAACGCAACAGCCGATCCTGGCCGGCCCGGGCCCGGCGTTCACTGAAAAACGCCAGGGCGAACAGTACCACCACATAAGCAAGAGCAATAAGCAGGACGAAGTTGGTACTGAGCATGTCGTGCTAAGTGCTTATCTGGTGGAGTCGGGATGCGGCTGTCGCGATATCAACCATATCCCGATGATCAATATCAGCCAGAGCCCGAAGATATAAAATACAGGCAACGGGATCCCCCATAGAGTCACGTGCCTGGCAAAAATCAGCGCGAGCGGCGGCAGTAGTAGCGCGATACCCAGCGCGAGGAGTGATGCGGCACTTTTTCGGGCTCTAGTGATCATACGCGGCTCTCTGTGACTGTCCGACCAGTCGTTCCACGCACTGCAGTACCTCGGCGTTGGAAAAAGGTTTGGCGATGAAAGCGTCGGTGCCGAGCTGCTCGGCCATGGCGCGATCCTTGGCCTGACCCTTGGCCGTGAGGACCAGCACCGGCAGTTGTGTGAATTCCTTGCCGGCTTTGAGTTCCTTGAGAATCTCGAATCCGTTTTTGCCGGGCAGCATAAGATCCAGGATGAGCAGATCGGGCCGGGTCTTGCGCAGCGCCTCCAGCACCGCTTCGCCATCGGATTCGGCGGTCACCGTGTGGCCAGCCTGACTCAATATAAAGCTGAGTGCATCGACGATGTAAGGTTCATCTTCAGCAATGAGTATCTGTCCGCTCACGCACGGCCTCCCTTTTAGAATGTTATTATTCGATTCTCATTTTTCTTTTTTCCACCCGTTTGGCCGGGCGGATGCTGTCAACACAATCTATCAGCAACCGCACCCGATTTGAATGCTCGCTGCCTTATATAAGCGCTCCGAATGCCAGTCCAGAGAGATTGCTTCGTCACGTTCTTTCTCGCATAGGATTTCGCCACTTTATAGCGCATGGCCGACCGCACGCCCCGGGGTGATGGGGGGTTCCTGGCGATGCTGGCAGTCGAGTCGCTGGCACTGGCGACAGGTTGATCCCACTGGCACGGCCGCCTCGGCCGCGCGCAGGTCGATGCCCTCGGCATAGATCGTCTGATCGGCATGCAGCACTTCGCAGGCCAGCATTACCGAGAACATAACCGGCTGGGCGCGGAAGGTGGCGGCGCGTTTGGTGACCGTACGCGCGATCATTAAAAAACGGTTGCCGTTATGGAACTCACCCAGCTCACGAACCACCCGGCCGGGTGTCTGGAAGGCGCTGAACACGGGCCACAACGGACAGGCGTGACCGAAGCGCGGTAGCGAGAGACCAAACAGGGGAAAGCGTTTGGAAATATGCCCCGACGGATCGACGCGCAAAAACGCAAATGGCACCCCTTCGGCGCCCGGCGCCCGCAGTGTGATCAGCCGATGGCAGATCTGCTCAAAACCGGCCTCGTATTTCTGGCGCAGTATCTCGATGTCGTAACGCTGGGTTTGTGCATCTTCTAAAAACGAAGCGTAGGGAAACAGCGCGGCACCGGCCATGTAGCTGGCGAGCGCACCCCGCGCCCGGTCCCGGGCGGCGTCGGTGCTCAGTCTGGGATCGGCGACCAGGGATTCCAGGGTATCCGCAAAGCTCAGTTGCGCGGCAACCCGCATGGTCTGAAAGCGCCGTGTGGTGGGTGGTGCGTTGGCCAGAAAACAGAGTAGCCGATTGTTTTCATCGAAATAGCTCTGGTTGCGCCACAGTGTGGCATGGGACTGTTCATAAGCGCTGGTCTGGACTCGGATGGCAAACTTTTCTTCGAGATACTTCAGGAGAGCCGCGTCGATGTTGCTTCTGTCGAGGCGCTCCAGTTCTCTGCGCAGTTGCAGACCAGCTTCTTCCAATGTCGGAAAGTAGTTGCGCTCGCCAATGATGAAATCGTCAACCTGCTCGGCAGCGGCCAGTGAGGGATCCAGATTGTTTTGCACTTCAAAATGCGCAATCAGTTCCTGGGTCGTGTCGGTTAGCCGGGTGCTTTCATCATGCAGCATGGTTTCAAACCGGTTGCGCTGTTGCGGATCAATCGTGCTGTCGCTGACCAGGATCTCGGAGATAGAGCGCAGGCTGGTAATGCGGGTGAGGATGGTATGCATAGTAGTTTGTAACCACGGATCCTGATTGAGGCGGTCGTTCAACAGGGATAGTGCCTGGTTACTGTCCAGATAGGCGCGGTACAGCGCCAGAATCATGCGGGCCCAGTTGGGATTACGGGCGATGATTTGATCGGCGTAGTTGGCCTCAAGATCAATGTGGCCCAGTATCGGATCCGCGGCGAGTTCACGCAGATCGTCGCGCAGGCGCTGTTCGGTGATGCCGGTCAGTTCCCCCACCTCCAGGCCCAGGGCACTGGCGAGTCGGGTGGCGAGCCGCCCGCCGACCGCGCGCTTGTTGGCCTCGATCAGGTTCAGGTAAGAGGCGGAAATTCCCAACTCCCCGGCCAGGGCGGCCTGGGTCACACCCCGTTCCTTGCGTCGCTCGCGGATCTTGTAACCTATCGCGCCTGCAGCCATGACCGGTACGGCCTCTCAGAGTTTGTCAATTATTTACATTATAGCTATAAATTTGTGCCATTAATTTACAGCGCATTGGCTTTTATATCAAACAGTTATTGCTTTAGTTTACAGGCGGCTCTACAGTTGCGGGGCAATATCGCCACACACCGGGGCTCGTCGCTGGTATTTCTCGTGACCTCGGGGCGGGAGGAAACATTTTACCAACCCACACCATCTGGAGGAGAACCAGACTATGAGTGATGATTTCAACAACAAGCGTCGTGACTTCCTCAAGTCAACGGCAGCACTCGGTGTCGCGGGCATGGCGCCCACCGTTTTTGTTCGCAATGCCTGGGCACAGGATTTCGTCAATAATCCCGGCAAAGCCGCGGCGATCACCCTGGGCTTTAATGTTCCGCAGACCGGCCCTTATGCCGACGAGGGGGCCGACGAGCTGCGCGCCTTCAAGCTGGCCGTCAAGCACCTCAACGGTGAAGGCGACGGCGGTATGCTCAATACCATGAAACCGATGGCGCTGAAGGGCAACGGTATCCTGGGCAAAAAGGTCAATTATGTGACCGGCGATACCCAGACCAAGTCGGACGCGGCGCGTGCCTCGGCCAAGCGCATGATCGAAAAAGACGGCGCCCTGATGATCAGCGGCGGCTCCTCGTCGGGTGTGGCCGTTGCCGTGCAGTCGTTGTGTCACGAGGCAGGTGTAATGTTCATGGCCGGTCTGACCCATTCCAATGACACCACCGGCAAGGACAAGCGCAAGTATGGTTTCCGCCACTTCTTCAATGCCTACATGTCCGGTCAATCACTGGCACCGGTGCTCGCGGAGCGTTACGGCACAGAGCGCAAGGCCTACCATCTGACGGCCGACTATACCTGGGGCTGGACCCAGGAAGAGTCCATCAAGAACGCCACCGAAGGGCTGGGCTGGCAGACGGTTGAAACCGTGCGCACGCCGCTGGGCGCGGGCGACTTCTCCCAGTACATCACCCCGGTGCTGGACTCCGGTGCGGACGTGCTGATCCTCAACCACTACGGCAAGGACATGGTCAACTCCCTGACCCAGGCCGTGCAGTTCGGTCTGCGCGACAAGCAGGTTAACGGCAAGGACTTCCAGATCGTGGTACCGCTGTTCTCACGCCTGATGGCACAGGGTGCCGGCGAGAACATCAAGGGGATCCTCGGCAGTACCAACTGGAACTGGGCGTTGGAGGATGCCGGCTCGCAGGCCTTCGTCAAATCCTTCGGTCAGGAATACGGCTTCCCGCCGTCGCAGGCGGCGCATACCTGCTACGTGCAGACCCTGCTGTATGCCAACGCCGTGGAAACCGCTGGCACCTTCTATCCCTGTGAGGTGATCAGTGCCCTGGAAGACTTCCAGTTCGATGGCCTGGGCAATGGCCCGACGCTGTACCGTGGTGCTGATCATCAATGCTTCAAGCCGGTGCTGGTGGTAGAGGGTAACGATAACCCCTCCAGCCAGTTTGACCTGTTGAAGGTGGTCAAACAGGTACCGACCGAGCAGGTCATGTACGATCCCTCCATCTTTGGCGGGGAACTGGGTAGCTGCAAATAAAATTTTTGCGGAGCTTACCCCGAGACACCGGCCCTGTTTCACGGGCCGGTGTCTGATTATTTGCGACCTGCCGGTATCAGCCGACAGGTCATCGTTGTCAGCTTAACGAAATCGGTAGATTTAACGTGGATGCATTAGTACTGCAGATCCTCAATGGCCTGGACAAGGGCAGTGCGTACGCCCTGATCGCACTGGGGCTGACCCTGGTATTTGGCAGTCTGGGCGTGGTCAACTTTGCCCACGGTGCCAAATTCACCCTGGGTGCATTTTGCGCTGTCAGTTTCCAGCAGCTGTTGACTGTCTCCAAGAAGGTCAAGGATGAGAGCGTCACCTTCTTCGATGCCTACAAGGAGGTCCCCTACCTGGAGATATGGTGGGGCGATACCGGCAGTATGATCATCGACTGGGCGGTGCCCCTGTCGATTTTCCTGGCTATTCCGGTCATGTTGATCATCGGCCTGATTCTCGAGCGCGGTCTGTATCAATTCTTTTACAAGCGCACGCATGCCGAACAGATCCTGGTGACTTTCGGTCTGGCTATCGTGATTCAGGAGATGATCAAGACCTTTTACGGTGCCAACCCGATTCCCACCCCGGCACCGGAAATGTTGTCGGGTGCCGCGCCGATTGGTGCCTGGCTCGGTCTGGGCGAATCGGTGGCCTATCCGTACTGGCGGATGGTGTACTTCGCGTTTGCCCTGCTGGTTATCGGACTGGTCTTCGCCTTCCTGCGCTATACCACCTTTGGCATGGTGGTGCGTGCCGGCATGTCGGATCGGGAGACGGTCAGTTTGCTGGGACTCAACGTGGAGCGGCGATTTACCATTTTGTTCGGTATTGCCTCGGTGGTGGCCGGCCTGGCCGGGGTAATGTATACACCCATCCTGCCACCGGACTATCACATGGGGATGGAGTTTCTGGTGCTGTCCTTCGTCGTGGTGGTGGTCGGCGGAATGGGGTCGCTGCCCGGCGCGGTAGCGGCCGGTTTTCTGCTGGGTATTCTCCAGTCCTTTGCCTCCATGAATGAGATCAAGTCGGTATTGCCCGGCCTGGATCAAATCATTGTTTATTTAATTGCCGTAATAGTGCTTCTGGTTCGCCCGCGCGGGTTGATGGGCCAGAAAGGTGTAATGGAGGAGTAAGCGGTGAAGATGTTCAGTCTTTCACGTAATGACAAGTTGTTAATGCTGGGCTTCACCGCCGTGGTCCTGCTGGCGCCGTTGTGGTTGCAACCCTTCGGGGCGGGGTATCCCGATCTGCTGCAGAAGTTTGCCATCTTCGGATTGTTTGCGGTCGGCTATAACATTTTGTTCGGCCTGACCGGTTACCTGTCTTTCGGTCACGCCGCCTTTCTCGGGGTCGGTTCCTACACGGCGGTATGGTCGTTCAAACTGCTTTCGCTGAATGTTATTCCGGCGGTGATCCTGGCCACGCTGCTGGCCGGGTTGTTCGCGGTGGTGATCGGTTTTCTCAGCCTCCGTCGCAGCGGCATCTATTTTGCAATCCTCACCCTGGCTTTTGCCCAGATGAGTTACAAACTGGCCTATTCGGTACTGACGCCTATTACCAACGGTGAAACCGGGCTGCGCGTGCTGCGCGACGATCCGCGCATCATCGATAATATGCTGGGAGCCACTCATGAAGGTTCACCCATCGGCACACTGTTTGGCATCGGGATGCAGGGCTACGCGGCGTTTTATTTTTCGGCGATCATATTGATACTGGGCTTTTATATATCAGTCCTGATCTTCCGTTCGCCTTTCGGTCTCAAGTTGCGTGCGATCAAGTCCAATCAGAACCGCATGCAATACACCGGCTATAATACCCGGCCGTACCTGCTGTGGGCGTTTGTCATCTCCGGTATGTATGCCGGCATGGCCGGCTCACTTCTGGCCGTGACCGATCCCCTGGCCGGGGCCGAGCGCATGCAGTGGACCGCCTCCGGTGAAGTGGTGTTAATGACGATCCTCGGCGGCACGGGAACCTTGCTCGGTCCGATTATCGGAGCGGCTTTGATTAAATACTCAGAGAATATTTTTTCCGCGTTCAATGAGTCCGCCTTGCATGAAGCCTTCTCGTTTCTGCCGGGCTTTATCGAGAATTTTCTTGTTACCATTATTCATCCCTTTGTTGGCGAAGGCTGGCACCTGACACTCGGCGCCCTGTTCATGATCATCGTGATCTTCCTCCCCGGCGGGTTGATGGATGGTATGTCCCGTATCGCCAGACGCTGGCAGGCCAGAAAGCAGCGGTCAGAAGAAGCGGACAGCTCACAGGGGGAGGGCTGAGCCATGACAACAGATATCGTTTTAAATATCGCCTACGTGGACAAGAGCTTCAGCGGGCTGCATGCCCTTAAAGATGTCAATCTGCAAGTGGAAAAAGGCAAGACTCACGCCATTATCGGCCCCAATGGTGCCGGCAAATCCACCTTGTTGAATGTCTGTATCGGTCGACTGGCTCCGGATCGCGGTACCGTGACATTCAATGGCGAGGTTATTACCGGCAAGTCGGCCCACGAGATCAATCAGGCCGGGGTGGTCCGGGTGTTTCAGACACCGGAGATTTTCCACGATCTGACGGTACTGGAAAATGTCATGATTCCGGCGCTGGCCACACGCGATGGCTCGTTCAAACTCAATCCGTTTGTGCGCATGGATGCCGAGACTGACATTCTGCGCGAGGCGGAGCAGGCGCTTGAGGAAATGAACCTGCTCGAGAAAAAGCACATGCACGCGGCCACTATGTCGCGCGGTGACAAGCGGCGCCTGGAACTGGCCATGGGCCTGGTGCAGCACCCGCAACTGTTTTTGCTGGATGAACCCACCGCCGGTATGTCGCGCGCCGACACCAATGCGACCATCGCCTCTTTGCAGCACATCAAGGAGCGGGGGATGACCAAGGTGATTATCGAGCACGACATGCAGGTGGTGTTTTCCCTGGCGGACAAGATATCAGTGCTGGCACAGGGGCAGATTATCGCCGAAGGGACGCCGGATGAGATCCGCGGCGACCCCAGGGTTCAGGAAGCCTATCTGGGAGGTACCCATCATGAGTGATCACGCCGAAAAACACGTCGTTCGCGGTACAGGCTCCGATCCCGCCTTTTTTTCCTGCTGGAACCTGCATGCCTATTACGGCGAAAGCTATATCGTGCAGGGGGTGAGTTTCGATGTGCGTGAAGGGGAGATCGTCGCGTTGCTGGGACGTAATGGTGCGGGCAAGACCTCGACGCTGCGTACTATCGCCCAGATCGGTTCACCCCAGTTGCACCATGGCGAAGTCTGGCTGGATCATCAGCCGCTACATACCATGAAGTCCTATCAGGCGGCGCAGGCCGGCGTTGGCCTGGTGCCGGAGGATCGGCGTATCATTCCCGGTTTTACGGTGGAAGAGAACCTCAAGCTGGCGCAGATCGCCAAGCCCATCGGCTGGTCACTGGAACGTATCTATGATCATTTCCCGCGCCTCGGCGAGCGACGCCATCAGGAGGGTACGACGCTCTCCGGTGGTGAACAGCAGATGCTGTCAGTGGCCCGTGCCCTGGCCCGGGACATCAAGCTGCTATTGCTCGATGAACCCTACGAAGGGTTGGCGCCGGTCATCGTCAAGGAAATCGAAAAGATTGTCGAAAATATCAAGGAACTGGGTATTACCACCATCATAGTGGAGCAAAATGCCATTGCCGCGTTGGAGCTGGCGGATCGGGCTGTCATTCTTGATATGGGACAGGTCGTGTTCGATGGCTCGGCCCAGGAGGTATTGGATAACACCGAGCTGCGTCATCAGTATCTTGCACTTTAAAAGGCGTTATTGAAACGCGGCTGTTGTCGAACCGAAGATAGAGAAAAGCCCCGCATTGCGGGGCTTTTTGTTT
>NZ_JAVLAZ010000072.1:0-12635 GCF_031581315.1 Thiohalophilus sp.
CCCACCACACCCAGAATAAAAATATCCACAACCAGCGCACCGATCCGGCGCCAGAATCCACAAATCCATTTAGTTTCTTGTTGTTCGTCCATTTCTTTCCCTCTTTTTTCAGGATGCAGCTTAGAACCGTCTTTTCCCTATCAAAATACGCCGTTTAAGCAGCGATTTTAGCCGGATTTTGACAAATAGATATTATCTATCAATAACTTGATAAGGTCCGACCCGTCACGAAGTTTATAGGTCGCTGTGCAGCCGCTTGTTAATCTCTCGGCCAATCTGACTGTGCAAGTCGGCTTTTGGGAATTTCGTATGCTCTGTAGTAATACTCGTAGACCGTTTGCTCTCCCCCTTTTGACCGATATAGTTCTAAATGGTCAAAAAGCCCTTCTGCTGCCAATTTGGCTTTGAGCCAGATATCGCGGTCTTGAAACAACACCCCATCAGCTTGCTTTCGAAAAGCTAAACCATCCCGCAACATTTCTAAATGTTGCTCCCAATCTATGCTGTCGCTCTCCAATAGTGTTCGAAGAGGCAATTCTTTAATGTCCGATGCAGCACCAATATCATTACCCCAAACCCATGGGCTGTCACACGTTACAGCCAAACTCTTACAATAGTTGAGTTCGTTCTCAAACTTATAGATTGTGTGTAATAGCCCCTCAAGTTCTCGTTGCAACCGTGACTGCCTGAGCGTTTCCAGGAGCCCTGCAAACGCTAAGAACGCAAAAAAGGGACCTAGAACACCGCCTATATACCCTCCAAAACTTGCCCAATCCTGCGGCGAATCAGACAGGGAGCCGTGAAAGTTGTAAAAATATGCTGACACAACTATTAGGGTGGTCAATACTGCCAGCCATAACGAAGTTTTAAGCGTGAATTCGAGGTTCATAGTTTTACGGAACTCTGGGGTCAAGTCTTGCCTTTTTCCTTACCGGAACCTAAATGTAAACATTCATTCTTCATTATAATTTTCATCTACCGGACGACTCTCTTCGGCCACAGGCTCTGAAACGGAAATTTCTTCCATATTACTTTCATTAGATTTAACTACCTCACTTTCTAGGGCCGGGTCCGTTTTTCTGATTTTTGGTGGTGGGGCAACCCACGCCTGCAGTCGTTGGCCTGCCAGCTCATAAAAATACGGGACGATTTTCTCAAGCTCGTCTATGAATACCTTGTTCTTTGCGAATTTCCCCGCCAAATCCGCCATGTAAAAGACCTCAAATGCTGCCGGTACCACATCGGTATTACTTGAGTCCAGAACGTCAGGATTTTCCAAAACTTCTGATAGCAGAGCCTGGGTGTCTTCCGCCCGACCGGGCCGCAATGCTTTTATATAAATGTCTTTGTCATGTATATTTTTAAGCTGCCGGATCAACCAGTTTGTTCTTGCGCTTGCACGTTTTTTGTCCTGCGGTGCCCCTAATCGCATGGCACATATTATCGTCCTTGTCGCCAGATCGGCGGTAACATTAAGATCGGCGGCCGCATCGGGTATCTCAAGATCACAGCTCAGGGTCTTATGTTTGACCAGATTCTCGGCATCATCACGCAATCTTTTCTGGGGATCGGTTCGGTGAGAACGGGACAATCGCAATTTCACCGGTCGACCGATTTTTCTGCTCATCTCAAGACATAAATCACGCTGCTCCTGATGCCAGCTTGAGACAGTATTTTCGACCCCCTCCGACGACTTATTCAGGGCCGCGTTACTTTTAATTTTCCCGATCACATCTTTCCACTCGCGGTTCATACTTGTGAAATGATTTACACCGCTTTTTTCATGCCCCAGATAGCGCACCACCTCATGGAGAACAAACTTTTGATCTTCTGATTCGATCTCATCACTATCCAGAAGCAGCGTCGCCTGAGTCACCAAGTACATCCAGGACCAATGATACAAATCGACACTTCGGGTGAACGTTTTCGGGATTTTGACGGGGTGATGCTCAGGCATCGCGACAAACTGATTTGTAATTGTGATTACAGCATCGATGTTATTTTGTTTTGCCAGTTGTAGGTAAGCGGAAAGTTGCTCCTCATTTACCTCGGCATTTCCAATTTTCGCTTCAATAAGTGCTTTCCATTGCTTTTTACCGGTATTGAGAACCAGCAAACCGTCAGGTCTGTCTTTCTTATCTTTTATATTTTTGATTGACGCATTGTCTTTGAATACGACTTCTGTCCAGGCATCGAGCTCTGCACGATTACCAACTCTCACACCTACCGAGCCCAGCATCACCTTGCGAAATTCAAAAACCCCTCGCATTGCCGCCAGGGCAATTGATGCCGCACGCTGCTCCCCATTGGAATCTGCAGTGACAGGAATTAGACGAGCTTCGTCACCTATTTTCAGAATATCAGGTAATTTTTTACTCATTATTATTCTCCCCAATGTAAGAATGTAAGGGTGGGAGCCTGATAACTTAGATATCTATCCTGTTCTAGCAAGGCATGGCTCTATATCCTGACAAAGTGTAGATCATTCTAACGGCCTATACTGCTCCTGGAAAACCTGAATTTCCCTGACCCAGGGTTTTCCCTGCCCTATCTAGTCTGTTTCCCCATCCCGTTAGACGACGCCGAGCATCGCAGTGGAAGGAGGATTAGCCCGAAGGGTGCGCGCAGGAAGGCGCGCACTCGCCAGTCGGCACAGGGATGTGCCGTCGGGCGAGCCCGACTGGAGCGAGAAGCGCAGGGAACCGGTTCAGCCATTGGAAATGGCTGAACCGGCGGCGTCTTTCGGGCGCGTTTCCTTTGGTTCGTTTCGTTGTCGCGTTACAACGAAATGAACCCGAGGCGCGCTGGCGGGTCAGCGCTTTCAAGATCAAGCTCGCCCGGAGGGCGGTCATTTAGGAAGTAGATTTTGATCACCCCTCCCTAGCCCTCCCCTTGAAGGGGAGGGTATAAAGTCCGGTGGTGCGAAAGCCCGCTTTCAAGATCAAGCTCGCCCGGAGGGCGAACATTTAGGTAGAAACTGGATGCTTGATCACCCCTCCCTACCCCTCCCCTTGCAGGGGAGGGAATAAAAAAATGAAAGTTACAACACTTCCACCTGGTTCCCCCCACCCTCGCGCGCCAGCCGCACAGCTTCCACACACCGGTCGGTGAACAGTTCCACATTATCGTGCACCTGCGCTTCGGTGACGCCGCAGCTGATGCTCACCAGACCGAAGTTGTCGATCAGGGTGCCATCGATGGACTTGACCAGTTTCTGCGCCAGGCGCCGGGCATCGCCCTGGCGGGTTTCGGGAATGAGAATGGCGAACTCGTCTTCGGACCAGCGGGCGGGGATGTCGGTCGCGCGGATGCGTGAACGGATCCGGTTAGCCACGCTGCGGATGACGTGTTCGCTGGTGGCCTGACCGTGGACGGCAGCGATCTCGGAGAAACGATCGATATCCACCAGGATCAGGGACAGGCTGTGATGATAGCGTTGCTTGCGCGCCAGTTCGTACTCGATCAGATCGCCGAACTTGCGACGGTTGTAAAAACGGGTCAGTCCGTCGATGCTGGCGATCTCTTCCAGATCGCGGGTGCGATCCTTTAATACGGTAATCTCGGAGTTGACCGAGTCGGAGGGATTGCGCACTTCCTCGGCACGCAGTTCGATCAACTCTTCCAGCCGGTTTTTGTATTCCAGCAGTTCCTGTTGCAGGGATTCCTGGCGTTTGAGTTTGCGCCGTGCCGCCACGCCCAGGGTCACCATCAACACGATGATGCCGCTGCGCAGCGCAATGTCGAACAACGGGGGAAAGATCAGGTTCTCGACCAGGGTCTGGGGCACCTGCAAGACATAGACATCGACCATCGCATCCAGCAGCCACAGCAACATGCCGGACAGCAGGCCATACAACGGCATATAGCGCCCCTTGTCGCGCGAGTCATACAGGGCGTAGGCGGCAACGTTCATGGCAATGCCTCCGGGTTCGAACCGCTGACGGTTCAGTGATGAACGTACTCGAAATCGACACGCGATGTCACTTTACATAATAGCTCATAGGCGATGGTTCCGGCGGCAGTGGCGATCTCCTCCACCGGCAGCCCCTCGCCCCACAGGATCACTTCATCGCCGATGGTGGCATCGGGACATTCGCGTAGATCCAGGCAAAGCATGTCCATCGACACGCGTCCGACGATGGGCACCCGCTTGCCGCCCAACAGCACCGGCGTGCCGCTGGGCACGTGGCGCGGATAGCCGTCGCCGTAGCCGATGGCCACCACGCCCACCGGCATGGCTTCGGGACAGCGCCAGCTGCCGCCGTAACCGATGGGTTCGCCGGTCCCATGCCGGTTGACCGCGATCAGTTGTGAGCGCAGGGTCATCACCGGCTGCAGATCCTGTTGTTCGCCAACACTATTGATAAAGGGTGAGGCACCATAGAGCATGATGCCGGGGCGGGCCCAGTCGCTTTTGCTTTGCGACCAGCCGAGCAGGCCGGCCGAGTTGGCGATGCTGCGCGCCGTGACACTGAGATCGTCCAGGGTCTCGAAACGGCGGATCTGCTCCAGGGTATAGTCGTCCTCGCGATCGTCGGCGTTGGCCAGGTGGGTCATCAGCCGCACACTGGCGACCCGCGGGCAGTTGAGCAGGCGGGTCAGCATCGCCGGTGTCTCCTGCGGGGCAATCCCCAGGCGATGCATGCCGGTGTCGACCTTGAGCCAGAGATCCAGCGCCGGGCCCGGAGTTTGTTCCAGGATGGCGATCTGATCGGGATGATGGATCACCGGCTGCAGCTGGTAGCCGTCGATCAGGCGCAACTCGTCGGCCCGGACGAAGCCTTCGAGTAACACTACCGCTTGCGGGATGCCCGCCTCGCGCAGGCTGATCGCCTCGTCGATGGACGCCACGCCGAAGGCATCGGCGTCATCCAGGGCCTGGGCGACCTCGACCATGCCGTGGCCGTATCCGTTGGCCTTGATGATCGCCATCAGCCGGCTGCCGGGGGCATGCTGGCGGGCAATGGTCAGGTTGTGTTGCAGGGCGCGGAGGTTAATGGTGGCCCGTGTTGCACGGGTCATGCACCGGGCCCTTCGAGATAGTTGTCGCCGGAGATATAGTTTTCGAACTTGGTGTACTGACCGAGGAAGGTCAGTCGCGCGGTGCCGATCGGGCCGTTACGCTGTTTGGAGATGATGATCTCGGCGGTGCCTTTGTCGGTGCTGTCTTCATTGTAGACCTCATCGCGATAGATAAAGACGATCACGTCGGCGTCCTGCTCGATGGCGCCCGACTCGCGCAGATCGGACATAACCGGGCGCTTGTTGGGCCGCTGTTCCAGCGAGCGGTTGAGCTGCGAGAGGGTAATGACCGGCACGTTGAGTTCCTTGGCCAGTCCCTTGAGGCCGCGCGAGATCTCCGAGATCTCGGTGGCACGGTTTTCGGTATTACCGCCGACCTGCATCAGCTGCAGATAGTCGATCACGACCAGACCCAGGCCATGCTCGCGCTTGATGCGCCGGGCGCGGGAGCGGATCTCGTTGGGGGTCAGCCCCGGCGTGTCGTCGATATAGATCGGCGCCTCGTTAAGAATGCCCACCGCCGAGGTCAGGCGCGGCCAGTCCGAATCGTCCAGCTTGCCGGTACGGATCTTGTGCTGATCGATGCGCCCCAGCGAGGACATCATACGCATCACCAGTTGCTCGCCGGGCATTTCCATACTGAACACGGCCACCGGCACCTGGTGCTTGATAGCGGCATTTTCCACCAGGTTCATGGCGAAGGAGGTTTTGCCCATGGAGGGGCGCCCGGCGATGATAACCAGATCCGAGTTTTGCAGGCCGGAGGTCATGTCGTCGAAATCGGTATAGCCGGTGGGCACGCCGGTATAGGCGTCACTGCTTTGATAAAGCGCGTCGATGCGATCCACCGCCTTGACCAGCAGATCCTTGATGCCGACATAGCCGGAACGGTTGCGCGCGCCCTGCTCGGCAATGTCGAACACCGCCTTCTCGGCCTGATCCAGCACTTCGGCGCTGTTGCGCCCTTCAGGGTTGTAGGCGAGGTTGCCGATCTCGGAGGCCACGCGGGTCAACTGGCGCAGTACCGAGCGCTCACGCACGATGCCCGAATAGGCCTTGATGTTGGCGGCGGTGGGGGTGTTCTTGGCCAGCCCGCCCAGGTAACTCATGCCGCCGGCGGCATCCAGCTGGTTATGGCGCTCCAGCCATTCGGAGAGGGTGACGACGTCACAGGGATCGCTTTCCTGGGCCAGCGCGGCGATGGCGCGGAAGATCAGGCGGTGATCGCGACGGTAAAAATCTTCTTCGGTGACCTGATCGGCGACCTGGTCCCAGCTGCTGTTGTCGATCATCAGCCCGCCGAGCACCGCCTGCTCCGCCTCGATGGAGTGCGGCGGCACTTTGAGTGCGTCGGTGGCCTGATCCGTGGCGGTTACCGAGTAAATTGCATCAGGCATGGTGGTTAGTCTTATTATCCCAGCATGGCCGGGGCCGCGGACGGGCGGTGCTCCCGGAGAATGTCATCGAAACGAACCCTCGCTCCCGTGGCGGGAAGCCCTGAGCATAGCACAACCCCGACCGGGATCGGAGATCCGGCGCACGGATTGATACGGGAAAATAAGTGGGAGACAACCCGCACGACAGCGGCCTGCGAAAGGCGTGCCAGAGTCGGCTGCGGGCGGGAAGACCCCGCCCGCCGGCGATCACTCGGCTTCGACGATGACCTTGATGGACTGCGTGACTTCAGGATGCAGCTGCAGTTCGACCTCGTATTCGCCGGTCAGGCGAATCGGCCCTTCGGGCAGGGTCACTTCGCGCTTTTCCAGCTCGATGCCGGCGGCGGTCACCGCGTCGGCGATGTCGGCCACGGCCACGGAGCCGAACAGCTTGCCTTCTTCACCGGCCTGGGCACGGACGATCACCTGACCCAACTCGGCGATTTTTTCGGCGCGGGCCTTGGCCGCATTCAGGGCTTCAGCAGCCGCTTTTTCCAGCTCGGCGCGGCGCGCTTCGAACATTTCGACGTTCTCTTTGGTGGCCGGAACCGCTTTTTTCTGCGGCAGCAGAAAGTTGCGGCCATAACCGGGGCGCACGTTGACCTTGTCGCCCAGGGTGCCAAGATTGGCTACATTTTCCAGCAGAATGACTTCCATTTTATTGACCTCAATGCCTGTCGCTTGATGTGACTTGTTGATTAACCCACCGCACCGGGAAAACGGCGACGGAGTTCAATCCAGTTATCCAGTATGCCCAGCATGGCGATCGCAAGCGCGCCATAGGGCAGTGTAAAAAACAGCACGATATACAACACCACCAGCCAGACCTGCGCATTCTGGCTGCGGGTGGCCAGAGCATGGCCCACGGCCAGCCCCTGAAACAAAAACACGCCCAGTACCACGGTGGCCGCATTGACCAGCCACTGTCCGGCCAGACCGCCCACGAACTGGGCCAGCGCCACAATGGCCAGCGACACCCCGGCGGCCAGGGTGCCCAGACGCAGCTGGTGAAACTCACCGGGACTGGCGCTGCCGAACAGCAGCGCCTGCCAGTAGCGCCCGGCCAGCAGGCCGATGATCGCACTCAGTACCAGCGAGGTGAGCATGGCGCCGGTCATCAGCCGGGCTGATTGCTCCAGCATCGCCCGCAGGGCGACCTCGTCCTGAATCTCGATGCCGGCCTGTTTGAGCGCCGGGATCACCTGCTGGTTGAAATACTCGCCCCACCACTGGGCCGGATCCCCCAGCAGCGGGAACATAATGGTGATGCCGGCCAGTCCCACCAGCCCGCACAACAGCAAGGTCTGGGAGAGCGACTCGTGCTGGCGCAGCCACTGGGCCGCCAGCCAGGCCGGCGACCAGACCACCAGCGCATAGCCGACGGCAAAGTGCGGGCTACCGATCAGCATGGCCAGTACGGCCAGGGCGGCGGTGGCCCCCAGCACGATCAACAGACTCTCGCGGCTGGCCTGGGTTAGCCCCACCAGCGCCACCAGGCCGGCGCTGAGATAACTCAACGGCCAGCTCAGCGGGAAAAACAGCAGCGAGGCGATGGCCAGCCCGGTTACCGCCAGGATGGCCTGCAGCGGACCGCGCATGGCATAACTTGCCAGCGACTTCATCATTTCAGTTCCTCTGTTCGCGACGCACGAACAGGCGGTTTTTTAGTTCTTGTGCGAGTCGCTGTACGGCAGCAGCGCCAGATAACGGGCACGCTTGACGGCAGTGGCCAGCTGACGCTGGAACCGGGCCTTGGTGCCGGTAATGCGACTGGGCACAATCTTGCCGCTTTCGGTGACATTGGCCTTCAGCAAACCGAGATCCTTGTAATCGATCTCCTTGATGCCTTCGGCGGTAAAACGACAGAATTTCTTGCGACGGAAAAAACGGGCCATGATGTGATTCCTTTAATTTAACTGGTTAACGTCGGGCTCAAGCAGCGCTTTGCTCGCTGTCTTCTTCGCGCTCGTCTTTCTTCGCCATCGGGGACGGCTCGGTGACGGCTTCATCACGGCGGATGATCAGGTTGCGAATGACAGCGTCGTTAAAGCGGAAGCCACTTTCCAGTTCATCACGGGTGGCCTGGTCGCATTCGATGTTCAGCAGAACATAATGCGCCTTGTGGACTTTCTGGATGGAGTAAGCCAGCTGGCGGCGGCCCCAGTCCTCGACCCGGTGGACCTTGCCCCCGTTGCCTTCGACCAGGTTGCGATAACGTTCCAGCATGGCGGGAACCTGTTCACTCTGGTCAGGGTGGACCAGAAACACGATCTCATAGTGTCGCATCGACATCTCTTCCTTTCGGTTAGCAGCCCCCCGCCTGTCGCGGTGGAGCAAGGAATCCCGGTTTTTTGGCCGGGTTGACTAAAGGCTGCGCATTTTACTCGAGCGATCAGGGCTTTGCAATCCAGATATATAGGTAGGCCCGATATAGTGCAGCGGTATCGGGCAGATTGCCGGACACCGCTGCGCTTTGTCCGGCCTACCCTTTGATGATAGGGGCTAGATCCCAGGGCGAGTCCTAGCAGCTAGCTGCTAGAACCTAGCCCCTGCGTTGCCGCAGGGCTTCATAGAGACAGATCCCCGTACTGACGGAGACATTCAGGCTCTGGACGGTCCCAACCATGGGCAATTTGACCAGTTGATCGCAGTGCTCGCGGGTCAGGCGGCGCAGGCCTTTTTCCTCGGCGCCCATGACCAGCGCCAGCGGGCCGGCCAGGTCAGCCTGGTAGAGGTCGATCTCGGCGCTCAGGTCGGTGCCGACCAGCCAGATACCCCGTTCGCGCAGCTCGCGCAGGCTGCGGGCCAGGTTGGTGACCTGGATGAAGGGCACGATCTCGGCGGCGCCGCTGGCTACCTTGCGCACGGTGCTGGTCAGGCCGCAGGCGCGATCTTTGGGGGCGATGACCGCCTGCACCCCGGCGGCATCGGCGGTACGCAGGCAGGCGCCCAGGTTGTGCGGATCCTGGACGCCGTCGAGCACCAGTAAAAACGGGGGATCGTTCAGATCATCGAGAATCCGGGCCAGCTGACGCTCGTCGCCGGGGCCCGGCAGCGTCGCCTCGGCCGCCACACCCTGATGGCGCTGGCCGTCGGTCAGCTCATCCAGGACCTGACGCTTGACCCGCTCCAGGGCCACGCCGGCGGCGCGAACCTGCCCTTCCAGTTGCCGGGCCCGCTCGTCGCGCCGCCCCTGTTCCAGATAGACCCGCTCGATATGCTCGCTGTCACGTTTGACCGCCGCCTCGACCGCGTGCAGGCCGAAGATGATGTGTTTCTCTGCCATGGCGTGGTGCGCCCGGGATCAGTCGGTTTTCTTTTTGCCGCGCCGGCGGGTCGATTTTTTCCCGCTTTTCTTGCCGGTCTTCTTGCGCCCGCCACCCTCGTCGGAGTCGCTGCCAGCTTTTTTGCTGCTGCGCTTCTTACCAGCGGTTTTTTTGCCGGTTTTCTTGCCGCGACCGCCGCCCTTGCCGCCACGCTCGGGCAGTTCGCCATGGAAGGTCTCGCCGGTCAGGCTTTCCAGCAGCATGAAGTCCATTTTGCGCTCTTCCAGATCGACCCGCGCCAGTTTGACCCGCACGCGATCGCCGAGGCGGAACATCTGCCGCTGGCGTTCGCCGATCAGCCGGTGATGGGCGGGATCGAAATGGTAATAGTCGTTCTCCAGCGAGGTGACGTGCACCAGCCCCTCGACGAAGACTTCATCGAGTTCAATGAACAGACCGAAGCTGGTCACGCTGCTGATGGTACCGTTGTATTCCTCGCCCACCTTGTCGAGCATGAATTCGCACTTGAGCCAGTCGACCGCGTCGCGGGTCGCTTCGTCGGCGCGCCGTTCGGTCTGCGAGCAATGCTCACCCAGGTTTTCGATGGCGGCGTGATCGTAACGAAACGGCGGCAACTTCTTGCGTTGTAATAAACCGCCTTTTTTGTGTTTGATAACATGGCGAATGGCACGATGTACCAGTAGATCCGGATAGCGGCGAATCGGCGAGGTGAAGTGCGCATAGGCATCGAAGGCCAGGCCGAAGTGACCCACGTTGTCGGGGCTGTAGACCGCCTGCTGCAGGGTGCGCAACATCACGGTCTGAATCAGATGGGCATCGGGACGTTCGGATATCTGCTCCAGCAGTTTGGCGAAATGCTTGCCGTCGGGGCTGTCGCCGCCGCCGAGCTTGAGCCCGAACTCGCCGAGAAACTCACGCAGGGCCTCGAGTTTTTCCGGCTTGGGACCTTCATGCACGCGATACAGCGCCGGCACCTTGTGTTCCAGCAAGAAGCGGGCTGTGGCCACATTGGCGATGATCATGCACTCTTCGATCAGCTTGTGCGCGTCGTTGCGCACCGTGGGCACGATCGATTCGATTTTGCGATCCTCGCCGAAAACGATACGCGTTTCGGTGGTATCGAAATCGATGGCGCCCCGCTTGCTGCGCTGCTGGCGCAACGCCTGGTATAACTGGTAGAGGTTATGCAGATGCGGCAGCACCCCGGCATATTCACGGCAGAGCTGTGCATCCTCGTCGATCAACATGCCCGCCACCTTGTTATAGGTGAGCCGCGCATGGGAATACATGACCCCCGGGTAGAAGGTATACCCCTTGAGCACGCCGTTTTTATCCAGCTGCATGTCACACACCATGCACAGGCGATCGACTTCCGGATTCAGTGAACAGAGGCCATTGGAGAGAATCTCCGGCAACATGGGAATCACCCGCTCGGGGAAATAGACGGAGTTGCCCCGTTCCACCGCATCCTGATCCAGTGGCGAATCGGGCTCGACATAATGGGAGACGTCGGCAATCGCCACCAGCAGACGCCAGCCCTTGCGGTTAGGTTCGCAATAGACCGCGTCGTCGAAGTCACGGGCATCCTCACCGTCGATGGTCACCAGCGGCAGATGCCGGATATCCTCGCGGTCCGACTCCTGCTTGTCTTCTTCTTTGACCTGGTTGCTCAGTTCGGCAATCTGCGCCTCGGTTTGCGGCGACCAGACCTGTGGCAGGCCGTGGGAGCGGATCGCCACGTCGATCTCCATGCCCGGGGCCATGTGATCGCCGAGCACCTCGATAACCTGGCCGACGGCCTGGCGAAACGCGGTCGGCGGCTGGGCGATCTCGACGCTGACAATCTGGTTGTGTTCGGCCGGGCCGAGGTTTTCCTTCGGCACCAGGATGTCCTGGCTGATGCGTTTGTTATCGGGTACCACGAAGGCGACGCCGCCTTCGATGAACAGCCGGCCAACGATGGTCTTGTGGGCCCGCTCCAGCACCTCGACGATGGCGCCTTCACGGCGGCCACGCCGATCGATGCCGGCCACCCGGGCGAGCACCCGATCGCCATGGAAAGCGACCCGCATCTCGCGCCCGGAGAGGAACAGGTCGTCCGAGCCATCGTCGGGAATCAGGAACCCGAAACCGTCAGGATGGCCCTGCACCCGGCCTCTCACCAGGTCCATTTTGCTGATCAGGCCGTATTCGCGCTTGCGGTTGAATAAGAGCTGGCCATCGCGCTCCATGGCCCGCAGGCGACGGCGCAGTCCTTCCAGTTCGTCATCACTGTGCAAATCCAGTGCTTCGGCAATGGCCTCCCGGGACATGGGATGGCCGGACTGCTCGAGCAGATCCATGATGTATTCACGGCTGGGGATGGGGTTGTCGTATTTCTTGGCTTCGCGCTCGGCGTAAGGGTCTTGATTGTCAGAACGTTGGGTCATGGAATCTTCTTTCTCTCATTATTTTGTATTCGGTAACGCGATGTGTTTCGTCACCGGCGAATTATGCGTCATTTTTCGAGGCAGCGCTTGTGATTGACAAGCCCGGTGACTCTCTGTAAAGTGCGCGGCTTCTGAGCCGAGGTGGCGGAATTGGTAGACGCGCTAGCTTCAGGTGCTAGTGGGGGCAACCCCGTGGAGGTTCAAGTCCTCTCCTCGGCACCAATTCTCTCATAAAAGCCCCCTAACGGGGGCTTTTTTGTTTTACTCTTCCCCCGAACGAATCGTAGCGACACTGTCCGCCGGCACCCCCGTCGTCCCCGCCGGATGTTACACTCTCAGTTGTCAGCCACGGAACCGGACCATGAACGAGTCACAACTTCATCATATTATTGTTGTCGGCGGCGGCGCCGGCGGGCTGGAGCTGGCCACGCGTCTGGGCAAGACCCTGGGCAAAAAAGGCC
>NZ_JAVLAZ010000164.1:0-2383 GCF_031581315.1 Thiohalophilus sp.
TTCAGCTCACCCTGCCGTCCCGACCAAATCAGTTACTAGGGGCTAGAACCTAGGTCCTAGGATCTAGCCCCTAGCCTCTAGCCCCTTTTCTTGTGGGAGGCGACCCATCGGCGACGGTCGCCGCTTTTCCCGAGTCGCGGCTACAAGCCCCTCCTACAACAAACAGTACTAAGTACTAAGAACTCAGAACTCAGCACTCAGCACTCAGCACTCAGCACTTAATAACCCCCCGTTCGGCCAGCAGTCCGATGACGGCCTGAACGGATTCCTCGAGGGATTGTTCCGCGGTATCGAGGTGCAGTTCGGGTTTGAGGGGGGCTTCGTAGGGGGAGCTGATGCCGGTGAATTCGGGGATTTTGCCGTCGCGGGCTTTCTGATACAGCCCCTTGGGATCCCGCTTTTCGCACACGGCCACGGGTGCATCGCAGAAGATTTCCAGAAAATCGCCATGGGGCATCATGTTGCGGGCAATTTCCCGATCCTCGCGCTGGGGGGAGATAAACGCTGTGAGGACGATGACACCGGCTTCGATAAACAGCTTGGCGACATTGGCGACGCGGCGGATATTTTCATGCCGGTCATCCAGCGAAAAGCTCAGATCGCTGCACAGGCCATGGCGCACATTATCCCCATCCAGAACGAAGCTGTGGCAACCCCGGCGGTAAAGTTCCTTTTCCACAGCATGGGCCAGGGTCGATTTGCCCGAGGCGGAGAGGCCGGTAAACCACAGCACCACGCTTTTGTGATTGTGGAGGCTCTCGCGCTGTTCGCGATCGATCGTGGCCGGGTGCCAGATGACGTTGTTGTTGGTGTTATCCACGGGGTACCTACGGTTGGTCGGCAGAAAGCGTTATACATTCTGTTTCAATATATAGTAAAATACCCAGATAATTCAACGGTTTATTACACGGTTTTTCGCGCTGACCGTTTTGTTCTGTCCGGGGTTGATTCGGAATTCGGCGCACCAATCGCAATGTGAGTGACTTGCCAATATGAAATTCTTGCCAATTTTTCTTGATGTCAGGGACAGGCCCTGTCTGGTGGTGGGCGGTGGCGGTATTGCCGCGCGCAAGGTGTTTTTGCTGCTGCGCGCCGGTGCCAGAGTGACGGTGGTGTCACCCGAACTGTGTCACGAACTCGAAGAGAAGCAGCATAGCGGGGAAATCGAGTACCTGGCGCGTGCCTTTGAGCCGACAGACATTGAGCAGCCGATGGTCGTGATTGCCGCGACCGATAATGAAAGCGTCAACCGCGAGGTGTCGGAACTGGCCAAAGCCAAAAATATCCCGGTCAATGTGGTCGATGCGCCGGAATTGTGCACCTTTACCATGCCGTCGATCATCGATCGTTCCCCGGTCCAGATTGCGATTTCCACCGGCGGTGCCTCTCCGGTGCTGGCCCGTTTGCTGCGTTCGCGACTGGAAACCGTCATACCGGCTGCCTATGGCCAATTGGCCAGCCTGCTGGAGAGTTACCGGGAGAAGGTCAAGCAACGCTTCAGCTCGATTACCGAGATTCGCCGTTTCTGGGAAGCCATTCTGGAAGGGCCGGTCGCGGATCAATTGCTGGCGGGCAAGGAGAATGAAGCCCGGGCCTTGCTGGAAGCGGCCGTGGCCAGCGGTCAGCCGCCGTCACTGCAAGGCGAGGTGTATCTGGTGGGCGCCGGCCCGGGGGATCCGGATCTGCTGACCTTCAAGGCGCTGCGCCTGATGCAACAGGCCGATGTGGTGGTGTATGACCGGCTGGTCTCGCAGGGTATTATGGATATGGTGCGCCGCGATGCCGAGTTTATCTACGCCGGCAAGGAGCGTAACAAGCACGCGATTCAACAGGAGGATATCAACACACTGCTGGCGCGTCTGGCCAAAGAAGGGAAAAAAGTGCTGCGTTTGAAGGGCGGCGATCCGTTCATCTTCGGCCGCGGCGGCGAGGAGATTGAAACCCTGATGAAGGAGGGCGTCACCTTCCAGGTTGTACCCGGGATTACCGCTGCGGCCGGTTGTGCCGCGTATGCCGGGATTCCTCTGACCCATCGGGATTATGTCCAGTCCTGCACTTTCGTTACAGGTCATCTCAAGGACGGCAGCATCAATCTCAACTGGCCAACCCTGGCGCATCCGGGGCAAACGCTGGTCTTTTACATGGGGCTGCACGGTGTGCGTTCTATTTGCGAGAACCTGGTCAAGCATGGGCTGGAGGACAGGACGCCGGCTGCACTGGTCGAAAAAGGGACCAGCCAGGAGCAGAAAGTCCACGTCGGGACACTTGCCACCCTGCCGGATCTGGTCCAGAACCACGATATCAAACCGCCCACGCTGATCATCGTCGGCGAGGTGGTCGCCTTACACGACAAGCTCAAATGGTTCGATCCGACCGGGCATGA
>NZ_JAVLAZ010000165.1:0-2363 GCF_031581315.1 Thiohalophilus sp.
TGACCGTGCTCTTCGGCCGCATTCTGCAGGCGGCCGTCAGCCGCCAGCGCGAATACCTGGCCGATGCCTCGGCCGTCCAGTTCACCCGTTACCCCGAGGGGCTGAAAAGCGCCTTCGAGAAACTCCAGGGCGGCGCCTCCTCGCAGGTGAAAGCCGAGGGCGCCGCCGAGATGAATCACGCCTTTCTCTTCCGCGGCGGCGGTGCCCGCCTGTTCGATACCCACCCGCCCCTGGAAGAGCGAATCCGTCGGCTGGAACGGGCGGACTGACCGGCAGGCCATGCTCTGTCCGCTGCAGGGAACCACACTCAGGGCGGATCACCCGCTGTGCCTTTCATGACAGTCTGGCTAGCATCTGTCGCGGCCATAGCCCTCTTGGCTACAGTGATGCATCTGTTTCATCGGCGGCTGCGAAAAAGCCTTGCCGCACCGCGTGAGCCGATCCGTCAGACCCTTGCCTCGCACGGAGTGACCGGAGAGAGCATCTCGATCCCCACACAGCGAGGCCGACGGTTGGCTGGCTGGTGGTTGCCGGGGCAGAAGAGAACAGGCGTGGTGATCATCACCCACGGCTGGGGCGCGAATCGGGAACTCATGCTGCCCTTGGCCCGCCCACTCCAGACGGCCGGCTGGGATGTACTACTGTTCGACGCTCGCAATCATGGCGAGAGCGATGCCGATGATTTCTCGTCCATGCCGCGCTTTGCCGAGGACACCGATGCGACCATCGACTGGGTACGCCAGCGAGCGGGGCGGGAACTTGCCCCGGTCGTGCTCATGGGGCACTCCGTGGGAGCGGCCGCGGTACTGCTGTCTGCCTCACGGCGCCACGACATCGCCGCGGTGGTCAGTCTGTCCACCTTTGCCCACCCCGATCAGATGATGCGCCGCTGGCTGGCCAGCAAGGGTATACCGTTCTTCCCCCTGGGCTGGTATGTCCTGCGCTACGTCGAGCGCGTGATCGGCCACCGGTTCCACGAGATCGCCCCGATTCACACCCTCCCCCAGGTGCAATGCCCGGTGTTGCTGGTGCATGGTCGAGAGGACCCGGTCATCCCCGCCTCTGATGCGCAACGTCTGTTTGCCAGCCGGGGCAACACGCCCGCCACCCTCCATCTGCTGGACGGGGAACACGACCTCAGCCGTCACCTCGACAGCGAATGGCCCCGCCTTCAAGCCTTTCTCAAGCAAGCGACGCGCCGCTCGAAAGCAAGCCCACGTTCCTCTCACTTCTAACGTCCTAGTTTAGATGCTCGTGCCGAGCATTAAACAAACAGGAAGTTACAGGAACGCAGGCGTATCTCTTTGTTATTTTCCTACCCGCAAGCAGGCCTAATTAGATTAGCCGAGCGCACTTGTTGTACAGGTATTGTATAGCTATGATGTCGTCAGATGACCTGCTGTCACCGGAAGGTGGATCCCCGCAGGGAGCGCGTCCTGAAAGCAATTTCAGGCCCTCGCGACAAACAGTTCACGCCCCGAGGCACAGGCGAAAAAAATTGTTAGCAAAGCGATGTAAAAGCTTGGCACAAGGCCTCAAGTTTTTTTCGGCCCGCCCGATAGTTAGATCAGCCGAAGCTAATTTTAGCCCCGGAAAAGCGACAAAAAACACGGAACGCTTCGATGAAAGTCAATCTCCCTGTCACCCAGAAGAATTTCGACTATCCGTCCGACTGGCAATTGATTTCCACCACGGATCTCAAGGGCAAGATCACCTACGTCAACAAGGACTTCCTCAAGGTCAGTGGCTTTGAATGGGACGAGTTGATCGGCCAGAACCACAACGTCATCCGGCACCCCGACATGCCGCCGGCCGCCTTCAAGGACCTCTGGCAGACCGTCAAGGCAGGCGAAGTCTGGCGGAACATGGTCAAGAATCGCTGCAAGAACGGCGATCATTACTGGGTCATGGCCTACGTCACCCCGGTTTACAAGGGCGACGAGATCGTCGGCTACCAGTCGATCCGCACCAAGCCCAGCCACGAGCAGATCCGCAAGGCGGAAAAGCTCTATCGTGAGCTCAGCGAGAACAAGGCAGCGGAGTTGCCGAAGGAACGCAGTCTGGCCAACGTCAGCTTCGTGACTTGGCTGACGCTGGCCATCGGCCTGCTCGTGATACTCACTGCGCTGAAATTCGGCGACGCCTACCTCAATCACCAGCAAATGATTGCGATCCTGGGCGACCCGGCAGGCAGCATCGCGTCGGCTGAGGGAAATCCAGGCCTGACGGCGGCACAAACCGAACAGGTACGCGAGATTTCCAACCAGAACTACTGGGCAGGGACCATGTTGGCCGGATTCAATATCGCCGCCCTGATCCTGATCTTCGTGCTGCTGCGCCGATTCATCTTCACTCCGCTACGC
>NZ_JAVLAZ010000157.1:0-2723 GCF_031581315.1 Thiohalophilus sp.
ACAATTCAGAACTCATCATTCAAAATTCAACATTATTTTCAGCCTCTGCGTTGAGATCTTTTCTCTGCCAGGTTAACCGGACCCCGAAGATCAGCGTTTCTTTTTTGTCGTTTTTTTCTTCGCCTGTTTTTTCTTTTTGCCGGTGTAGAACACGCCGGGGATCCAGGTTTTGTAGAGCTGGGCGGTTTCCTTGGTATCCTCGCGGGCTTCATCGACGAATTTGAACAGGTTGATGCCGATCCGTATCACATCGCCATGACGTAACTTGTGCAGGGTTACGGGGTGATCGTTGACGTAGGTACGGTTGGTGGAGTCCAGGTCCTGGAGTACAAACTCGATCTGTCCGCTTTGATCCGGCGCTGCCATGACCTCGATGACGGCATGTTCCTTACTGACCAGCTCATCTTCCAGACTAATGTCATTCTCACTATTGCGGCCAATGCTGATCCGCTGTTTGTCGATCGGCAGTTTAATGCCGGCACTGTCATCCGTTTTCTGCACTAAAAGCGCCATGTCCGGCTCCGTTAACTCATCAGGGCAATAAAATAGGGGAGCCAGGCCAGCAACACCAGAACTCCCACCGTCAGCACGGTATTGCGTACCCGACCATAGCGCGCCCGTTCCTCGCCGGTACTCTGACTGCGCAGCATGGTGGTCATCAGGGCATCCAGCATCAACAACATAAACATCAATGGGGCCAGTACCGGGATCAGCAGAGTCGAAACCACATCCCAGCCATGATAGACCGGCGAGGCTCCCGGTTCCGGCTGCAGGATAACCGTCAGCAACGCACACAGGAGCAGCACAATACGCAACGGTTTAAGTTCAATCAGTAACTGCTTCATCAAGGGTCGCTCTAATTATATTTGGAAGAGGTTGCTATTTATCCGAAGTACCGATGTACACGGTCTTTTTTAGAGTATACAAGTTTATCGCCACTTCAGTGAAAACCGTGTTTGCCGGCACCGGGATCAAAATCCACGCGCACCTGATTCTCGTGCGGGCGATCGAAGACCAGGTCGATACTGAAGCTCTCGCCCTTGAGATCGGCGCGAATCTGTTTTAACTCCGGCAGACGTTCGGCCAGGTAGGAACAGGTGGCGGCAATACGCGGCTCATTATCACTTTGAATCGACTCCAGCAGCGCATTGGCCACATACTTGGCGCGCTGGGTCTGATCCGGCTGTTCGATGCGCTCCCCGGCCAGCTCTATCCCCTGATCCATCTCCCGGTCCATTTTATCCAGATACTGTTTTTGCAGATCGCTCAGCGCTTTGTTGCGGTCATATTCAATTGTTTCCTGGCCGTTGACCAGAACCGCGACTTTTTCACTCATGTTCGACTCCCGCTAATAATCGATGGCCATCTTAGCAGACAGGCGGAATTGACTACGAACCGCACAACCCACTCACCGGGTTGTGGTCAAAACCCCTCCAAATAGAATGTCTATTTTTGCGAATAAGAATCATTTTTATATTAAAGTTTGCTAATACATAACCGATTAACCCGGGCACATCCATTAACCTGTTTTTTGCTCGAGGCACGTCATGTTGAACACACTCTCTATCGGAGCCCGACTGCGGCTCGGCTTTATTCTGGTCCTGGTCCTGGTCCTGGCCATGATCCTGCCGGTCATGTTCACCAAGGTGAATGACATCGTTGGCCAGGCGGAGCAGCGCGAACTGCGCAGCCTGTATGAAAGCGCCAACGCCGAGCTGGCCTCGGAAGGCCGGCTGGCCGAGGCCCTGAGTGTCAGCATGGCCTCCCTGCCCTCGATGCAGGAGCATTTCGCCGCAGGTAACCGCGAGGCGCTCGCCGGGATTACCGTACCGCTGTTCAAAACCCTCGAACAGCAGTATGCCGTGCGCCAGTTCCAGTTCCATCGGCCGCCGGCCACCTCCTTTTTGCGCGCGCACAAACCCGAAAAATTCGGTGACGATCTCTCCGGTTTTCGTAAGACGGTCCTGGCGGTCAATCGGGAACGTCAGCAGGTGCAGGGGCTGGAAAAAGGGGTCGCCGGTCTCGGTATTCGGGGCATCAGCCCGGTTTTCGCCCGCGGCGAGCATATCGGCTCGGTGGAATTCGGCATGTCCTTCGGTCAGCCGTTTTTCGACAATTTCAAGGCCAAGTATGACGTCGATATCGCGCTGCATCTGAACAACAACGGGGATTTTCAGACCTTCGGTTCCACACTGGGCGAAACCCGCCTGCTCAGCGAACCGGCCTTGCAGGCCGCCTATAACGGTGAACCCCGGGTGATGAACACCACCCACGCTGACGTGTCTTACGCAGTGTATGGCCGGGTTATCAACGACTTCAGTGGCAACCCCGTCGGCGTGCTCGAAATCGCTATGGATCGCAGTCACAACATCAGTGCCCTGGCCGAAACCCGCAACCTGATTCTGCTGGCCAGCGCCATCGCCCTGGCCGTGGCCCTGGCATTTGCCCTGTATATCGGTCGCACGATTTCACGCCCGCTGCGCAATGCCGCCGCGGCGATGACCGACATTGCCCGGGGCGAAGGCGATCTGACCCGACGTCTGCCGGTGAATGGCCAGGACGAGGTCGCCCGTCTGTCCGATGCGTTCAACCAGTTTGCCGAAAAGGTCCGTCTCACCGTGCAACAGGTCGCCGGTTCCACCACCCAGCTGGCCACTGCCGCCGAGGAGATGTCCCAGGTAACCCAGCAAACCAATGACGGCGTGCAACAGCAACAACGAGAG
>NZ_JAVLAZ010000182.1:0-1691 GCF_031581315.1 Thiohalophilus sp.
ACTCACCGGCGGTATCGGCAGCGGCAAGTCGACCGTGGCCGACGCCTTTGCCCGCCACGGTGTGCCAATCATCGATACCGATGTAATTGCCCGGGAACTGGCGTCCCCTGGCGAGCCGGCGCTGGCGGAGATCGTCGAACATTTTGGTGACGAGGTCATCACCCCCGACGGCCGACTCGATCGCTCACGCCTGCGCGAGAAGATCTTTGCCAATCCGGCGCAACGTCAGACCCTGGAGCAGATACTCCATCCGCGCATTCGCGAGGAGGTGCGGCGGCGAATCGATACTCTGCAAGCGCCTTATTGTCTGGTGGTGATTCCGCTGTTCACAGAAACCGGCGACTACCCGTTTGTCGATCGCGTGCTGGTGGTGGATGCGGATGAGGATATCCGCATCCGTCGCACCATGGCCCGCGATCGACTGTCGCGCGAACAGGTCGAGCAGATCCTGGCCAGCCAGAGCTCCCGGGCGGAACGTCTCGCTCTGGCCGATGATGTGGTGGACAACAGCAATAAGCCGGATGGGCTCATGGAACAGATCGACAGGCTGCATCAAAAATATCTGGCGCTGGCCGGCACTACCTCGGACTGACCCGTTTTCGTCACCGGGGCTTTCCAGTAAGATAACCCCACATTCATACTCACAAGCGCTTCATCTCACCCGTGGATAACCCGATCATTTACGAGCAACCCCTGAACGAACGCATCCGCACCTACCTGCGGCTTGAACATCTGTTCAAACAGGCCGCCTACACCCTGCGCGGTTTCTCGGTCTGGGATTCGCGCGCCACAGTCAACGCGTTGATTGATATCCTGGAGATCGTCTCGCGCGGCGAACTCAAGGCAGAAATCCTCAAGGATCTGGATCGGCTCCATGCCGCGCTCTCCCGCCTGCGCGACATGCCCGGCGTGGACCGCGAGCAACTCAATACCATTCTCTCCCAGCTGGATGCGACCCAGAAGGAACTGCATACCCTGCAGGGCCAGCCCGGCCATCGGCTGCGCGACAACGAACTGCTCTCCAACCTGCGCCAGCGCGGCACCATCACCGCCGGCAGCTGCAGTTTCGATTTGCCCGGCTATCACTTCTGGTTGCAACAGGATCCGGAAATCCGCATTGCCAAACTCGAAGAGTGGTATGAAGAGCTTAACGCCATTCACAAGCCCATCAGCCTGATTCTGGGTATCCTGCGCGAATCCGCCGACGCCCGCGATCTGCAGGCCGAGAAAGGCTTTTACCAGCAAAGTCTCGACAGCCAGAGCCCGGCACAGATGCTGCGCGTGACCCTGGATGAAAAGGCCGACTGTTATCCGGAGATCAGCGGCGGCAAACACCGCTTCAGTATTCGCTTTGTCCGCCCCGGTGACAGCGGCCGACCGGTGCAGATGGACACGACCGTCGACTTTCAACTCACCTGCTGCAACCTGTGAAACGAACCGTCGTCAAATGCCCCACCTGCGGTAAATCGGTCCCCTGGACCGAGGAGTCAAAATGGCGCCCGTTCTGCAGCGATCGCTGTCGGCTGATCGATCTGGGCGAATGGGCCAGCGAAAGCCACCGCATCCCCGGCGATCGCAAACTGCCGGACGAATTCATCGATCAGGAAACCGATCCGGACAATAATTCTGAGTTCTGAGTTAAAACAAAGTTAGCAGTCGCAGATGGCAGTTTGCAGCTTATGGTGCGTGGG
>NZ_JAVLAZ010000176.1:0-1976 GCF_031581315.1 Thiohalophilus sp.
ACCATCAGGCGGGTATCGGTCGGGGCCTCGACATGCTGGATGCCGTCGACGTCATTGAGCAACAGGGCGGCGGAACGCGCCGGATTGGGCTCGGGATGCAGGGTATGAAAAATAATATCGCGTTGCTTGATCACAGCATGCCTGCTGACCTGTTCACACGTCCTTTATCCTAAACCGATCGCCGAAGGGGTCAATAGCTCACCTGTAAATAAGCGTTTGCTGAATTACCCGGCGGGTCGCTGGCCGACGGTCACCCGCGGATTGCCGCCGTAGTCAATAAAATCAGCCACTTCGCCATAACCGGCCGCACGTAACAGCTGCTGCACTGCTTCGCCCTGATCATAGCCGTGTTCGAGTAACAGCCAGCCGCCCGGCAGCAGACGGGGGCCTGCCTGCTCGAGTATCAGCCGGATGGCGTCCAGACCGTCGGCGCCGGCGGTCAGGGCGCTTTGGGGTTCAAAACGGACATCGCCATGGCTGAGGTGCGGGTCGGCCTCGCAGATATACGGCGGGTTGGAGACGATCATATCGAAGCGTTGCGAGTTCGGAATCCCGCTCAGCCAGTCGGACTGGATAAACTGCACATTGTTCAACTGGTGACGTGCGGCATTGGCCCGTGCCATATCAAGCGCTTGGTTCGATAGTTCCGTCGCAAGGATCCGGCAGCGCGGGCGTTCGGCGGCCAGTGCCAGGGCAATGGCACCGCTACCGGTGCCCAGATCGGCAATCAACCAGTCGGCTTCCGGCGGTATGCGTTCCAGTGCCAGTTCCACCAGCCGCTCGGTATCGGGCCGTGGGATCAAAGTTTCCGGCGAGATCGCTAAACGTAATGACCAGAAATCCTGTTCGCCCAGAATATAGGCGATGGGCTCGCCGGCAAGCCGGCGTTGCAGCAGAGCTTCAAAAGTTTGTTGTTGTGTTGCCTCGACCGGTTTATCCGGCCAGGTATGCAACCAGGTCCGGGATTGTTGCAGCACCTGGCCCAGCAACAGCTCGCTGTCCAGGCGCGCCGAATCGGACACCGCCTGCAGGCGTCGATGGGCAGCGTCCAGCAGCTGGCTGACGGTTATCAACATGATGGGAAAATCGTATGACACATGGAGGGATTATAACTGAATCGGATTTGAGGATATTCATGCCTGTTCACCACCGGCTCGATATTTTTGCCGGAACCGCTGCGCTTGTTCCGGCCTGCGGGACGTGGTGAAAAAATCATTCAAGGCGCTATTTCTCTTTTTCCTCCTGCGCTCTGGCTTTTTCTTCCTCGCTCGGTTCGATCAGGCTGAGCAGAACCCAGTCGGTATCCGGCGCCAGTTTGCCATCCACCACAAACACCTGAATCCGGCCACGCGGGTCAATGGCAAATAGCGGCGTAGCCCGTTTCCCATACTTGTTTTTGAAATCCTCGAAACTGAAATCGTCACTCAGCCGGGTGTCGTGGATCTCGGCGCCCTGACTGATCAGGCTGGAGAGTTTGCTGAAGGTGATAGCCTCGCCAAACAACCGGTAACCGCGATGCTCTTCGGCGGCGATGAGCTTGTCGGGGGCATCTTTCTCCTGCGCGGTCTGCAGCGTATAGATCGATCCGGAACCGAACTCACGGCGAAAACGCAGCCCGGCCAGTACATTGACATCGGCCATGGGAGACAGAGCCAGCATGCGACCAATCCCCACCAGATCCAGGCACTGATCGGCGTGGGCGGAAATCGGGTTGCCGTAATAGGTGGGCAGGCCCGCCATGCGGGCGGCACGAATGTTCTCCCAGGTCGTGTCGGTCAACAACACATTGAACTCCTGCTCCTGCAGGGCCTGGCCGATGGTGCGCGCCACCGGATTGGCGCCGATGATCAGAAAGCCGCGCGGCTCCGGTTCGGCCACGCCCAGCCAGGTGGCAAACAGTCGCGAGGTGGCGCTTTGCAATACCACGGTGCCGATGATGACCATGAAGGTCAGCGGCACCAGTAATGCCGCCTCAT